>NZ_CP125957.1:4900000-5217500 GCF_030064125.1 Pseudomonas sp. G2-4 | reverse complement strand
CGCGCTTGACCAGTTCCAGTGCCTCTTCGCCCTGATAGGCGGAGTCGATCTGAAATTGCAGCTGGCTGACCTGGGACGTGCCGAACAGCAGGCTCTCCGTGTCGTCCAGTGATCCATCAGTGCTGACGCCGGGGCTGAGGATCTTGCGAAAATCCTGGTGAATTGCCGGTGTATCGTCCACCACCAGGATCCGCCGGTTGGCAGGTACTGACATGGGGTTCATGGATTGCTCTCCGATAGCTGGTTCGCAGGTCGGGTCCAGTGGTCGGTTGTGGGAATGATGGTACCGGCCTTGAGCAGTTCGGCGGCCTGGCCGCTGTCGACCACAGTACTGAAGTAATGCCCCTGGGCCTGCATCGCGCCGCCGCTGGACATCAGCGTAGAGCGTTGCTCCTGGGTTTCGACACCTTCGGCAATGATGCCGATGCCGACATCCCGGGCAAAGTTGATGATTGCCCGCAGGGTCGTGGCGTTCTCGGGGTCGTCGTTGGCGCTGTCGAGAAAGCGCTGGGCGAGCTTGAGGTGATTGACCCGGTAGGTCTTGAGGTAATCGAACGAGGAGTACTCGGTACCGAAATCATCGATTGCAATCTGCACGCCCAATTCGCACAGGCGCGGCAGCACGTCGTTGTGGGTCCACTTGGTCTGGGCCAGGGTGGCTTCGGTGACGTCGAAACGCAGGTCCCAGGGGGCCAGCTCCCAGCGCGCGGTGGTGCGCAGCACGTCGTAGATCAGCTCCGGGCCGGTCTTGAGTTGGGTCAGGGACAGGTCGATGGCGATCACCGGCGGGGCCACGCCCTGGTCGCGCCACTGGCGCATCTGTTGGCAGGCCTGGTCCAGCACCCAATGGCCCAGGCCAATGATAATCCCGGTCTTCTCGGCCGCCGGCATGAAGGCCGCTGGTTCCAGCCAGCCGCGTTGAGGGTGTTTCCAGCGGACCTGTACGCCCATGCCGAGGATCTTGCCGGTGCCGAGGTCGACTTCCGGCAGGTAATGCAATTGCAGCTCGTTATGTTCGATGGCCAGGCGCAGGTCGCTGGCGAGGGCGACCCGATCCGTCACTTCCTGGTTAATTTCCTCGTTATGGAAATGGTACTGGTTGCGGCCCTTTTCCTTGGAGCGGTACAGGGCCATGTCGGACTGCGCCATCAGGCTGTCGGCACTCAGGCTCTGGGGCGTATACAGGCTGATGCCGATGCTCACCGAGATGCGCACGTCGTTGCCGTCCAGGGAGTAGGGCGCCACCAGCGCATCCCGGATCTTGCCCGCCAGGGCGGCGCAATGAGTGGCCTCGTGGACATCCAGCTGCAAAATGGCAAACTCGTCGCCGCCCAAGCGCGCCACCACGTCGTTTTCCCGGGTACAGCCTTTGATGCGCGCAGCGACTTCCTGCAACAACAGGTCGCCGATGGGGTGGCCGAGGGTGTCGTTGATCCGCTTGAAGTGGTCAAGGTCCAGGTAAAACATCGCAAACGGCGCCGCCCCCCGGCGAGCCGCGGCGAAGGCCTGGTGCAGGCGTTCGATCATGGTGGCGCGGTTGGCCAGCCCGGTCAGGCCATCGGTGCGGGCCAGCAGGGCGATTTTTTCCTCGGCCAGTTTGCGTTCGGTGATGTCGAGGATGATGCCTTCGACTTCCAGCAACTGGCCTTGCTCGTTGCGCACCGGGATGTAGCGGTTCTCCACCCAGCGGAACGTGTCGTCGCCCGTGCGCATGCGAAATTCAATCGAAGCGCCCGCAGTGTCGCGGCCCAGGACGCGCACCATGGCGGTGTCGACTTTGCTCCGGTCATCGGGGTGAATCAGGACTTGCCCCCAGTCTGGCGAGTTGATCAGTTGCGCCGCCACATGGCCGAACTTGGTGATGTTGTGGGAGATGTACATCAATGGGAATGGCGGCTCGCCGCGCAGGCGATAGAGGATGGTCGGGCTGTTCTGCACGATGATGTTGGCGTCTGCCAGCTCCCGGGTGCGTTCTTCCACCGCTCGTTCGAGCATGTCCATTTTCAGCGCGGCGTCTTCGGTCATTTGCCATTTGACGGTCAGGGCGCTGGCCATCTGGCGGATTTCGATGGCGTCGAAGGGTTTTTTCAGGATGAGCAACCGGTCGCCCAGATCGAGGCGCTCGGCGATGTCTTCCCAGGAATAATCCGAGTAAGCGGTACACAGGGCCACTTGCAGCTTGGGATCGACCCGCCACAGCCGTTCGATGGTTTCAAGACCGTCCCAGCCCGGGGGCATGCGCATGTCAATGAAGGCCAAGGCGTAGGGCTGCCCCTCGGCCAGGGCCGATTCCACCTTATTCAGGGCTTCCATGCCCTGGAAGGCCGAATCGAGCTCGAATCGCTGCTGGGCGACCGCCACTGGCGCGCCGAACAGGGCCTCTTCGGCACTGCTCAGGCTGTCTTCTGGGGTGCCCTGGGGGCTGAGGATCTTGCGAAAATCCTCATGGATGGTCGGGGTGTCGTCGACGATCAGGATCCGCCGATTGCCTTTCTCCATCGGCAGGCTCATGGCCGTGCACCGCGAAGATGCTGACTATAGAACCATGGGTACATCTGATATCCCTTTCTCTGGCATGAGTCTTCTGGCCTGTACATGGCCCT
This sequence comes from Pseudomonas sp. G2-4, assembly GCF_030064125.1. Classification (NCBI taxonomy): domain Bacteria; kingdom Pseudomonadati; phylum Pseudomonadota; class Gammaproteobacteria; order Pseudomonadales; family Pseudomonadaceae; genus Pseudomonas; species Pseudomonas sp. G2-4. The sequence goes on along the minus strand of NZ_CP125957.1, from coordinate 5,214,897 downwards.
TCATGGGGTAGAGCATAGTCGGCTCGTGGGGATGCGCTCGGCCAGAGATGGCGAATTGTGACTAAATGAACGCAATCTACTAGCCTGTTCTTCAGGGGAGCGGTAGAACGGTTGTGGTTAATAGGAGGGGGTAAAAATGGAAGATCAATCGCCGGAAGTTTCGGCAAGGAAACCCACGGTGCTGCTGGTCGATGATGAAGAGTCGATTCTCAGCAGCCTGCGTCGGCTGCTGCGCAGCCAGCCGTACGAGATTCTGCTGGCCGACAGTGGTGCCAGGGCCCTGGAAATCCTCAAGGAGCGCCCCGTCGACCTGGTGATGACCGATGCCCGCATGCCGAACATGGATGGCGCCACGCTGCTGGCGCAGATTCGCAAGCTCTATCCGTCGACCTTGCGCATCCTGCTCACCGGGTATGCTGATGTCGACATGATGACCAAGGCCATCAACGAGGGGCAGCTCTATCGCTACCTCAGCAAGCCCTGGAATGACGAGGAACTGGTGCAGGCGCTGCGCCAGGCCCTGGCCCACCAGCATTCCGAAAGCGAACGCCAGCGCCTCGAAGCGCTGAACAGCGAGCAGAACCAGCAACTCAAGACGCTGAACGCCACCCTGGAAAAACGCGTGGCCTCGCGCACCTCCGAACTGCAGCAGACCGCCGACATGCTCGACCTGGCCTATGACGAGCTCAAGCGCAGTTATGTGACCAGCACCGAAGTGTTTTCGTTGATCGCCAACCTGCGCCTGCCCAAGGCCAAGCAGACCAACCGGCAGATCATCGAGTTGATCAGGGTCTACAGCCGGCTGCACTTCCTCGACGAGTCCACCGACCGCGACCTGACCATGGCCGCGGCGCTCTACAACATCGGCAAGCTGAGCTGGACCGATAACATGATGACCACGCCCGCCGACATGCTGCATCACAGCGAGCTTGATCTGTATCGCGCCTATCCGAAGCAGAGCGAGTCGCTGCTGATGACCCTGGACCCGATGAAAGACGCGGCACGGATCATCCGCCATCACCAGGAGCGTTGGGACGGGAGCGGTTTCCCCGAGCACCTCAAGGGCGAGGCCATTCCATTCGGGTCGCGGCTGTTGAAACTGGCGGTGGATTTCATCGAACTGCAGCGCGGGTTGATCCTCGAACGGCAGATGAACAGCGACGAAGCACTGGTCTACATCCGCAAGTACGCTGGCAAGCTGTACGACCCGAGCATGATCGAGGACTTCATCAAGGCCTGCGGCGAATACCTGGACGACGTGACCCTGTCCGACCCGACGGTGGAGGTCAAGACCACCCGTGAACTGGCGCCCGGCATGATCCTGGCTCGCAACCTCAACGCCGACAATGGCATGCTGCTGCTCAACGCCGGCAAGGTCCTGAGCGGCCCGCTGGTGGAAAAGCTCATCGCCTTCGAATCGATGGAAGGGGCCCGGTACAGCGTGTTTGTCAAAATCCCGGAAGAGGAAGCAGACCCTGCGGTGCCGAAGCCGATGTTGGGGTAATGCGGTTCTGCAGATGTCACCGTTCGAACTGTGGGAGCGAGCTTGCTCGCGATAGCGGAATGTCAGTGACTGCATTGTTGACTGGCCGGACGCTATCGCGAGCAAGCTCGCTCCCACAGGGGAATGTGTGGGGGCCTGAAACGGGGGCAAGGCTTTGCTCCTGCGGCCCTGGTCTGTAATCTCCCCGGCATTTCCCCCCCAAGGCTTTCATCACTCATGACCACTTCCCTCATCCGCATCGCCGCCGCCCTGTTGATCGGCCCGGACGGTCGAACCCTGTTGGTGCGCAAGCGCGGCACCCTGGCTTTCATGCAGCCGGGCGGCAAGATCGAGGCCCATGAACAACCGGTCCAGGCCCTTGTCCGGGAATTGGATGAAGAGCTTGGGCTGACGATCGACCCGGCACAGGCCCACTACCTGGGGGCGTTCAGCGCGCCGGCCGCCAATGAGCCGGGTTTTATCGTGCAGGCTGAAGTGTTTTTACTGGCCATCGACGCCCCGGTGTCTCCCGCCGCTGAAATTGAGGAAGTCCGCTGGATCGATCCGGCCGGCGACAGCGATCTTCTGCTGGCCCCGTTGACAGGCGAGGTGATCCTGCCGTTTTATCGAGCCACCCATCTTGTAACCTGCTGACTCAAGGATTGCTGCCGATGATTCCATTGCCGGATCTGCTGATTTTCGCGGTCGCCGCATTGCTGATGGTGCTCACGCCCGGCCCGAACATGATCTACCTGATCTCCCGCTCGATCTGCCAGGGTCGCAAGGCCGGGGTCACGTCCTTGCTGGGGGTGGTGGCGGGTTTTTTCGTGCACATGTTCGCGGCGGCAGCGGGGCTGACGGCAGTGTTCGTGGCGGTGCCCATGGCCTATGAAGTGTTGAAGTGGGCCGGTGCGCTGTACCTGCTCTGGCTGGCCTGGCAGGCCGTGAAGCCGGGGGCGCGCTCACCCTTCGAGGCCCAGCAGCTGCCAGCGGACTCGACGCGCAAGTTGATCACCATGGGCTTTCTCACCAGCGCCCTGAACCCGAAGATTGCGGTGTTTTACCTCTCGGTGTTTCCGCAGTTCATCAGCCCGGAACACGGTTCGCTGTTCACCCAGAGCATCATCCTGGGGCTGACCCAGATCAGCGTCAGTTTCAGCGTCAACCTGCTGATTGCCTTGTTCGCGGCGGGCATTGCCTCGTGGTTCGTCCACAACCCCACCTGGCTGGCGGCCCAGCGCTATTTCATGGGCTTTGTGCTGGGGGCGTTGGCGCTGCGCCTGATGCTTGAGCAACGGCGTTCGGCGTGAGCATTCGACGGCTGGGGGCGCGCGACGTCGAGGCGTATCGTCACTTGATGCTCCAGGCCTACGCGCTTCATCCGCAAGCCTTCACCTCCAGCGTCAGTGAGCGGGCGGCGCTGCCCATCAACTGGTGGGAGTCACGCCTGACCAGCCGGCTCGATGTGTTGCTGGGGGCGTTTGTGGAGGATGAGCTGGTGGGGATTGTCGGGCTGTCCCTGGAGCCTCGGGAAAAGGTCCGGCACAAGGTGACGTTGTTCGGCATGTACGTCACCGATGCCCATTGCCATCGAGGGCTCGGCTACCAATTGGTGCAAACGGCCCTCGACGAAGCCCGCCGCTACAGTTTTCTGCGCCTGGTGCAACTGACCGTCACGGCCGGCAACGCCCCGGCCCTGAAGCTCTACCAGCGCTGCGGTTTCAAGCAATACGGCCTCGAACCGCAGGCGATACGGGTGGGCGAGGACTACCTGGACAAAATCCACATGTGGCGTGAGCTCTAGAACCACCCGGTCCTGGCTGTTGAGCTTTGTGGTGAGGGGATAAATCCCCTCACCACAAAGGACCGAGTATCACCGAACCGCACTGACCCCATCCAATGTCGAAAACGACGTGTCCTTGGCTGTCAGCAAAAAGTCGCGCATGTACGGCGCATCAAGCATGTCGGTACGGACCGCCGCATACAGCGTGGCGAACAAGCCTTTTTCCCCCAGTCGCTTGGCCTTCACGTAACCCCGCGAGCTGTATTCATGCAGTGCCCAGTGCGGCATGCCGCACACACCTCGGCCGCTGGCCACCAACTGCATCATCATCACCGTCAGTTCAGAGGTGCGCACCTGGGCCGGTTCGATGTCGGCCGGCTCCAGGAACCGGGTGAAGATGTCCAGTCGGTCCCGCTCTACCGGATAGGTGATCAGGGTTTCGCTGACCAGGTCTTCGGGCACGACGTAGGGTTTGCCCGCCAGTCGATGCTGGTTGGCCACGGCGAGCATCGCTTCATAGGTGAACAGCGGCACGTAAGTGATCCCGGCCAGTTCCAGCGGGTCGGAAGTCACCACCAGGTCCAGGTCGCCCCGGGCCAGGGCCGGTAGCGGAGCGAAGGCGAAGCCCGAGGCCAGGTCCAGTTCGACTTCCGGCCAGGCATCGCGGAACTGATCGATGGTCGGCATCAGCCACTGAAAGCAGCTGTGGCATTCGATCGCCATGTGCAAACGCCCGGCGGTGCCACCCGCCAAGCGCGCGATGTCTCGTTCGGCGCCGCGCAGCAAGGGCAGGGTGGCGTCGGCCAATTGCAGCAAGCGCAAGCCGGCGCTGGTGAAGCGCACCGGTTTGGTCTTGCGCACGAACAATTGCATCCCCAGGCGTTCCTCCAGTTCCTTGAACTGATGGGAGAGGGCGGACTGGGTCAAGTGCAGGCGTTCGGCGGCTTCGACCAGGCTGTCGGCCTCGCGCAGTGCGTGCAGAGTCTTGAGGTGGCGGATTTCAAGCACCGGGGGCTCCATGAGGGAAACTTGTGGAAAGTACGAAAAGGTTGAGTTTGTCTCATGCAGGACGAACTGTCGACAAGAGGCCTTCTTTTTCACCTTGAGGAAACAAGCGCCCGCCGTTTACCGCTGGTTTCAGGTCAGCATGGCAACCACTCGGCAATCTTCATCAAACTGTCACGCAACTGTGGCAGCGCGCTTTAACAAACTTCATCAGACTCGCGCTCTACTGGGGTTCTGCGTTTCGGTGTTTCTTCATGCGTGTATTCATTTTTCTGGCCGCGTTGTTCTGCGGCCTGCCGTCGTTTGCGGCGTCTCGTTGTGATGTCAATGTCGCGACCCAACGGGTCGATCTGGACCAGGTAAGCCTGGCGTACCAGAGCATTGGTCGTGCCTCGGATCCAGCGTTGCTGCTGGTCATGGGGCTGGGCGGGCAGTTGATCCATTGGCCGGACGAAGTGGTGGTCGCCCTGTGCGAGCAGGGTTTCCGGGTGATTCGCTACGACAACCGCGACGTGGGCTTGTCCACCTGGCGCCAGGCCCCCGGCAGCGCCAACCTGACCTTTGAAGCCTTGCGCTACAAACTCGGCTTGCCCGTGGCCGCGCCTTATACCCTGACTGACATGGCCGGCGACGGGCTGGGGTTGATGGAGGCGTTGCACGTGCAACGCTTTCACGTACTGGGCGCGAGCATGGGCGGGATGATCGCCCAGCACATGGCGGCCATGGCGCCGGAGCGGGTCGAAAGCCTGACGCTGATCATGAGCAGCTCCAGCGCCCAAGGCCTGCCCGCCCCCAGCGAACGGTTGGTGCAACTGTTGTCCCGGCGCGGTGCGCCGAATCGCGAAATGGCCCTTGAACAGCAGGCTGATCTGCTGGCGGCCCTGGGCAGCCCGATGGTGGTCGACGACCGTCAGGCGCTGTTGCATCAGGCGGCCCTGTCCTATGACCGGGCCTTCAACCCCGAGGGCGTGAAGCGCCAGATCATGGCGATCATGGCCGAGCCGAGCCGGGTGGCGCTGCTCAATCAACTGCGGGTACCGACCCTGGTCGTGCACGGCACTGCTGACCCGTTGCTGCCGGTGATGCACGGTGTGCATCTGGCGGCGCATATCCAAGGCAGCCAGTTGAAGCTGATCCCGGGCCTGGCCCACCGCTTCCAGGATGCGTTCAAGGCGCCGTTGCTGGGGGCGGTGTTGCCCTACCTGCAGCAGCATCGCGAAGACACCTCGCACTGGGCGCAGATCGAACCGGTGCAGGCGCCGAATTTGCTCTGACAAGCCCGTACTGATCACTTGAGGCGGGTGAGATCCAAATGTGGCGAGGGAGCTTGCTCCCGCTGGGTTGCGCAGCAGCCCCAATAACACTCTGGCAACTCGATGTGTCTGGCAGATCCTAGGGGGCTGCTTCGCAGCCCAGCGGGAGCAAGCTCCCTCGCCACGGGGGACTGTGTTTTTCCAGAGAGAGTGGTCCTACCGCCCCCGAGCCTGCCCCACCAACCACCCCAGCAATTCCTGCAACGGCCCCGATGCCTCGGGTTTGCGTGGATGCACCAGGTGATAACCCAGCCCGGTCTTGACCTTCAGTTCGAACGGCATCACCAGCCTGCCGGCGTTCAGGTCGTCGCCGATCAGCGACCAGTCGCCAATCGCCACCCCCGTACCCTGGGACGCCATGGACATCGCCAGGTCCAGGGTTTCGAAATGCTGGCCCTTGCTGACATTACCCAAGTGCACACCCGCCACCTCCAGCCAGGCGTTCCAGTCGCGTTCGTCACGGGTGGGGTGCAGCAGCAAGTGTTGTTGCAGATCGGCAGGCGAGCGCAGCGGCACGGGGCCTTGCAGGAGCGGAGGGGAGCAGACGGGCGTCAGCTGTTCATCGAACAGGTGCAGGCATGCCAGTGAGGCGTCGGGTGGCGTGCCATAGACCACCGCAGCGTCGAAGGCTTCGCGGTGGAAATCCACCCCATGCCTGGCCGTGGCGGTCAATTCCACCGGCACGTCCGGCCGTTCCTTCTGCCATTGCAGCAAGCGCGGCAGCAACCAGCGCATCACACAGGTCGGGGCCTTGAGCTGCAGGGTCTGGCGCTTCTCACCGATCTGATCCACCGCCTCGCCGATCAGGCTGAACACCTGCTGCACCCGAGGTAGCCAGGCCACGCCCTCGGCGGTCAGGCTCAGGCCGCGTGCCTGGCGCAGGAACAGCGCATAACCCAAATGACTTTCCAGCCCGGCGATCTGCCGGCTCACCGCGCCCTGGGTAATGTGCAACTGTTCGGCGGCCCGGGTGAAGTTGCAGCATTGGGCCGTGATCAGAAACGTGTGCAGCGCTGGAAGCGGGGGGAGTCGTTTCATGTGGAGCCCAGCCATGACGTGAAGACATGGCTAGTATGACTTTTTATCCATTGTTGCCGCTATGGCTCGACCGTTCCAATAACGCCATTCCCAAACACCAAGGAGGCCCGCCGCGTGTTGCGCGGGGCTCCGTCCAAGACAAGAAAAGGGCAGTGGCAATGGCAACGTGTGGCGAAGTATTGGTCAAGTTACTCGAAGGCTATGGCGTGGAGCAGGTATTCGGCATCCCCGGCGTGCACACCGTGGAGTTGTATCGCGGGCTGGCCCGCTCCAGCATCCGCCATGTGACCCCGCGTCACGAACAGGGCGCGGGCTTCATGGCCGACGGCTACGCCCGCGTCACGGGCAAGCCAGGGGTGTGTTTCATCATCACCGGCCCCGGCATGACCAACATCGCCACCGCCATGGGCCAGGCTTACGCCGATTCGATCCCGATGCTGGTGATCTCCAGCGTACAGGCCCGCAATCAATTGGGCGGCGGGCGCGGCAAACTGCATGAGCTGCCGAACCAGAGCGCGCTGGTGGGCGGGGTCGCGGCGTTTTCCCACACACTGATGTCCGCCGCTGAACTGCCCGGCGTATTGGCCCGGGCGTTCGCCTTGTTCCAGGCCGGGCGTCCACGGCCGGTGCACATCGAAATTCCGTTGGACGTGCTGGTTGAAGACGCCGATGCCTTGCTCGCCAGCACGCCGGTCGACATCAGCCGTGCCGGTGCCGCGCCCAGTGCCGTGGCGCACATGGCGGAAAAATTGGCATCGGCCGAACGTCCCTTGATCCTCGCCGGTGGTGGTGCCATCGACGCGGCGGTGGAATTGACCGAACTGGCCGAACGCCTCGGCGCGCCGGTGGCATTGACCATCAATGCCAAGGGCCTGTTGCCGTCCCGGCATCCCTTGCTGATCGGCTCGACCCAGAGCCTGGTCGCCACCCGTGCATTGGTGGCCGAGGCGGATGTGGTGCTGGCCATCGGCACCGAACTGGCCGAGACCGATTACGACGTTACCTTCGCCGGCGGCTTCGAGATCCCGGGTGCGCTGCTGCGCATCGACATCGATCCGGACCAGACCGTGCGCAACTATCCACCGCGGCTGGCGCTGGTGGCCGATGCCCGCATCGCTGCCCGGGCCTTGCTCGATGAATTGAATCTGCAAACCCTGGCCGAGCGCCGCGCCGATTGGGGCTCGGCTCGCGCTGCTCGGTTGCGCGCCGATCTTGAAGGCGGCTGGGACGCGCCGACCCGCGCCCAGACGGTCTTTCTGAAGACTGTTTTGCAGGCGTTGCCCGACGCGGTATTCGTCGGTGACTCCACCCAACCGGTGTACAGCGGCAACCTGACCTTCAACCTGGAGCAACCGCGCCGCTGGTTCAATTCATCCACCGGCTACGGCACCCTCGGCTATGCGTTGCCGGCGGCGATCGGCGCCTGGCTCGGCGGCCAGGACCGGGGCCACGGTCGCCCGCCCGTGGTGTGCCTGATCGGCGACGGCGGGCTGCAATTCACCCTGCCGGAACTGGCCAGCGCCGTGGAGGCGTGCACGCCCGTGATCGTGCTGTTGTGGAATAACCAGGGTTATGAGGAGATCAAGAAATACATGGTCAACCGCGCCATCGAGCCAGTGGGTGTGGATATCTACACCCCGGATTTCATCGGCGTCGCCAAGGCTCTGGGCTGCGCTGCCGAAACCATCGGAGGGGTAGAATCACTGCGCGTCGCGTTGCTGGCGGCCCGTGAGCGGCAAGGCCCGACATTGATTGAGATTGACCAGGGTGTTTGGACATCGAAATGTTGAGGGGTTTTTACTGGCCTCATCGCGAGCAAGCTCGCTCCCACAGGGGATCTTCATTGAACATAGATTCTCTATTCACAACAGACCCCATGTGGGAGCGAGCTTGCTCGCGATGAGGCCGGCCCAGTCAACACAAAACCCGGATCAGACGGTCATCCGCAACCGCGCCAGGTCCCGCAACGGCGGCGCGCCGAATAACCGGCTGTACTCGCGGCTGAACTGCGACGGGCTTTCATAACCCACCCGATACCCCGCTGCCGACGCTTCCAGCCCTTCGGCGAGCATCAGTCGCCGGGCTTCCTGCAGGCGCAGTTGCTTCTGGTATTGCAGCGGGCTCATGGCCGTCATGGCCTTGAAGCGGTGATGCAGGGTCGAGACGCTGAGGTTCACTTCCCGGGCCAGGTCATCAATGCGCAACGGCTGTTCGAAATGGCCATTGAGCCATTTGATCGCCTGGCTGATGCGATGGCTCTGACTGTTGGCGATGGCGATTTCGTACAGCCGATAGCCCTGTGGGCTGCGCAGCAGGCGATACAGAATCTCCCGACGCACCAGCGGCGCGAGCATGGCGATGTCTTTCGGGCTGTCCAGCAATCGTGCCAGGCGCAGCACGGCGTCGAGCATCGGCGTGTCCAGGCGTTCGACATACAGGCCGCGTCCGGCGGGGCGGGTTGGCACACCCAGCGGGCCGGCATCGGCGATCAACGCGGTGATTTCCGCCGGGTCGATATCCAGGCGCAAGGCCATGATCGGCTGTTCGGGCGACACGTTGGCGATGCAACCACTCAACGGCATCGACACCGAGACCACCAGGTAATGAAGCGGGTCGTAGTTGAACAATTCATCGGCCAGGCGCACCTGTTTGCTGCCTTGGGCCATGATGCATAGCGCCGGTTGTGCCAGAACCGGGGCAAACGCCTGGGGCTTGCTGTGGCGCGACAGGTGCAGCGAGCCGATGGCCGTGGCGTAGCTGCCGTCTTCGCTGGTGTTGCGGTCGATGATCGACGCCAGTTCAGCGCGCTGTTGTTCCAGAAAGGTGTCCAGCGGGACCTGGGCTTGGTCGAGAGGCGACATGCCGGAATCCTCGAAGAATGATAGAGAGCGATGAGCAGAGCTTATGTTTGTGCAAGGGCCAGCGGTAGCCACATCCTGTCGAAAGCTTGCCTGATCCTGCACGGTGCTGGGGGCCAGGACTGTGCAACGTGGCCGAAACTTGCTTGAAACCTTTTGTTTCAACTTCCCGGGTTCCAACCGGATCAATGGCGGATTTTGTCCTGTGCGGGGGCAGGATTGTGCAATGGGTCGGCAGGAATCGACTAACGAAGCTGGCGTCGGCGCGCTTAACCTTTGAACCTGTCGCAGCCTCTCCCCGGCTGCACAACGGATGACCTGGGAGGGTTGAACATGTCTACACAGATCCCCGTCAGTCACATGGCTTTTGTCCGTGCTCGTGCCGGTTGCTCGAAGCAGTTGGGGGCACGCCTGAGTACACTGATCGCGCCTTCGCGCGAAGCGCCCGGTTGCCTGCACTTCGCCTTGCAACATTCGCAGTGCGACGCCGATTTGTGGCTGGTGTCCGGGCTCTGGGTCAATCAGCCGGCGATGGATGCCTACTTCAATTCCCCGGCCATGGCGATTTTTGCCGAGCTGGTGCAGGCGCTGGTGGTGAGCAGCCTGGATTTTCACACCTTCAGGGACGTGTCCGCCGCCCAAGCGACCGAAGGCTGCCTGGCGCAGGTACACAAACTGGCTGGTTGAAGGTTTAATGGCGGTTATTTTCCACCGCCAGGATGCACAAACATGGCACGTAAAGCCTTTGACACCTTTGAAGCTGTTTCTGCTGTGATCCCCAAGGAAGGCGGCGGCTACCATGCCGCCATTGCCACCAAGGCCATCGGTGGTTCCGGTGCACCGCGCTTTAACAAGGTGCTTGAAGACCAAGGCTTCAAGACTGCGACCGAAGCCGATGACGCCGCTGCCGTGCAGCTAACCCATCTTCAGGGCGTCAGCGAGGATGGTGGGTTGGTTTGGTAAATCCACCTTGATGAGAGTGCTTTTGTGGCGAGGGAGCAAGCTCCCTCGCCACAAGGGTGCGATGGGCAACCTTCTACTTCGGGCGATGCATCCTGAACAACGCCTCAGGCCCCACCTGGAAATAATCCGCCGGCCCGCCGCCGCGCAGAATCGGCTCGGCGGCGGCGGTGTCGTACACCCCATCCTTCAACAGCCACTTGGCGATATGCACGGCGACCACTTCGCCGAGGATCAGCCAGCTCGGCACCAATCCCTTGTCCGCCCGTTGCAACTGAATGATTTGCGTGACCTTGCATTCGAAGGACACCGGGCTTTCAGCCACCCGCGGCACCTGGATCACCCGCGACGCCGCCGCTGTCAAACCCGCCAGTTCGAACTCATTGACCTCTGGCGCGACCATCGCGCAGCTCTGGTTCATCTGCTCGGCCAGCGGGCGTGTGGCCAGGTTCCAGGCGAACTCGCCGGTCTGTTCGATGTTGTTCAGGCTGTCTTTGCGCCCGACGCTGGAAAAACCAATGATTGGCGGGATGTAGTTGAAGGCGTTGAAGAAACTGTAGGGCGCCAGGTTCAGGCGACCCTCGGCATTCTGGGAGGAAATCCAGCCGATGGGACGCGGGCCGACGATGGCATTGAACGGGTCGTGGGGCAGGCCGTGGCCTTGGGCGGGTTCGTAGTAGTGGATGTCGTCGGGCATGGGGCTGCGGGTCCAGTCGAATTCAAGGAGATGTCGGCAATAGTGCAGCGGGGCAAGGACTTTGTCAGCACTGGCCGCGCCGAACGCGGTTTTTTGGCTGCCGGTGATCCAATGTGGGAGCGAGCTTGCTCGCGATAGCGGTCTGGCATTCACCAATTGATGCAAGCTGATCCGACGCTATCGCGAGCAAGCTCGCTCCCACATTGATCTCTTGAATCAGAAAAACTGTATCCGTTTCTTGAGGCTGTGCAATTCCCATACCCCAAAAACAACTAAGCCCGGCCGAGGCCGGGCTGTAAGGGTGTCGTTATCGGATTAGCTGATGGCAGCAGTATTAGTGCGATCGAAACCATCTTCAGCAACGGTAGCGCCGTTAGTGCGGTCAAAACCATCTTCAGCAACGGTAGCGCCGTTGGTGCGATCGAAACCATCTTCAGCGACGGTCGCGCCGTTGGTGCGATCGAAACCATCTTCAGCAACGGTAGCGCCGTTGGTGCGGTCGAAACCATCTTCAGCGACGGTAGCGCCGTTAGTGCGGTCGAAGCCATCAGCAGCGACGGTAGCGCCGCCAGTGCGATCGAAACCATCTTCAGCGACGGTAGCGCCGTTAGTGCGATCAAAACCATCTTCAGCAACGGTAGCGCCACCGGTACGGTCGTAACCATCAGCAGCAACAGTGGCGGTGCCAGTGCGGTCGTATCCGTCAGCGGCAATCGCCGAGCTGGTGCGGTCGAAGCCATCGGCGGCGAAGGTGTTGGCAGCCAGTACGGACAGGGTCAGGGCAAGGATCAGTTTGGTTTTCATGGTCGTGCTCCAGAGTGGTTGGCGTTAAGTGCCTTGGGTGTGGAATTCATATTACGCTTGTTAATTTGATTAAAAAGCGCAAAAAAACGCTTAAACAAATCGATTAATTAGATATGTATGCGGTCGTCTCGGAACGGAAGGGAATCCTCCTCACCGCCATGGCGGACTGTCTTTTGTTGAGAATGAGGATGGAGGGCAGGCATTAACCAGAGATTAATGTCAGATAAATCTTCATACATGCGCAATAAAAGAAGGGGCGGACCTGTTCAGGTGCGCCCCTTCCATTTGCTGCAATCAGGATGTCAGTCGGTCACGATCCGGGAATGCTTGCGGGTGTCTTTCATGGTGATGTAGACCAGCAGCGATACAGCGATGCACGCCGTGACGTACCAGTAATAGCCGGTTTCCATGCCGATGCTCTTGAACCACAGCGCGATGTATTCAGCGGTGCCGCCGAAGATCGACACGGTCAGTGCGTAGGGCAGGCCGACGCCCAGGGCGCGGATTTCGGTGGGGAACAGCTCGGCTTTCACCACGGCGTTGATCGAGGTGTAGCCGCTGACGATGATCAGCGCGGCCATGATCAGGAAGAACGCGCCCCACCAGGTCTGGATGGTGTGCAGAGTGGTGAGGATCGGCACGGTGAACAGCGTGCCCAGGATGCCGAAGGCGATCAGGATCGGCCGCCGCCCGACCTTGTCCGACAGCCCGCCGATCAACGGTTGCAGGCACATGAACAGGAACAGCGTGGCGGCGGAAATGGTGGTGGAGTCGGAGATGCTCATGCCGACGGTGTTCACCAGGTACTTCTGCATGTAGGTGGTGTAGGTGTAGAACGCCAGCGTACCGCCCATGGTCAGGCCGACCACAGTCATCAGTTCCTTGGGATGGCGCATCAAGGTGCGCATGGCGCTTTCCTTGGCTTTTTCCTTTTTGGTGAACGACTCGGTTTCTTCCATGCCACGACGCAGGTACAGCGCCACCACCGCGCACAACGCGCCGATGGCGAATGGAATGCGCCAGCCCCAGGCGTACAGCTCTTCGGTGGTGAGGAACCGTTGCAACACGATCAACACGCCAAGGGCGATGAGCTGGCCGGAGATCAGGGTCACGTACTGGAAGCTGGAGAAGAAGCCGCGACGTTCCTTGGTCGCCATCTCGCTCAGGTAGGTCGCCGAGGTGCCGTATTCGCCACCCACCGACAGACCCTGTAGCAGACGGGCGAATACCAGCAGGATCGGCGCGCCGACGCCGATGGTTTCGTAGCCGGGGCTCAGGGCGATGATCAGCGAGCCGAAGCACATCAGGTACACCGAGGCCATCAGCGCCCGTTTGCGACCGGCGCGGTCAGCGTACAGGCCCATCAACCACCCGCCAATCGGGCGCATCAGGAAACCCACGGCGAAAATCGCGGCGGTGTTGAGCAACTGGGCGGTGGTGTCGCCTTTCGGGAAGAAGGCTTTGGCGAAGTACAACGAGAAAGCGGCGTAGACGTACCAGTCATACCACTCGACCATGTTGCCGACCGAGCCGCTGAAAATCGATTTGATCCGGCTGGCGGTGGTTCTTTCACGGGCGGGCACGGCAGCCGACCCAATGGGCAGGGCGTTGGAGTTATCCATTGAAGGATCCTTCGTTTAATTGTTTTTGTGGAGCGCGTAGGAACGCAGCCTGCCAGAGCTATAGCAGGAGCCGTGCCACAGGGTGGAGGGCCGGTCTAGAGGGGTTTTTGGCGTTGAGTGAGCGGAAATCCGCTTGTTTTGGATTCGGCGTGAGCGGGAATCCGCTTACTTGAAGGGGACTGTGTTGTTTGTGCTGGCCTCATCGCGAGCAAGCTCGCTCCCACAGGGTCATGTGTACACAGGATAAAGTGTGGGAGCGAGCTTGCTCGCGATGAGGCCGGAACAGGCGCAGAAAATTCAGCTCCCCCTACAAAAACATCTCCCGACTCAACCCATGCCGCTGCATCTTTTCATTGAAGGTGCGGCGTGGCAGTTGCAGTTCTTCGAGCACCGCTTTCACATCGCCTTTGTGCCGCGTCAGGGCGGCGCGCAGGCATTGGGCTTCGAAGGCTTCCTGCTGGGCGGCGAGGGACTGGCCGGGCTCGCTCTCCAAGGCAAGGGGTTGATCCAGCCCCAGCACCTGGCGCTCGGCAACGTTGGCCAGTTCACGGACGTTGCCCGGCCAGTCGTGGCTGAGCAGATGGCTCAATTGCGGACCGCTCAGGGGCGCGGCAGCGCGGCCCAGGCGTTCGGCGGCGCTGTGGGTGAAATGCTCGAACAGCAAGGGGATGTCTTCGCGCCGTTCCCGAAGCGGCGGCAGGCGCAGTTCGGCGACGTTCAGGCGATAGGCCAGGTCTTCGCGAAAACGCCCGGCCCGGGCTTCATCCAACAGGTCGGGTTTGGTGGCGGCGATGATGCGCAGGTCCACATTGATGCTCTGATTGGAGCCCAGGCGTTCGAGCTTCTGCTCCTGCAACACCCGCAGCAACTTGACCTGCTGGGCCAGGGGCATGCTCTCGATTTCATCGAGGAACAACGTGCCGCCATCGGCGTATTCGAGCTTGCCGATGCGCTTGCCCTGGGCGCCGGTGAACGCACCGCTTTCATGGCCGAACAGTTCCGCTTCGAACAAAGGTTCGGGAATGGCCGCGCAGTTCAACGCGACGAAGGGCTTGCTGGCCCTCGGGCCGAAGTCGTGCAGGCAACGGGCGACGAGCTCCTTGCCGCTGCCGGTTTCGCCACGGATCAACACATTGACCGGCAGGGTTGCCAAGTCCAGCACCTGGCGCCGCAGGTTTTGCAGCGCCCGCGATACCCCCAGCAGCGTCCCGTCGAGCCGGGCCTTGGCGTCGGCCTGCTCATGCAGGCGGCGGTTCTCCAGCACCAGCGTGCGCTTGTCCAAGGCTCGGCGCAGGCTGCCGAGCAGGGCTTCGGGGCTGAAGGGTTTTTCCAGGAAGTCGTAGGCGCCGTCGCGCATGGCTTCCACAGCCATCGGCACGTCGCCATGGCCGGTCAATAGAATCACTGGCAGGTCCGGATCGCGGCGGCGCACTTCGGCCAACAGTTCCAGGCCACTGAGCCCGGGCATGCGCACGTCGCTGAGGATCACCCCGGGGAAATGCTCGGGCAACTGCGCCAGGCATTCTTCGGCGCGGCTGAACAACTGCACGTCGAACCCCGACAGGCTCAACCATTGCTCGACGGCGCTACGGATGCTGACTTCGTCGTCGACGAGCATGACCTTTTTTAATGTGGAGTGGCTAAGCATGCAGTTGCGCCTCCTGGTCGATGGGCAAGGTCACGCAGAACACCGCGCCATTCTCATGGTTGTCCGCCGTCAGTCGCCCGCCGGATTCATGAATGATCGCAAACGAAACCGCCAGTCCCAAGCCCAGGCCGTCGCCCACTGCCTTGGTGGTGAAGAAGGGGTCGAACACCTGGGCTAGGTGTTCTTCCGCGATGCCGGTACCGCTGTCACTGACGGTCAGGCGCCACAATTGGTCATCCGCTTCCAGGCGCACTTCCAGGCG
Organism: Pseudomonas sp. G2-4; assembly: GCF_030064125.1. Taxonomy (NCBI): domain Bacteria; kingdom Pseudomonadati; phylum Pseudomonadota; class Gammaproteobacteria; order Pseudomonadales; family Pseudomonadaceae; genus Pseudomonas; species Pseudomonas sp. G2-4. Next base: position 5,199,424 of record NZ_CP125957.1, on the reverse strand, counting down.
TTTGAGGGGTTGCTCGGCCATGGCGTCGAGGGCGTTGCGCAGCAGGTTGATCAACACCTGTTCGAGGCGGATCGCATCGCCACGTACCCACGCCGGGCGGGTCAGGTGCAGCACAGTGCTGACCTGCTCGTCCCGCAGGCGCGTGTCCAGCAGTTGCAGCGCCTGGTCGACCACCGTCGCCAGGTCCAGGCGTTCGCGCAGGCCGCTGGGGCTTTTGCGGGCGAAGGTTTTCAGGTGGCCGGTGAGGGCAGCCATGCGGGTCAGCATCTCGTCTACCGGCTTGAGGGCCTTGTAGGCATCGTCGACCCGGCCGTGATCCAACAGCAGACGCAAGGTTGCCAGTTGCATGCGCTGGGCGGTCAGCGGCTGGTTGATTTCATGGGCCAGGGCCGCCGACATCTGCCCCAAAGCCGCCAGCTTGGCCGATTGCACCAATCCGTCCTGGGCCGTGCGCAGATCCCGGGTGCGCTCTTCCACCAAGCGTTCAAGCTCTTCGCGGCTGCGCTGGCGCAGTTTTGCCAGGCGCCAGCGCTGGTTGAGAAACAACAGCAGGAACACCAGCGCCAACCACAAGCCGGCGGCGGCGAGCCCGGCATTGCGGCGGTCTTCGAATGCGATCTGCGGGCGGCGCAGCAAATGCAGCGTCCAGCCTTCGGCGGTCAACGGCAAGGATTCCCACAGGTAGTCCGCCGGGCCATCGGGTGCTTCGACCTGGACCAGGCGACTGTTGTCGTCAAAGTGTCGCAGGGGCTCAAAGGCCAGGGGTTGCAGCGGTTGCTTGTCGTATTGGCGGGTGGCCTTGAGTTCGGCGCGGTCGCTGTCGGCCAAGGGCTGCAGGTGCCGGTAACGCCAGCCGGGTCGGTTGGCGATGAAGATAATCCCCTTGGCATCGCTGACCAGCAGGGTGTCGCTGCCCTGGCGCCATTCGCGTTCAAGCTCGGGAAACTCCAGCTTCACCACCATCGCGCCGAGGAACTCACCGTTGTCGCCGGTCACTGCACTGGAGAGGAAGTACCCCGGAATACCGCTGGTCACGCCCACCGCATAAAACCGTCCGGTGCCCTGGGTGCGGGTCTGGAGGAAATAGGGGCGAAAGCCATAGTTGTGCCCGACATAACTGCTGGGCAGCCGCCAGTTGCTGGCCGCCACTGCCAGGCCGCTGTGGTCGAGCAGTTCCAAGGTGGACGATTGCGCAGCACCGTTGATCTGTTCCAGTTTGCGGTTCAGCGCGTCCTGCTGCGCCGCGCTGACCGGGCCCGTGAGGGCCGAGCGCAACTCCGGGTCCAGCGCCAGTACGGCGGGCAGGGCGCGGTAGCGCTCGATCAGGGTGTGCAACGAGTTGGCGTACAGCGCCAGCTGCTGGCTTGCCCGGCTGGCGTCTTCCTCCAAGGCCTGGCGTTCGGCGTGACGCATGGCCAGGGTGGCGGCTACGGCCGCTCCGGTGAGGATCAGCAGGGTGTACAACGACAGGCGCAAGGTACGGGTAGTTGGCAGCATGCTGGCGTAAACCAGTGGAAAGTCGGGCGGGCACGATAGCATGGTGGAACGTCTTGGAGTCTGCACCACCGCCATCGCGAGCAAGCTCGCTCCCACAGGGGATGGGTGGTGGATTGAGGTGTTGTGGTCACCTGAGACCCCGTGTGGGAGCGAGCTTGCTCGCGATGGCGGAGGCTCAGGTTACCTGAATGATGGGTATAAACCTTGAGAGGACAGGGTTTGCTAAACGCACAAAAAAAGGCCGGTGAGCTTGTCGCCCACCGGCCTTGGTCATGACACCAAAGTGCCTGTTACTGCACTTCGACCGCCAGGCTGTCGCTGATCTTTTTCTGCCAGATGGCCGGGCCGGTGATGTGCACCGACTCGCCCTTGCTATCGACCGCAACGGTCACCGGCATGTCCTTGACCTCGAACTCGTAGATCGCTTCCATCCCCAGCTCGGCGAACGCCAGGACCTTGGATTTCTTGATCGCCTGAGCCACCAGGTACGCGGCACCGCCGACGGCCATCAGGTAGACGGCCTTGTTGTCCTTGATCGCTTCGATGGCGGTCGGGCCGCGCTCGGATTTGCCGATCATGCCCAACAGGCCGGTCTGCTCGAGGATCTGGCGGGTGAACTTGTCCATCCGCGTGGCCGTGGTCGGGCCGGCCGGGCCGACGACTTCGTCACCTACCGGGTCGACTGGGCCGACGTAGTAGATGAAGCGACCCTTGAGGTCCACCGGCAAGGTTTCACCCTTGTTCAGCATTTCCACCATGCGCTTGTGTGCCGCATCGCGACCGGTGAGCATCTTGCCGTTGAGCAGCACGGTTTCGCCCGGTTTCCAGCTCTGCACGTCTTCCGGGGTCAGGGTGTCGAGGTTGACGCGGCGAGCCGATGGGCCAGCTTCCCAGACGATTTCCGGGTAGGCGTCCAGCGGTGGCGCTTCCAGCGACGCCGGGCCGCTGCCGTCGAGCACGAAGTGGGCGTGACGGGTGGCGGCGCAGTTGGGGATCATGCACACCGGCAGGGAGGCGGCGTGGGTCGGGTAGTCCATGATCTTCACGTCGAGCACGGTGGTCAGGCCACCCAGGCCCTGGGCGCCGATGCCCAGCTGGTTGACCTTCTCGAACAGCTCCAGGCGCATTTCTTCGATACGGTTCTGCGGGCCGCGGGCCTTGAGCTCGTGGATGTCGATGGATTCCATCAACACTTCCTTGGCCATGACCGCGGCTTTCTCGGCGGTGCCGCCGATGCCGATGCCCAGCATGCCCGGTGGGCACCAGCCGGCGCCCATGGTCGGGACGGTCTTGAGCACCCAGTCGACGATGGAGTCGGACGGGTTGAGCATGGCCATCTTCGACTTGTTCTCGGAACCGCCACCCTTGGCCGCCACGTCCACTTCCACGGTATTACCCGGGACGATGGAGTAGTGGATGACCGCCGGGGTGTTGTCCTTGGTGTTTTTCCGCGCGCCTGCCGGGTCGGCGAGGATGGACGCACGCAGGACGTTTTCCGGCAGGTTGTAGGCGCGACGCACGCCCTCGTTGATCATGTCGTCCAGGCCCATGGTCGCGCCATCCCAACGCACGTCCATGCCCACGCGCACGAACACGGTCACGATGCCGGTGTCCTGGCAGATCGGCCGGTGGCCGGTGGCGCACATGCGCGAGTTGATCAGGATCTGCGCCATGGAGTCGCGGGCCGCCGGCGATTCTTCGCGCAGGTAGGCCTCGTGCATCGCCTGGATGAAATCCACGGGGTGGTAATAGGAAATGAACTGCAGGGCGTCGGCAACGCTCTGAATCAGGTCGTCTTGCTTGATCACGGTCATGAGTCGCGCTCCTCTCTAAAGACGGGAACATTCAATAAGGTGCCGCCCGTTTGGGTGCATCGGTCGACGGACGGCACCTCTTAAGGCACGCCGGGCATGCTGGCGCGACGCTAAAAAGGCGCGGCAGTATATCGCAGGCAGGCACCCTGTGGGAGCGAGCTTGCTCGCGATCACAACGCAAAGGCGAGGTGGATATGGAATCTTGTGGCGAGGGAGCTTGATCCCGCTGGGCTGCGTAGCGGCCCCAGGATTTTGCGGTCGCTGCGCAACCGAGCGGGAGCAAGCTCCCTCGCCACAGGTAAACGTTCGCCAGGGCCATCAAACAAATGCGTCAATTTGGGCCATTGCTTTGACGCCATTTTTCTGCTCCAGAATTGAATGGTCATTTGCCCTACACGCCACTAAAGTGGCGTCTGGCCTGTAGCGTAGGACGCCTCCTGTCAGTTTCCTTTCCCATGGTGAGTCAACGATTGACCCATAACGCCATCCAACGTCTTTTGCTGAAACGCTTCGCCTTGGCCGCCGCGACTTACGCGCTGGCACTGGTGTTGTTGTGGCTGGCATTTTTCAGTGGTCATTACCTCGATTCCTTGCGCGATGTGATCATCGGCAGTGTGTTGGTGGTGCTGTGCCAGGCAGGGCTGTTCGCGCTGTTTATCTCCGGCCGCAATCTGCGCTTCGCCGACCCCAGCCTCACGGAAATACAGGTGCTGATCGGCCTCGGCTGGCAGACCTGGATGATGGCGCACCTGGACCAGGCCCGGGGCGTGTTCCTGGTGTTCTATGTGCTGATCCTGCTGTTCGGGCTGTTTCACCTGTCCCGACGGGCCTTTTTGCGCTGTGCGACGTTGGTGTTTATCAGCTTCACCGGTATTACCCTGTGGGACGGCTACTTCTTTCAACTGCCTGACCCCACGCTGGCCGGGTTGCAAGTGTGCGTGCTGTTTATCGTGCTGGTGTGGCTAGTGTTTTACGCCCGCTACGTCCAGACCTCCCGCCAGCGCATGCGCCAGCGACGGTTTGCCCTGCAGGCCCACCAGGACACCTTGCGCGGCATGATGCGCCAGCTCGAAGACCTGGTGGCCACTGACGAATTGACGGGCCTGTTCAACCGCCGGCACTTTCTGCGCCTGGCCTCCCGTGAGCTCAACACCCTCAGGCCTGGCGTCGCCCATGGCCTGGCCTTGATCGATCTCGACCATTTCAAGCGCATCAACGACCTGCACGGGCACGCCGCTGGCGATCAGGTGCTCCAGGCGTTTGCCGGCGTTGCCACGGCCTGCCTGCGCGAGGGCGATGTGCTGGCCCGTTACGGTGGCGAAGAATTCGTCATGCTGCTACCGGCCTGCGACCCGTCGCGGCTGACGGCCTGCACTGAGCGGTTGCGGCTGGCGTTTACGGAAGTCGAATTGGTCGGCCTGCGGGTCGGGCCCCTCAGTCTGTCGGCGGGGTTGACCATGTTGGAGATGGGGGACGACCTGGACAACGCCTTGCAACGAGCCGACCAGGCGTTGTACCGGGCCAAGCGAGACGGCCGCAATCGTTGTGCCGCCGCCTGGGAGAACGCCGATGCCTGAGCTGACAGTCGCCGGTCGGCACTGGACGGTAGCGGCGGGCAGTAACCTGCTGGACGCGTTGAATCAGTCCGGGGTGCCGGTGCCCTATAGTTGTCGCGCCGGCAGTTGCCATGCGTGCCTGGTGCAATGCGTGGGCGGCGATGTGCGTGACAGCCGGCCCGATGCCCTGAGCCCGACGCAACGCGATCAAGGCTGGCGGCTGGCCTGCCAATGCCAGGTGGTCGAGGATGTGCAGATCCACACCTTCGACCCGCAGCGCGACGGCCAGGCGGCCCAAGTGACGGCGGCGGATTGGCTGGGCGCCGATGTGCTGCGCTTGCGAGTGACGCCTGAGCGGGCGTTGCGTTACCAGGCCGGGCAGCATTTGGTGCTGTGGGCCGGTGACGTGGCCCGGCCGTATTCCCTGGCGAGTTTGCCGGAGGAGGACCGTTTCCTGGAGTTCCACCTCGATTGCCGCGAACCCGGCCGCTTCATCGATGCGGCTCGAAAACTGAAAGGCGGCGATCCGATCCGCCTCGGCGAACTGCGCGGTGGTGCCTTGCATTACAACCCCGACTGGCACGACAAACCCCTCTGGCTGCTCGCCGCTGGCACCGGCCTGGCGCCATTGTTCGGCCTGCTGCGCGAAGCCCTGCGCCAGCACCACCAGGGCACTATTCGCCTTATTCACGTGGCCCATGATGCGACGGGACATTATTTGGCCAAACCCCTGGTGGCGCTGGCGGCCAAGCACGAGAACCTCACCGTCGAGCTGCTGACCGCGGCCGAGGCGCCCGCCGCGCTGGCGCAACTGCGGCTTGTTTCCCGGCAAACCCAAGCCTTGCTCTGCGGCCATCCCGACCGGGTAGAGGCCTTTGCCAAGCGTTTGTACTTGGCCGGCCTGCCGCGTAATCAACTGCTGGCTGATGTTTTTCTCCCCCGCGAGAGCAGCGCAAGCTGACCCACCGCTATCGCGAGCAAGCTCGCTCCCACAGGGGATTTGGGTTGGCCGGAAAATCGCGGACTGCCGTCGGTCCAGTGTGGGAGCGAGCTTGCTCGCGAAGGCGCCAGTTCAGGCACTGCATTCCCAGAATGCAGAAACCAAAAAGCCCCGCCATTCACACGGCGGGGCTTTTTGCTTTTCGAGCAACCGGTCACTCAGACCATGGGGTCGCCAACGTGCAGGATTTTCATCCCGTTGGTGCCGCCGATGGTGTGGTAGCTGTCGCCCTTGGTGAGGATGACCCAATCACCGGTTTGCACCACGCCACGCTTGACCAGTTCATCCACCGCCGCCTGGCTGACTTCGCCCGGTTGCAGGGCGGCTGGGTCGAACGGCACGGTGTAGACGCCACGGAACATGGCAGCCCGGGCCTGGGTTCCACGGTGCGGGGAGAACGCGTAGATCGGCACCGAGGAGCGGATGCGCGACATGATCAGCGGCGTGTAGCCACTTTCGGTCAGGGCGATGATCGCCTTCACACCCGGGAAGTGGTTGGCGGTGTACATCGTCGCCAGGGCGATGCTTTCGTCGCAACGCTCGAAGGTCTTGCCGATGCGATGGCTGGAAGTCTTGCTGGTCGGGTGCTTTTCCGCGCCGATGCAGATACGCGCCATGGCTTGCACCGCTTCGAGCGGGTAGAGGCCGGCGGCGCTCTCGGCCGAGAGCATCACGGCGTCGGTGTAGTCGAGCACGGCGTTGGCTACGTCGGACACTTCGGCGCGGGTCGGCATCGGGTTCTGGATCATCGACTCCATCATCTGGGTTGCAACGATCACCGCTTTGTTGTGGCGGCGTGCGTGCAGGATGATCTTCTTCTGGATACCCACCAGCTCGGCGTCGCCGATTTCCACGCCCAGGTCGCCACGGGCCACCATCACGGCGTCGGACGCCTTGATCAGGCCGTCGAGGGTTTCGTCGTCGGCCACCGCTTCGGCGCGTTCGATCTTGGCCACCAGCCAGGCCGTACCGCCGGATTCGTCACGCAGTTGGCGGGCGTATTCCATGTCGGCGGCGTCACGGGGGAAGGACACGGCGAGGTAGTCGACTTCCATTTCCGCGGCCAGCTTGATGTCGGCCTTGTCTTTTTCGGTCAGGGCCGGTGCCGTCAGGCCGCCGCCGCGGCGGTTGATGCCTTTGTGGTCCGACAGCGGGCCGCCGATGGTCACGGTGCAGTTCAGTTCGGTGGCGGTCGCGGTATCGACGCGCATCACCACGCGGCCGTCGTCGAGCAGCAGCTCGTCGCCCACGCCGCAGTCCTTGACCAGGTCCGGGTAGTCGATACCCACCACCTGCTGGTTGCCTTCGGTCAGCGGATGGCTGGTGGAGAAGGTGAATTTGTCACCGATCTTCAGCTCAATGCGCTTGTTGGCGAATTTGGCGATACGGATCTTCGGGCCTTGCAGGTCACCCAGCAGGGCGACGAAACGGCCGTGCTTGGCCGCGAGGTCGCGTACCAGCTTGGCACGCGCCTTGTGTTCTTCGGGGGTGCCGTGGGAAAAGTTCAGGCGGGCAACGTCCAGGCCAGCCAGAATCAGCTGTTCGAGAACTTCCGGCGAATTACTGGCCGGGCCAAGGGTAGCGACGATTTTGGTGCGACGGACGGACATGCATGACTCCTCAGGTTCAAGCGCCAGCGAAGGCTACTATGCTCTTTGGGTGTAGTCATTGTTCATATGCACTACTTTTTCGTTTGTTTTTCGAAATGAACATTCTTGAAAATTTTTGCGCCTCTTTAAATCCTTGCACAGGCTCTTGTGGCGAGGGAGCTTGCTCCCGCTGGGTTGCGAAGCGACCCCAAGCAAGTTGAACTCGGGCTGCCTGATAGACCGACGGGCCAGGTTTTGGGGCTGCTGCGCAGCCCAGCGGGAGCAAGCTCCCTCGCCACAGGATAGGTGCGTGCCGCAGCAGTGTTTTTCAGGCTGAAGATTTTTCCAGCCAGGTCGATACAGAGCTCAAGACAGGAGAACCTCCCATGCGATTCGTGCTTTTTGTTGCCCTGGCCCTGAGCGTCACGGGCTGCACCCGTTGGTCGATGAACCACCACATGAACCTGGCCTACAAGGCCTATGACCGCGGCAATTGCGAGCAAGTGATGCTCGAGCTGTCGAAGGTCGACCGCGCCAGCCGGGCCCGCCGCTACATGCAGCCGGAAGTCTCGATGCTGCGCGGCCAGTGTCTGGAGCGGCAGAAGCTGTTCATCGATGCAGCGCAAACCTACCAGTTCATCATCACGCAGTACCCTAACAGCGAATACGCGTTCCGCGCCCGTGCCCGCCTCGAAACATTGCAGAGCCTGGGTCATTATCCAACCCGCAGCGCTGCGGCGATCCGTCCTGCAGCGTCCTGATACCGCTCGTCAGTTCCACGGCCAGGGGCGACCCCTGGTCATCTCCTTCTTGTACCGTTGAGGTAGATGAAAGGTGCGTGGCGAAACTGGCTGTTGCCCAACCTTCAGCTATATTTGTACAAGTCGTATTAGAGTCAGGTCTCTAATGTTGAAGAGCACCTGTGACCGGCAGAAAGTCTAGCCAAGCACTTCACGTGTCTGGCACCGGGATCGGGGAGAGCGGGCAGGCTTGGGCTCGTTCCGAAGTATTCGTTTGCCCCTGTCCGGGGTCGTTGAAAAAGCGATACAAGACATGTACAAAAAAAGGCGAATCGAGCGGCATCAGTTGCCGTGTTTTTTGCGGGTGTTCAACGGCGTCAATGACAGGCCCATCGGCTTTTTGGGTAACGTCTCTGAAGATGGCCTGATGCTGATCAGTCATCTGCCATTGATGGTGGGGGCGGACTTTGAACTGCATCTGAAAATCCCTTCCGATGAGGGACCGCAGCAGAACATCAAGTTGAAAGCCAATTGCCTGTGGTGCCATGAAGACGTGACGCCGATGCATTTCGACGCCGGTTTCAGCCTGAAATGGGCACCGCCGGAATACGGGCAACTGATCAGTTCGTTGCGGCAATATTTCAGTTTTTATCCGATGCCGGAATCGGCTTGAGGCTATCTCTCTGAGGGAGCCAGGGCGTAACGCCTGGCTCTTGCGGGTGTACTTCAATCAACTGTGGGAGCGAGCTTGCTCGCGAAGGCGTCGGCACATTCAGTATTGATGTCAGCTGACCCACCGTCATCGCGAGCAAGCTCGCTCCCACAGGTTTCGCTGCAACAGTTCGTTTGACCGTTAGCGCTGAACCTTCGCTTCGTTATCCAGCATCCTCTCCAGCAACAACACCCCCATCTCGCCCATCTGGTGAATCGCCAGGGCCAGGTTGCGCGGGGCGCCTTCCAGGTCTTCCGATAAATCCAGGATCAGCGTGCTCACCGAGCAGAAGGTTTCGTAGGTGTGCGCGAGCATGCCTTCGGGATCGGCGTCAGGGGCGACGATGAAGTAATCCACTTGCTTGGCGGTTTTCTGCTCGGGCTGGCCGTTGTTGGGCTTGAGGTAGTAGTCCAGGGCTCCTTGGGCGGCTTGGTCGAGCTTTTCGGGGTCGAGGGTTTCTTGGGGGAGAGCGGGTCGGTATGGGGTGGATTGGGGGTTGGCTTGATCATATTCACTTCTCTTCGGTGGCGCTGCCATCCGGCTCGCGACTAAACGAGGGGTGGCGGCTGGACGCAGGTTAGTCGACCGGTGAGAAGTGAAACCGGCGCGCCCGAGGGCGCCCTGCGCACAGCCACCATCAAGTGCGGGGATAGGGGAACCCGACTGGATGACGCTTGTGCACATCACTTCAACACCGGGCGACTAAACCCGATCGCTGGATATCAGCGACGCGAATCAAGTTACGGGGCAAGGCCAAGGCACACAAGCCGGCGGATTCTGGCGGATCTGTAGTCCGTTGCGCAAGGCGCCGTAGTCAACCGGAGTTTTGCTTGCTCGCTGTAGGACCTATACGGTCCCCGCCTTTTTCCATGCGAGATATTGCGTCACCAATTGCGCCCCTAATTCACTCGGGCGTGAGTCCAGGGCCGGGATGCCATGGGCGCTCAATTGCTGATGCAGTTCGGCCCGGGCATTCAGGTAGTCCACCGTCCCGCAATAGGCCAAGGCTTCAGGCAGGGTTTGCACCGGCGACTGGCGCAAGCGGTCGAGGGCTTCTTCCCGCAGGCTGGCCACCAGCACCCGATGCTGTTGGCCCAGCCGTTTCACGGCGGCCAGCAGTTCCGCATCGTCCTCATCCCGCAGGTTGGTCACCAGCACCACCAGGGCCCGACGTTTTTGCCGGGCCAGCAGTTGGGTCACGGCGGCCTGGTAGTCGGCGGGACGTTGGCTGCTGTCGAGGTCGTACACGGTGTTGAGCAACACGTTGAGCTGGCCCGTGCCTTTGACCGGGGCGAGGTAGCGGGTTTGCTCGCTGGCGAAGGTGCTCAGGCCGACAGCGTCGCCCTGGCGCAGCGCGGTGTAGCTGAGCAGCAGGCAGGCGTTGAGGGCGTGATCGAAGTGCGACAGTTCGCCATCCTGGCTGCGCATGCGCCGGCCGCAATCGAGCATGAAAATGATCTGTTGGTCACGCTCGTCTTCGTACTCCCGGGCAATCGGCGTGCGGTGGCGGGCGGTGGCTTTCCAATCGATCTGGCGCAGGCTGTCGCCCTCGCGAAATTCGCGCAGTTGATGGAATTCCTGCCCCTGGCCACGCCGTTGACGCTGGCGGATGCCGAGTTGGCTGAGCCAGTTATCCACAGCCAGTAGCTGGCCGTCGTAGAGCTTGGCGAAATCCGGGTAGACGCGGATCTCTTCGACCTCGTTCATCAGGCGTTTTTGCGCCCACAGGCCCAACGGGCTCGGCAGGTTGACTTCGCAGTGTTCGAAGGTGAAGTGGCCGCGCTTGAGCGGGCGTAGGCGGTAGCCGATCTGGCTGAGCTGGCCGGGTTGAAGCTCAACCGTCAGGGGGAGGTTTTCGAAGTCCAGGCCATCGGGGACATGATCGAAGAGCTCAACCTGCAGCGGCTGCTCGAAGTCATGGCTGATCTCCAAGCGGACCTCGCCCCATCGACCGAGGGCCAGGCTTGCCGGCATCTGCCGTTGTACTCGGGGCAAAGGCAAGCGCCTGAGCCGCACGGCGTCGAGCAGCGCCAGGGCCAGCAAGGCCAGCAGCAAGCCCCAGTTGATGGACAGCAGGGCCGATGGAACCGCCACGCCCAACGCCCGCAATGCGCCTAGCACGATGCCAAGGGCCAGCAGTGCCGCGAGCCAGATCAATAGCAGGCGCGAGGGTTTCATGAGTGCATTCCCTCGCAGGGGGCATTAGCCTTGGCGAAGGAATGTGCTGCGGTGAGGTTCCCCGTGGCGAGGGAGCTTGCTCCCGCTGGACGCGCAGCGTCCCCTTGCGGTGTGTCAGGCAAACCCCGGGGTCTGCTTCGCAGCCCAGCGGGAGCAAGCTCCTTCGCCACAAAAAGCACTCTGGCCACAGAGAGTGCTCTTGCCACAATGAGTTTCTCCATCATGAAGTTTGTATTCACAACCGCGGCGCCGGCACTTGATCAAGCAGCTGCCCCAGCACCTGATCCACCGACAGCCCTTCGATGTCCAGCTCCGGTGCCAGCCGCACACGATGGCGCAGCACGGCCAGGGCGCAGCCCTTGATGTCGTCCGGCACCACGAACTCGCCGCCGCGCAACAACGCTCGCGCCCGGGCGCAGCGTACCAGGGCGATCGAGGCGCGCGGCCCGGCGCCCAGGGTCAACCCCGGCCAACTGCGGGTGGTGCGGGCCAGGCGTACGGCGTAGTCGAGCACCTGGTCGTCCATCGGCAGATCGCTGGCGATGCGTTGCAGCGCCTGCACATCCTTGGCCTGCAACACCGTGCGCAACGGCTGCACATCAAGCATGTCGGCCCGGGTCGAGCGGCTGACCTGGCGCACCATATTCAGTTCCTGGTCGGCGTCGGGGTAGTCCATGCGCACCTTGAGCATGAAGCGGTCGAGCTCGGCTTCCGGCAGCGGGTAGGTGCCTTCCTGTTCGATGGGGTTCTGGGTGGCGAGCACCATGAACGGTTGGGCGATGGGCAAGGGGCGACCCTCGAGGGTGACCTGGCGCTCCTGCATGGCCTCGAGCAGCGCGGCCTGGGTCTTGGCCGGCGCGCGGTTGATCTCGTCGGCCAGCAGCAGGTTGGTGAACACCGGGCCCTTGCGCAGCTTGAATTGCTCGGTCTGCAAGTCATACACCGCGTGCCCGGTGACGTCGCTGGGCATCAGGTCGGGGGTGAACTGGATGCGCGCGAACTCGCCGCCAAAACAGCGGGCCAGGGCGCGTACGAGCAAGGTCTTGCCCAGCCCGGGGACGCCTTCGAGCAGGACGTGACCGCCGGCGATCAGCGCCGTGAGCACATCGTCGATCACCGTATCCTGGCCGACCACCGCTTTGCGCAGCTCGGTGCGAATGGCCTGGGCCAACTGACTGGCGCGCTGGCGCTGTTGGGCGGCGTGGGTCTGGCCGTCGGCAGGTTCGTTCTGTTCAGTCATGGGTTCTGGCGTTCTCCTAACGGTTAAATCCTATGATGGTGCGCTCACTTCAAGCAGCTGAGGCCCGAGTCACCGGCACAATTAGCCCATTTGAAAATGCAGGTTCGCAAAGATCGATCCGGCGAAGCGGGCGGGCAAACCCGCTTCCACCGTTCGGGACCTGGGGGTACTGCTGACCACTATCCCCGCTTCGATCAAGCGACTCAGTTCTTCCGTTGCAAGCCGATCCTTCAAGCCTGTGAACACCTTGAACTCCGCACGCGGCATCGCACCTTGGGTGAGCAGCGCTAACACAGCCGCTGCACTGGTGGGCCTGATGCCGGCACGGCGAAGGTCAGGATCCGTTGAGAACACATGAACAACCTGCTCGCGCAGCTTGGCTGGGTCTAGCGCGGTGGTCATGTAATCAATCTGGTCGTGGCAAACATCGAGCATGAACTCGATGAAGTTGAAGTAGTGACGCTGTGAGAGTTGGCCGCGCCCGTCATAGTCACCTTCACGAGGACGATCAGCCAACGCCAGGAAGCGATAGTACTCATCTTGCCTGCGAGCCAGGCCACGGGACAGTGACCATAGGAAAGGTTTTAGCCCGAGGTGAACAAGTTGCAGGTGGGTGAGCATCCGAATCACTCGACCATTGCCATCCAGGAAGGGGTGAACAAGCGCCACTCGGTGATGGCCTGCCAGGGCGGCGATCAATTGGCGCCGCGGGTCTTTTATTCGTCCGTAGTGCAACTGCAAATGCTCAAGCATGGGCAATACCGCTGCAGCCGCTGGAGCGACATGTGCGCCAACCTGGACCTGTTCATTCTGTTCGGCCCGCAGTCTGCCCGGTTCCATCATGCGACCATCGCCCAGGGTCAGTTCCTGCGTAGACGCGTCCTTGAAAAGTCGACGATGGATCGTCGCGATCAACTTGGGATCGAACATGGCAGAGAAGCTGTCCGCTGGCCGCATGCGCAGCAGCCGCTCCATCACCTCCTGCTGGGTCATGTGTTGCACTGCGAGCTCTTTGAGCGCCTTTCTTTCCCGTTTCGGTGTCGTGCGAGCAGTCTGGAGGTCAGCGATCTCGGTTCGATGCCCTTCGATCAGGTTCGAGTAGTAGGTATTGGTGATGCGCAGCAGGCCCGCCAGCTGCTTCGAGGTCTCATCGGCAAGCCTTCCGGCAAGAAATTCTGCCTTGCGGGGCAACTGATCCGCAGCCTGAATGATCGAGTCGGGCAGACTTTCTGGCAGTACTGGGTCAAGGTACGTTTTCGAGGTGATCATCGTTTGATTCCGGCGCCCTTAAACGGCTACTTACTCGGTGATTCCTGCGGAAATTTATGCGGAAAACAAAATCGGCTATAACGCCCGTTATTACTAGGTTTGGTAACGCCGTACGATAGATGATTTCGAGCATTCTTGCGGATTTATCTGCGGAAAACTCATAAGGCATTCCTAAGGGTTTGCAAATGGGCGACCTGGCGGCAGAACTCTGCGCTGGACATCCGCTGTTTCGGCCGTGGGCTCAAGGCTTGGCTGATGGCTCGCGTGGGTTGGCGGGTCAGGCGGGCGAGTACTTGCCATTGTTCGGCGACGGCCAGTTGTTCGAAACCGGGATGAAGATGGCGGGCGCGGCGCAGGATGTCCTGCTGCAAGGTCTGCAACAACTGCTGTTGGCCGTTGTGGCGCAGGTGGAAACCGGCGCTGGCCTGCAAGTGTTCCTCCAGTTGGCGCCGTGCCTTGGGTGCCGGTTGCTGCAGCGGGCCATGGCGTACCGCCGAGCGCCAGAGCCACAGGGCCACCAAGGCCAGCAGCGCCACCAATGCCTGGGGGAAATAGCGCAGCAGCAGGGTCAGCAGGTCGTCGTGATCGGTGTTGAACAGCAGCGTGACGTCGGTATCGGCGCCCAAATACCAGAGCAGCCAGGCGTTGTCGTACTGGTCGATGTGCTCGTTCTTCCACAGCTCGGCGTCGGTGATCACCGTGATCGAGCCCAGGCCGAGGGTCAGTTGCATCATGTGGGTCGCCAGGGCGCTGTTGGCCCAGGCCTGGGCGAGGTTCTGCGGGTCTTCGAGGTGGAAGTCGGTGTCGAAGCCGATATACGCAGGCGCCTCTTCGTCTTCCAGGTACAGCTTGGTCAGCTCCGGGTAGCGATCCTTGATGAGCTCGGGGGCCGGCTCCTTGAGGTCTTCGCTCAGGAGTTGGCGCAGGTGCACGCGGTCCAGCAGCAAGTCGCCGCTGCTCTTGGTGTTGTCATCCCACAAGGCCTCGGCGACAAACAGCAAGCGCCCGCCGGCGCGGGTCCAGTTCATCAATTGGTCGACTTCCCGTGGCGTCATGTGGGTGCGCTCACCCAGCAACAGCAGGCTGTGCTGGCGAGGCTCCAGGCTGGGAAGCACGCTCAGGTCATTGGCATGTTCGACATTGATGCCCTGCTGGCGCAGGAAATGTTCGGCGGCCAGGTACGGGTTGGCCCGGGCTTCGGGGGAGGGGCCGTGATCGAGGGTTTCCTGATAGGGCACGGCCTTCACGTAGAGATAGACGCCCAACGCACCCACCAGCGCGACCACCAGTGCGCCGGTCAGCAACCCTGTACGCCGGCTCATCGAGACGCTCCCGGACCGAACAGCCCGCGCCAGCCGTCACACAGTTCCTGTTGAAGGTGGGGCGGCGGTGTACGGTGCCCATAGGCGATGTTCTGCCAGTGCCGGGTCAGGCTTTCGCTGAAGCCCAGCAGGTTGGCCTGTTGAAGCTGTTCGATGCGTTGCAGCACTTGGCCTTCGGTGTCGGCCGGCGTCAATGGGACCTGGAAGTCATGATGCAGCCGACTGAGCAGGGCGCGGTAAAGCAGGCCCAGCGCCTCGCGGGGATTGGCGGACCATAACTGCTCGACGCTGGTGGCCACGTCGACTGGCAGGCTCTCTTGGCGGATATCCAGGCCGAACATTTGGGTCGGTGCCGGTCGTTCAAGGGTTACCCGTTGCGTCGGCCGGAGATTCACCAAGGCCTTGAGTCTTTCCCGGTAGTGCCAGGCCAGCCAGACAATCGCGCCCACCAGGCAGGCCCACAGGGCGATCTGGATCAACGTGGCGATGATGTCGAAGCGTTGGCTGCCCATCCATTTGAACAATGCCTTGAGCCAACCCGGGGTTTCGCCCTTCTCGGGAGCCTCGGTGGCTTCTTCGCCGAAACGATAACGGGTGACCGTTTCCGGGGTCTTGAACGGTGGGGCTTCGAGGATCGCCTTGATGCTGTCCCGGGCCCCTTCGCTGGTGAGGGGTTGATGGAGCAGGCGGGGGCTGTCGGGTGCGCTGCTGTCTTCGGCGGCCCAGGCCGGGGGGGCCGGGGGTAGCAGCAACAGTGCCAGCAGCATCAGCACGGGAACTGTACTGCTCAGGCGTTGGCGTTGGCGCAGGCGGCGGAAGGCCAGTTCGATGTCCCAGCCCTCGAGAATCGTGCGCCGGTTCAAGTAGAGGCTGAAGCCGCAGGCGACATAGATCGGCTCCCAGACGATCAGCAGCAGGGGATACAGGAAGTTGACCAGGTGTTCGAACCACAACCAGTCGTGTTCGGCCGCTGCCACCAGCATCTGCCAGTCCCATTCCAATTCGACTTGTTGCGGCACGAATAGATAGAACAGGGCCATCAGGCCGAACCACAAGGCGGTTTCCAGGTGCACGCCGATAAGGGTCAGCCATTGCGCCGCGCCGCCATTGCGTTGCAGCAGGACCCGCAAGCGCTGCTCGCGCGCATCGCCGGCAAGCCCCTCAAGTTGCACCACGGGCATCAGGAAGCTGCGGCTCAGGCTCAACCGTCGCCAGCTCAGGCTCGCCAACAACTGGGGCTTGAGCAGCGCGGGCCACGCGCGCAAGGCCTGTTTCAACGTGGGCGTTTCGCCAAACAGCGCCTTGGAAAGAATGAACAGCGGCAGTCGGTCAAAGGCCGGTTTCAACCACCAGAACACCAGCACGACCAGGGACGGCGAATCCCACAGCAACAGGGTCAGCAGCACATACACCGGCAGTGTGACGATGGCCCAACTGGTCATCAGCAACCGTCGATGCCGCTGGCTCATCAGCACACCCAGGTCCATGGCTTCCCAGGCGGTTCGCGGGCGGATGACTACGGTGGCGTCACTCAGGCGCATGGCGGTCCCGTCCGGCAAACAACAGATAACTGAGCACCAGCAGCCATAACAATGCGCCCACCGTGTATTTGATGGCGGGCGATACGGCGCTGGAGGACCAGTAGGCCTCGATGAACGCGGCGATGAGCAGCAACAGCATCACCCCGCCGATCATCAGCACGCTTTTGCCCGCGGCGAGCCGCAAGGCCTCGCCCCGGGTCAGGCGCCCCGGCGCGATCAAGGCCCAACCCAGTTGCAGTCCGGCGGCGCCGGCCAGGGCGATGGCGGTGAGTTCGAAGGCGCCATGGCCGATCACGAACGACCAGAATGTGCTTCCCGAACCGATCTGGGTCAGGTGTCCGGCCACCGCGCCAATGGTCAGGCCATTGAAAAACAGGAAGAACGCGCTGCCCAGGCCAAACATCAGGCCACTGGCGAACGTCTGAAAGGCAATGCCGATGTTGTGCATGATGTAGTAGCCGAACATGACCCAATCCTCGCTGGCGGCCCGTTCGATCGAGCGCCCCAGGTGCCCGGCGGCCGGGTCGTACATGCTGCGTATCTGGCTGATTTCGTCGGCGCCCAACACGCTGTAGACCAGTTCCGGAAACAGATAGACCAACAGCCCGATGCCCGCCAGGCTGCCCAGGAACATCAGGCTGGCGACCAGCACGAAGCGCCATTGTTCGCGGACCAGTCGAGGAAACCCGGCGAGGATAAAGGCCGAGAGACTGGCCGAGGGTCGGCTGCGGTCCCGGTAGAGCTGCTGGTGACCGCGCAGGGCCAGTTGTTGCAGCGTGTCGATCAGCAAGCTGCTGTAGCCCCGCGCCTGGGCCAGTGCCAGGTGATGGCAAAGTCGCCGATAGGCGGGTGGGAAATCGCTGCTCTGGGGCGCGTTGCGACTGCGTTCCAATTGATCGAGCAGGCCCGACAGATGTGCCCATTCTTCTTGATGGCGGCTTTCAAACAGGCTTTGCTTCATGTTGGCCCCAACAGGCCGCGGGCAATGCCATTGAGTTCGGCCACGGCGCTGGGCGCCTGGACGTTCAAGGGTGCGGCCAGGATGCTCGCCAGTTCGTTGACCCGCGCCGGGGACAGTTCGGCCTGGCGCTCGGCGAAACTCAGCACGGCGCGTTGCTCGTTCAGGCTCAGGGCAAACGGCGGGCGTATCGGTTGTACCAATGGCAGGGTGGGGCGTTTGACCGGTTGTTCGCGATATACCACCAGTGTGCCGGCCGCGAGGTCGCCCAGGCGTTTGAAGGCCGGATGCTGCAGGCAACTGATTGCCCCGAAGGCATAGGCGAAGGGCAGCATGTCGACGAAGCGCAACAGGTTGCGGATCAGTGAGGCGGACCAGCCAATGGGGCGACCGTCGTCCTGCACCACGCGCAACCCCATGATCTGCTTGCCGGGGGAGCGGCCCTGGTTCAGCACTTCGAACAGCACCATGTACCACCAGCTGATAATGAACAGCAGGATGGACCCCAGGCCGATGCCCAGCTCACCGAAAAACGCCAGGATCAGAAAGAGCAGCCCCAGGACCAGCCCGCGTATGCCCAGGTCGATGGCAAAGGCCAGTGAACGGGGCATCAACCCCGCCGGACGCAGTGGCAGGTCGATGCCTTCGGGCGTTTCGACCTGATAGCGCGTGTCCAGGGGCGCCGGCAGCGTCGCGTTCCTTTGCAGTGCTGGTGTGTCGAGCATGGGCTACCTGAGTGATGGGCCGGGTCGAACATTCAATGTCGGCGATGCTAGCAGCCTTCGTGCGGGCAAACGATATGTCGATGCCAGTCATTTCATTTCATGGATCGCAACGTGACTGAGGGTGCGAACACGATCTGGGCCATCCAGCAGGTCCCGTGTGTGCGAGCTTGCTCGCGATGGCGGCTGCACAGCCAGCATCACCGCAGGCTGACCCACCGCTATCGCGAGCAAGCTCGCTCCCACATTGGATGTTTCAAAAGTTACAGGACCGCTGGCCTGGGGCGGGTTCGAGCGCCTAGACTTCGCCAGTCTTCAGTTCAGGAACAGCCCGTGACTTCCATCTTCTGGTACGACTACGAAACCACCGGCATCAACCCGCGTTGCGACCGGCCCTTGCAAGTGGCGGGTATCCGTACCGATTTCGAGCTCAATGAAATCGACGAACCGGTGAACCTGTATTGCCAGCCCAGCGATGACATCCTGCCCCATCCGGCGGCCTGTGCGATCACCGGCATCACTCCGGCGTGCCTGGCCGAAAAAGGCTTGAGCGAAGCCGATTTCATGACCCGTGTCCACGCCCAACTGGCCGCTCCCGGTACGTGTGGCGCTGGTTATAACACCCTGCGCTTCGACGATGAAATGACCCGCTACAGCCTTTATCGGAATTTTTTCGACCCCTATGCGCGGGAATGGCAGGGCGGCAACAGTCGCTGGGACCTGATCGACCTGGTGCGCGCCGCCTATGCCCTACGCCCGCAAGGCATCGTCTGGCCGCAGGAGGAGGGTCGCGTCACCCTCAAGCTCGAGCGCCTGACCGCCGCCAATGGCATCGACCATGGCCAGGCGCACGATGCGTTGTCGGACGTGCGCGCGACCATCGCCCTGGCCCGCCTGATTCGCCAGCAGCAGCCCCGGCTCTACGACTGGCTGTTCCAGCTGCGCAGCAAACAGAAGGTGATGGACCAGATCCGCCTGCTGCAGCCGATGGTGCACATCTCCGGACGCTTCTCGGCGGCACGCAATTACATCGGCGTCGTCCTGCCGCTGGCCTGGCACCCGAAAAACCGCAACGCCCTGATTGTCTGCGACCTGCACCTGGATCCCCAGGGGCTGCTCGACCACGATGCCGACCGGTTGCGCCAGGGTTTGTACACGCGCCGTGAAGAACTGCTCGATGGTGAATTGCCGGTGCCGCTCAAGCTCATCCATATCAACAAGTGTCCGGTGGTCGCGCCGTTGTCGGTGCTGCGCGCCGAGGATCAACAGCGGCTGCAACTGGACATGGACGGCTATCAGCAGCGGGCATTGCGACTAACTGACGCACAGGAAGTTTGGCAGGATAAACTTCAAGCTATTTATGGCCGCGAGGATTTCACCGCCAGTGAGGATCCCGAACAACAGTTATACGCGGGCTTCATCGGCGACCGTGATCGTCGTTTATGTGAACAAGTCCGCTTGGCGGACCCGGTGCAATTGGCTCAACAACGCTGGCCATTCGATGACGAGCGCTTGCCGGAATTATTGTTTCGATATCGCGCGCGCAACTTTCCAGACACGCTGAATCCCGAAGAGCAGGGGCGTTGGAGACTTTTCTGTCAACAACGTCTGTCATCCCCGGAATTGGGAGCGCCTAATACCTTGAAAAGTTTTGATGAGGCAATGGGAGAATGGATGGCGCTCTCTACGCCATTGCAGCAAGAGGTCCTCATGCAATGGCAGGGCTACAGCCAGCAATTGCGTAAACGTTTAAGCCTATGAGCGGTGTCCAGAAGTAAAAAAGACAGGCATAAAAAAACGCCAGCAATCGCTGGCGTTATTGTGTTCGCAAAGAACGGCGCGAACCGGTGAGGCTTAACCCAGCAGGGTTGCCCAGCCTTCAACCACGTCACCGCCCCACTTGGCTTTCCACTCTTTCAGGGTCTTGTGGTTGCCACCTTTGGTTTCGATGACTTCACCGTTGTGCGGGTTTTTGTATTGCTTAACTTTGCGAGCGCGTTTGGTGCCGGTAGTTTTTACCGCGCCACGTGGTGCTTTGCTCGACTTGGCTTCTGGATCCAGCAGGGCAATGATGTCGCGCAGGGACTTGGAGTACTCGCCCATCAGCGTGCGCAGTTTGCCTTCGAATTCCAGTTCGGTTTGCAGTTTGTCGT
The DNA here is from genome assembly GCF_030064125.1 of Pseudomonas sp. G2-4. Classification (NCBI taxonomy): domain Bacteria; kingdom Pseudomonadati; phylum Pseudomonadota; class Gammaproteobacteria; order Pseudomonadales; family Pseudomonadaceae; genus Pseudomonas; species Pseudomonas sp. G2-4. Next base: position 5,179,133 of record NZ_CP125957.1, on the reverse strand, counting down.
CTTGGGACAGGTTTTTCAGGCGCGCTTGCAGTTCTTTGATGGCTTCTTCAGTGGCGCGGTATTCATTGATCAAGGACATTTGGACTACCTTATGTAGGGTGCGGGTGACAAGGAGACAGTGCGGCAATAGTAATCAGACAGTTTCATCAAGTAAACATTTAAGCCGTGTTTTATTTAATTAATTAGTGCAACGCCAGAAAAAACGGGCATTGCAGTTAAATACTGTGAGCGGTCTCACATCTGTTTGCGCATATAGCCTGGTGCCACACGCCACGCCTTTCGCGATCCAGGGCCATCGCGAGGGTACGGTGCGTCATCGATACTGCAGTTTTCCTGCGCAATGGCTAGAATGGCCGCCTTTGCGAAGTTCTGGAGTTCCCCTAATGCGCACTTTTCGGCTGGTGATTGCTTGCCCGGACCGCGTCGGTATCGTTGCTAAAGTCAGTAACTTTCTGGCGTCCCATAACGGCTGGATCACTGAAGCGAGCCATCACTCGGACAATCACAGTGGCTGGTTCTTCATGCGTCACGAGATTCGTGCCGACTCGCTGCCCTTCGGCATCGAAGCCTTTCGCGAGGCTTTTGCACCGATTGCCGAAGAGTTCTCGATGGACTGGCGCATCACCGACACCGCGCAGAAAAAACGCGTCGTGCTGATGGCCAGTCGCGAGTCTCACTGCCTGGCTGACTTGCTGCACCGCTGGCACAGCGATGAGCTCGATTGCGACATTGCCTGTGTCATTTCCAACCATGACGACTTGCGCAGCATGGTGGAGTGGCACGGCATCCCGTACTACCATGTACCGGTCGACCCGCAGGACAAGCAGCCGGCGTTCGCCGAAGTCTCGAGGCTGGTCAAGCAGCACGAGGCCGAAGTGGTGGTGCTGGCCCGCTACATGCAAATCCTGCCGCCGGCCTTGTGCCGCGAATACGCCCACCAGGTCATCAACATCCATCACAGTTTCCTGCCGTCGTTCGTCGGCGCCAAGCCGTACCACCAGGCTTCCCTGCGCGGCGTGAAACTGATTGGCGCCACCTGCCATTACGTGACCGAAGAGCTGGACGCCGGCCCGATCATCGAGCAGGACGTGGTGCGCGTCAGCCACAGCGACAGCATCGAAGACATGGTGCGTTTCGGCCGTGACGTAGAGAAGATGGTGTTGGCGCGGGGCCTGCGCTATCACCTGGAAGACCGGGTGTTGGTGCACGGCAACAAGACTGTGGTGTTCTGACTACACTCAAGGAAAAAGATGACCCGTGGCAAGGGAGCAAGCTCCCTCGCCACAATGATTCATGAAACCCTCAGGGACAGCGTTGCACCATGACCGATCCATTGGACAAAGCCACCTCCCGTGCACCGGCCACATTGGGCGAAGGCTGCCTGAGTCGCTACGACCCGGATGCGTTGGGACCAGAGGACGGCACTGAGTTTCCTGACGCCGCCGAACTCTGGAAACAGACGCATCCCCAGGATGAGCCCGAACAGAAACGCTGATCGATCAGGCCTGCCTGAGCTTTATCAGCTTCTTGATCAACGGTCGCCCGACCATCAAGAAGAACACCGGCCCGCCCGCCACCAGGTAAAAGTAATAAGTCACTGCTCGCCAGATCAGAATCGCCGCCGCGGCAGTGGATTTACCCACCATGGGTGCCAACAGCGCCGCCGAGGTCAGTTCCGCAGCCCCGGCACCGCCCGGCAGCAGGCTGAATTGCCCGGCGCTCAGGGACAGCATCTGGATCAGGAAACTCCAGGCCCACTGCAAATCCGCCCCCAGCCCTTTCAACGCCAGGTACAGCACGCTGTAGCGCAATACCCAATGGAGACACGTCAGGCCGAAGACTTGGAACAGGGTTTGCCGTGGCAATTTCAAGGTGTCAGTAAACGCCGCGAGAAAGTGCAGGATCTTGCGTGCCCAGCGTCGACGGGTGCTGCTCTTTACCCGCAAATGACACAGTAGCCGAGCGCCCAGCAGAATCAGCCGGCGGTGGTAGCGGGCCACCAGCGCACAGGCGAACAACCCGCCAAACATTGAAACTGCACTCAATCCCAGCATCCATTCCATGCGTTGGCTGAGATTCTGGAACAGCGCATAAAACAGGATGCCCACCAAGGCGCAGAGGAAGAACAGCAGGTCGCTCAACTGATCCATGGCAAATACCGCACTGCCATGGGCCGGGCGCACGCCATTGCGCGCCAGCAGGGCCATCAGTGTCAGCGGCCCACCACTGCCGCCGGGCGTTGCGCACATGGCGAACTCGGTGGACATCACCACGCCCATGCTTTTCAGTCCGCCGATACGCCCGCGGTGTTCACCCAGCAGCAAACGCAGGCGCATGGAGTTCAAACCCCAGCACAGCACGATCATGCCGAGCATGATCAGCAGCAGCGATAAGGGAAAACGTTGTACCCGCGTCCACATCTCCCCGCCGCCCACCAGCAGCGGAACCAGAAGCGCCGTGAGCAGCGCGGCGGCCAGCCAGATCAGCCGTTTCATGCGGCGCTGCTGACCCGCAGGCCCTGAGTCGCCAGCCAGCCGGCCTTGGTCATCGGCATGCGACCGTCATTGAGCAGGCGTTCGAGGGTGCGCAGCCAGTAATCCCGGGAAAACCCGTGGCGCATGTCCACTGGGTGCAGGCCCAGGCGAATCACCGGGGCCTGGCGCCAGCGCGTTTCCCTTTGGTCGCTGAGGACTTTCGACAGGCCGCGGCGCCAGGCACTGCGGGCGCTCCAGACCAACCCCGGGGCGTCGATGGCGGTGAAGTCGGGCAGGCGATAAAGGTGTTGGGTATCGCTGGTGTAGCTCAGGGGCAACTGGCGCAAGGCCTGGCGGGTACCTTCGCTCATCAGCCAGGCCGGGGCGACGAAACCTTCCAGCGGCCAGTGGTAACGCTCAAAGATCTCGATACCAGCGCGCAGGCGGGCGAGGGCGGCTTGCTCGGACAGGTTGTAGAACTCACCTTCATGGGTATAGACCCGGCGCATGAACCAGTCCTTGGGGTGCCGGGCCGCAGGACCGTCGTCGCAGTGGTAATAACCATGCAACACCAGTTCGTCGCCGCGCTCGACCCGACTGTCGAGCAGACGCCGAAAACCCGGGTGAGCCTCCAGGGCATTGTTGCGGTGAAAGTCAGGCACTACCAACCAAGTCATCGGCACCTGGCCGAGGGCATCGACGGCTTCGACAAAGGGCTGGTAGTCGGGCCAGGTTTGCGGTGCCACGTCGTGCAGCACCAGTAACACGCTGGGTGAATGAGTCATCGACAGGGCCTCGTCTCAACCATTGGCCAGCAGCGGCATCTGTTCGCCGAGCACGGCGTAATAATGCCCCAGCAAGCTGTTGACCACTGAATCCCAAGCGTAATAGCGCTCCACATGACGCCGCGCCATCGCGCCACGGCGCTGGCAGCCCTCGGCAAAGAGTTGCCGCACGGCGTTGGCCATGGCCTGTGGGTTGTCGGGTGTGCACAGCAAGCCGCAGTCTTCGTGGACGATTTCAGTGAAGGCCCCGGCGGCCACCGCCACCACGGGAATACCGCAGGCCATGGCTTCGAGGATCACCAGGCCGAAGGTCTCCTGGTCTCCGGCGTGCAGCAGGGCATCGGCACTGGCCATGAGCCGGGCAACTTGCGGCGCCGGGCAGAACTCATCGACCACCGTGACGTTGTCCGGCACCACGGCGGGCATCGACGAACCCACCAACAGCAGGTGGTAACGCTCGCCCAGGCGTTTCATGCACTTGAGCAGCACCGGCAGGTTTTTTTCCTTGGAACCGCGGCCGGCAAAAATCAGCAGGCGCGTGTCTTCGGCGATACCCAGTTCGGCGCGCAACTCCGGGTCGCGAGCAGCGGGATTGAAGGTTTGCAAGTCCACGCCCAAAGGCTGCACGTAGACGTTCTTGACGCCCAGCCCGGTCAGTTTGTCAGCCATGACTTGGCTCGGCGCCAGGACCCGATCGAAATTGCCGTACAGCTTGCTGACGTAGGCTTCGATGTTGGGCGTGAACCAGTTGCCCATGCGGTTGCTCACCAGCAACGGCAGGTCGGAATGATAAAAACCGATCACGGGCACGTCGAGCTGACGCCGGGCATCCAGGGCGGCCCACGCGGTGAGGTAGGGATCGCCGACCTCAATCAGATCCGGCTGTAGATCACGCAGGACATTACGCCAGGGCGCCAGGCGAAGTGGAAAACGATAGCCTTTGCCGAATGGCAGGGCGGGGGCCGGAACCTTGTAGATTCCATCGTGCTCGCTCAAATGCGCGCCGGGGATCAACAGGCTGTGGCGAATACCGGGCCGATCGCCCAGGCGCCGGTGCTTGGCATCCAGATAAGTGCGCACGCCTCCACTGGCGGGGGCGTAGAACATGGTTATGTCCGCTATATGCACGATGAACGTCCCTCCGGTCTGTGTTCTCCTGTGTTGACCTTTAGTAAGAATAGATGTTCGGTTGGGGTTGTGTGGCAGCGGGATGCCAGCGGGGATTGGTTTGTTTGACAGGGCCTCATCGCGAGCAAGCTCGCTCCCACAGGGCTCGGCTGGAACACAGATCCAATGTGGGAGCGAGCTTGCTCGCGATGAGGCCAGCCCGGGCTCGCAGGCTTTTGTTCCTGGTGCCCGGGTCTAAATGCTGCGGGCGTGCTTTTATATAAGCGTGCAAAATGGCGTCATATCGCAACTATCACAGGTGACCAAATGCCTGACTCATCGCAACTCGTTATCGGGGCCGACCTTGCCGGCCAGCCCATCGCCCAGGCCATGCGCCTGGCCAATCGTCATGGCTTGGTGGCGGGCGCCACCGGTACCGGCAAGACCGTCACCTTGCAGCGCTTGGCCGAGCTGTTCAGCGATGCCGGCGTGGCGGTGTTCGCCGCCGACATCAAGGGTGACCTGTGCGGCCTCGGCGCCGCCGGCAACCCCCAGGGCAAGATCGCCGAGCGTATCGCCGGAATGCCTTGGCTGGGCCACAAGCCTCAGGCTTATCCCGTGACGTTGTGGGACATCCATGGTCAGTCGGGTCATCCGTTGCGCACCACGCTGAGTGAAATGGGCCCCTTGTTGATCGGCAGCCTGCTTGAACTGACGGACAGCCAGCAATCGGCGTTGTATGCCGCTTTCAAGGTTGCCGACCGTGAAGGCTTGCTGCTGCTGGATCTCAAGGACCTGAAGGCGCTGCTCAATCACCTCAAGGACAACCCCGAGTTGCTGGGGGACGACGCGGCCTTGATGACCACCGGCTCCAGCCAGGCTTTGTTGCGGCGCTTGTCGACCTTGGAACAGCAGGGCGCGGACGCGTTGTTTGGCGAGCCGGCCTTGCAGCTCGAAGACATCCTGCAACCGGCCGGCGATGGCCGTGGTCGCATTCACTTGCTGGACGCCAGCCGTCTGGTGCATGAAGCACCGAAGGTCTACGCGACGTTCCTGCTGTGGCTGCTGGCCGAGCTGTTCGAGCAGTTGCCCGAGCGTGGCGATGCGGACAAACCGTTGCTGGCGCTGTTCTTCGACGAGGCGCATCTGTTATTTGCCGGCACGCCCAAGGCTTTGCAGGAGCGTTTGGAGCAAGTGGTGCGGCTGATTCGTTCCAAGGGCGTCGGGGTGTATTTCGTGACCCAGTCGCCGGGGGACTTGCCTGATGACGTGCTGGCGCAGTTGGGGTTGCGCATCCAGCATGGCCTGCGGGCCTTTACTGCCAAGGAGCAGAAGTCGTTGCGGGCAGTGGCGGACGGTTTTCGGCCCAATCCGCAATTCGATGCCCTGGCGGTACTGACCGAACTTGGCATTGGTGAGGCCTTGGTGGGCACCTTGCAGGAAAAAGGCACGCCGGAGATGGTCCAGCGCGTGTTGGTGGCGCCACCGCAGTCGCGCATCGGGCCGCTGAGCGAGGCTGAGCGTGCCGGGTTGATCGCCAGTTCGCCGTTGCGGGGGCGTTATGACAAGCCGATTGATCGTGAGTCGGCCTATGAAGTGTTGATGGGGCGTAAGGGGTTGGAGCCTCAGGCCGAAGTGGTTCCGGGTAAACCGGCGGGTGAAGAGCCGAGTTTTACCGAAAAGGCTGGGGAGTTCCTCGGTACGGCGGCTGGCCAGGCGTTGAAATCGGCGATGCGCCAGGCGGCCAATCAGTTGGGGCGGCAATTGGTGCGGGGGTTGATGGGGTCGTTGTTGGGGGGGAGCAAGCGTCGGTAGGCAAGACTGAGTTAGCCCCTTCAAGATCGCGTTCACAGGGGGGGGTGTATTTTGTGTGTATATCCGTTTTTTTTGTGACGGCTGCTGGCGGTTCCGCTCTTACAGCGGCTCACTTTTGAGAAGCCTGCGCGGCCCGGCGAAAAGTAAGCAAAACGCTCTTGCCCCACCACTCGGTGCCTCGCCTAGGCTCGGCATGCCCTCACTCCGGCATTGCTCCGTGGGCCCGCCGCGAAGGACCATCCATGGTCCAGCGCGGCTACCTCGGCATCCATGCCGAGGTGCCCACTGCGCAATGCCTGCGTTCGGCCAGCGTGGTTTAACGGGGCGCCCGGATCAAAAGCAGAGCAAGAGCAAGAGCAAGAGCAAGAGCAGGGCACTTCCAGCATCTATGTGGCTGAACCACCGCTATCGCGAGCAAGCTCGCTCCCACATGGGTTTGTGGGTGCTCATAGCATCTGCACACGACACAAAAACCTGTGGGAGCGAGCTTGCTCGCGATGAGGCCAGCCCATTCAACATCTCCATTGACAGTGACACCGCCTTCGCGAGCAGGCTCGCTCCCACAGGAGGAACGCGTTCACTCCCAACCAGGTCGGCTCTCAGGCCGCCTCGCGACGGACGTTGATCTCAGCGCCCCATTAACCACGCTGGCCGAACGCAGGCATTGCGCAGTGGGCATCCCGGCATGGATGCCGGGATAGCTGCGCTGGGCCATGGATGGCCCTTCGCAGCGGGCCCACGGAGCAATGCCGGAGTGAGGGCATGCCGAGCCTAGGCGAGGCACCAAGTGGTGGGGCATGTAGCGTTTTGCTTACTTTTGCGCTTCTCAAAAGTGAGCCGCTGTAAGAGCGGAACCGTCAGTAGCCGTTACAAAAAAAACGGATATACACACAAACTACAAACCCCCCACCCATAGCGGTCCTACACCCAACCAAGAAACCCAGGTCAATCCTTGGGCCGAGCATGCGCCGCCAACCGCTCCAACGCCGCCCGCAGATTAGGATCGCTAATACCATCCGCCGTAGCCTGGATAGTCGCGGCCGCATCAATAGACAGGTCCAAGGTATGCCCCTTGACGCCAACCTGCACCGTAGGCGGCTGCACCTTGAACAAAATCCGCGTCAGGCTGGCAAACTCTTCGAACACCTGCAGTTGCCGCAGCAGACGCTTTTGCTGATAGCGCAAACGCGTGGCCCAATGCCCGTCGGTGACGATCAGCAACAAACTGCCTTCGCGCCAGGACGCCACGTGGCAATGCTCGCGGGCGGCAGGCTGCAACTGGCTGTCCAGCAAGCGCTGCAGATGACCCAGGCGTTTGGCGTGGCCGAAGATGGCTTTTAGCGGTTTGGCTTCGCGCAGCAGAACGGCGGGAGCCTTGGCTGGAAGGGGGCGAAAGGCCATGAACGAATACCGCAAGTGACAGAGGCGCCATGGTAGCAGAAAGCGCCGGGCGCGCCTCGACCCTGGCGCCCGGCGGTTTTTTCCTGCGCAATCAAAAGAGTAACTTCTGCGCCTGGTGGGTTGAAGTTCGCGCAAAAGCCCTTATTTTAGGGAGGCCCCGTCACAGCGCTGTGCCAGCATCGTGGAATAACGCCACTTTCCTCTCCATCGTTTCCGGGTAGAATGCTCGTTCGCATGCGGCCATGAGGGCTGCACGGGCGACTCACGGGGCCGCCCTCCATCCCTTTAGTGTGGAAGATCCTGCCGATATGTTTGCGCCTTTGTTAAAGAAACTTTTTGGAAGCAAGAACGAGCGTGAAGTCAAACGCATGCTCAAGACGGTACAGACTGTCAATGCCTTCGAAGAGCAAATGGTGGCCCTTTCGGACGATCAGTTACGCGCCAAGACTGCCGAATTCAAGGACCGCATCGCCAAGGGGGAAACCCTTGACCAGCTCCTGCCCGAAGCCTTTGCGGTCGCTCGTGAAGCCGGTAAGCGGGTCATGGGCATGCGCCACTTCGACGTTCAGTTGATCGGCGGCATGACCCTGCACGAAGGTAAGATCGCCGAAATGCGCACCGGTGAGGGCAAGACCCTCGTGGCGACCCTGGGCGTCTACCTCAACGCACTGTCCGGCAAGGGCGTGCACGTGGTGACGGTCAACGACTACCTCGCCCGCCGCGACGCCAACTGGATGCGCCCGCTCTACGAATTCCTCGGCCTGACTGTTGGCGTTGTCACGCCGTTCCAGCCGCCGGAAGAGAAGCGCGCCGCCTACGCCTCCGACATTACCTACGGCACCAACAACGAATTCGGTTTCGACTACCTGCGCGACAACATGGCGTTCAGCATGGAAGAAAAATTCCAGCGTGAACTCAACTTTGCCGTGATCGACGAAGTCGACTCCATCCTCATCGATGAAGCCCGTACCCCGCTGATCATTTCCGGTCAGGCCGAGGACAGCTCCAAGCTGTACATCGAGATCAACAAACTGATCCCGCAGCTCACGTTGCACGTCGAGGAAGTCGAAGGCGAAGTGACCCAGCCCGGGCACTACACCGTTGACGAGAAGACCCGTCAGGTCGAGCTCAACGAAGCCGGTCACCAGTTCGTCGAGGAAATGCTCACCCGCGTCGGCTTGCTGGCTGAAGGCGAGAGCCTGTACTCGGCCCACAACCTGGGCCTGTTGACCCACGTTTATGCCGGCCTGCGTGCCCACAAGCTGTTCCATCGCAACGTCGAATACATCGTGCAGGACGGCCAGGTCGTGCTGGTGGACGAACACACCGGCCGTACCATGCCGGGTCGTCGTCTGTCCGAAGGCCTGCACCAGGCCATCGAGGCCAAGGAAAACCTGAACATCCAGGCCGAGAGCCAGACCCTGGCCTCGACCACCTTCCAGAACTACTTCCGCCTGTACAACAAACTGTCCGGCATGACCGGTACCGCCGACACCGAAGCGTTCGAATTCCATCAGATCTACGGTCTGCAAGTGATGGTGATTCCGCCGAACAAACCGTTGGCCCGTAAAGACTACAACGACCTGGTGTTCCTGACCGCCGAAGAGAAATACGCGGCGATCATCGCCGACATCAAGGAGTGCATGGCCCAGGGCCGTCCGATCCTGGTGGGTACTGCCACCATCGAGACCTCCGAGCACATGTCCGCCTTGCTCAACAAGGAAGGCATCGAGCACAAGGTCCTCAACGCCAAGTTCCACGAGAAGGAAGCCGAGATCATCGCCCAGGCCGGTCGTCCGGGTGCGCTGACCATCGCCACCAACATGGCCGGCCGTGGTACCGACATCCTGCTGGGCGGCAACTGGGAAGTGGAAGTCGCCAGCCTGGAGAACCCGACCCCCGAGCAGATCGCGCAGATCAAGGCCGATTGGCAGAAGCGTCACCAGCAGGTGCTCGAGTCTGGCGGTTTGCAGGTGATTGCGTCCGAACGTCACGAATCGCGCCGTATCGACAACCAACTGCGTGGCCGTGCCGGTCGCCAGGGCGACGCCGGTTCCAGCCGCTTCTACCTGTCCCTGGAAGACAGCCTGATGCGCATCTTCGCCTCTGACCGGGTGAAGAACTTCATGAAGGCCCTGGGCATGCAGCCGGGCGAGGCGATCGAGCACCGCATGGTGACCAACGCCATCGAGAAGGCCCAGCGCAAGGTCGAAGGTCGCAACTTCGATATTCGTAAGCAACTGCTTGAGTTCGACGACGTCAACAACGAACAACGTAAAGTGATCTATCACATGCGTAACAGTTTGTTGGCCGCCGACAACATTGGCGAAACCATCGCCGACTTCCGCCAGGACGTGCTCAACGCCACCGTCAGCGCCCACATTCCGCCGCAATCGCTGCCGGAGCAGTGGGATGTCGCTGGCCTGGAAGCCGCCTTGCAGAGCGACTTCGGCGTGGCCTTGCCGATCCAGCAATGGCTCGACGAAGACGACCACCTGTACGAAGAAACCCTGCGCGAGAAGCTGCTGGCCGAACTGATCGCCGCTTATAACGAGAAAGAAGATCAGGCCGGCGCCGAAGCGCTGCGCTCCTTCGAGAAGCAAATCGTGCTGCGCGTCCTGGACGACCTGTGGAAAGACCACCTGTCGACCATGGACCACCTGCGTCACGGTATCCATTTGCGCGGTTACGCCCAGAAGAACCCGAAGCAGGAGTACAAGCGCGAGTCCTTTACGCTGTTCTCCGAGCTGCTGGATTCGATCAAGCGCGACTCGATCCGTGTGTTGTCCCACGTTCAGGTTCGTCGCGAAGACCCGGTCGAAGAAGAAGCCCGCCTGCGCCAGGAAGCCGAAGCCCTGGCCGCGCGCATGCAGTTCGAACACGCCCAGGCCCCTGGTCTGGAAGTGGTCGCCGAAGAGGGCGTCGATGTGGACGTCGCCCTGGCCACCGCGCCGGTGCGCAACGAGCAGAAGCTGGGCCGTAACGAACTGTGTTATTGCGGTTCGGGCAAGAAATACAAGCATTGCCACGGGCAGATCCAGTAACCCCGTTTCAACGCTGAACCACCCGCGCCGCGACCGGCTCCCAGCCGTCGCGGCGTTTTGCCATTTGATCCATCGTCCCGAAAAGACGGTGCCGATATACATCTATTAAGGAGCGCATTCATGGCTGTTGGTCTTGGTCCGTTGCCAACGTTGCACCCGGTTGCCGGTTTTGAACTCGGTATTGCCTCGGCGGGCATCAAGCGCCCTGGGCGCAAGGATGTCGTGGTGATGCGTTGCGCCGAAGGTTCGACGGTGGCCGGCGTGTTCACCCTCAACGCTTTTTGCGCCGCGCCGGTCATCCTGGCCAAGCAACGTGTGCAGGGGCCGGTGCGCTATCTGCTGACCAACACCGGTAATGCCAACGCCGGCACCGGCGCGCCCGGCCTGGCTGCCGCCGAACGTACCTGCGCCAAGCTGGCCGAGCTGACCGGTGTCGACGCCAGCCAGGTGCTGCCGTATTCCACTGGGGTGATTGGCGAACCGCTGCCGGTCGAGAAGATCGAGGGTGCGCTGCAGGCCGCGCTCGATGACCTGTCGGAAAACAACTGGGCCGCCGCCGCCGCCGGCATCATGACCACCGACACCCTGCCCAAGGGCGCGAGCCGCCAGTTCCAGCACGACGGCGTGACCGTCACCGTTACGGGTATCAGCAAAGGCGCCGGCATGATCCGCCCGAACATGGCGACCATGCTCGGCTACATCGCCACCGACGCCAAGGTGTCCCGTCAGGTGCTGCAAGACCTGATGCTCGACGGCGCGAACAAGTCATTCAACCGCATCACCATCGACGGCGACACCTCCACCAACGACTGCTGCATGCTGATCGCCACCGGCAAGGCCAACCTGCCGGAAATCACCGAAGCCAGCGGTGCGCTGTTCGAGGCTTTGAAGCGGGCTGTGTTTGAGGTGTGCATGGAAGTGGCTCAGGCCATCGTCCGTGACGGCGAAGGCGCGACCAAGTTCGTGACTGTGCAGGTCAACGGCGGTGGCAATCATCAGGAATGCCTGGACGTCGGCTACACCGTGGCGCACTCGCCGCTGATCAAGACCGCGCTGTTCGCCTCCGATCCGAACTGGGGCCGGATCCTTGCCGCCGTCGGCCGTGCCGGCGTGCCGGACCTGGACGTGAGCAAGATCGACGTGTTCCTCGGTGAAGTCTGTATTGCGAGCGAAGGTGCACGCGCGGCTACCTACACCGAAGCCCAGGGCGCGGCGGTGATGCAACAGGAAGAAATCACCATCCGTATCGAGTTGGGGAGAGGTGATTGCAGCGAAACCATCTGGACCACCGACCTGTCCCACGAGTACGTCAAGATCAACGCTGAGTATCGGACTTAAACCGAACAGGCCGGCCTGGAGGAAACTGAGCGGTGAAACGAGTACACGTAGCGGCGGCGGTCATTCGTGACGCCGCCGGCAAGATCCTGATCGCCCGACGGGCCGACACTCAGCACCAGGGCGGCCTTTGGGAGTTTCCCGGCGGCAAGGTCGAGGCGGATGAGTCCGTCGAAACCGCCCTGGCCCGGGAGCTTCATGAAGAGTTGGGCATTGTCGTCGACTCCGCCCGGCCGTTGATCAAGGTGCGCCACGATTACCCGGACAAACAGGTGTTGCTGGATGTCTGGGAAGTCTCGGCATTCACCGGCGAGCCCCATGGCGCCGAAGGACAACCGCTGGCCTGGGTGGCGGCCCGCGATCTGGCGAACTACGCGTTTCCGGCGGCCAATCAGCCGATCGTCGCGGCGGCCCGGTTGCCGGGCGAGTACCTGATTACCCCTGAAGGCCTCGAAACACCGGCCTTGCTGCGCGGCATGCAGAAGGCGATCGCTGGCGGGATCAAATTGCTCCAGCTACGCGCGCCCAATGGCTACGACCCGCAATACCGCGACCTGGCGGTAGATGCGGCGGGCCTGTGCGCCGGCAAGGCCCAACTGATGCTCAAGGGGCCGTTCGAATGGCTGGGGGATTTCCCTTCTGCGGGCTGGCACATCACTGCCGCGCAATTGCGCAAGCATGCGGCGGCCGGTCGACCGTTCGGCAAAGACCGCTGGTTGGCGGCCTCCTGCCATAACGCCGAGGAGTTGTCCCTGGCGCAGCAGATGGATGTGGATTTCGTGACGCTTTCGCCTGTTCAACCGACCCAGACCCATCCCGAGGCCCAGCCATTGGGTTGGGCAGAGGCGACGCGGTTGATCGAGGGCTTCAACCGGCCGGTTTATCTGTTGGGCGGGGTAGGGCCTGGCGAACGGCAACAAGCCTGGGAGGCCGGGGCGCAGGGTGTGGCGGGGATTCGGGCGTTTTGGCCTGGGGCTTGATGCTGTGCCGCGGCCACTGACGCCATCGCGAGCAAGCTCGCTCCCACAGGAGATCTTCAGAGAGCACAGACTTTGTGTACGAAACGGATCCCTGTGGGAGCGAGCTTGCTCGCGATAGCGGCCTGACAGGCCATACACTTCTCTGATCAACCCCCGGGCTTGGCCGCCGCCTCCCAAAGCACCTCCGCCACCCCTTGTCGCCGGGCAATGACCCGCGCCGCCACGAACAGCAGGTCCGACAAGCGATTGATGTAGGCCAGTCCCGGGCCTTCCAGGGGTTCCACCGCGTTCAACTGTTGGCAACGCCGCTCGGCCCCGCGGGCGAGGCTGCGGCAGACGTGGGCCTGGGCAATCAGGGGCGAGCCACCGGGCAGGATGAAGTTCTCCAGCGGCCCCACTTCCTCGTTCCACACATCGATCGCGGCTTCCAGTCGTTCGACTTCCGCGACGGTCAGCGCTTGATAAGCCGGCATCGCCAGTTCCCCGCCCAGGTCGAACAGCCGATGCTGACACGGCGCCAACACATCGCTGATCTCCTTCAATGCCGGATACTGAGCTGATTCGACCGCGAGGCCGGCCAGCAACAATCCCAGCTGACTGTTCAGTGTATCCACCTCGCCAATCGCCTCGACCCGCGGGTGGTCCTTCGCCACGCGACGACCATCGCCTAGCCCGGTTTCACCTTTGTCGCCGGTGCGGGTGTAAATTTTCGACAGGCGAAAACCCATGTTCAACGCTCCAGTTGCTTGTGTTCCTGGGCCACCATCGAAGTGCCCGCCAGGGGCAGGCGCAAGGTAAAGCAGGTGCCCTGGCCCGGTGCCGACTGCACTTCCATCTGGCCCTTGTGGTTATTGGTGATGATGAAATACGACACCGACAGCCCGAGGCCTGTGCCCTGGCCGATCTCCTTGGTGGTGAAAAACGGCTCGAAGGTCCGCTTGCGTACGTTCTCGCTCATGCCGATGCCGTTGTCCTCGACCTGGATTTCCGCCCACGGTGGATTCAAGCGCGTGCGCAGGATAATGCGCCCGGGTTCGCTGTCGTCCTGGCGTTGGTGGATCGCCTGGGCCGCGTTTTTCAGCAGGTTGAGTAGCACCTGTTCGAGTTCGTTGGCCGTGCCGGGCACCGGGCCCAGGCTCGGGTCGAACTGACGGGTGATGGCCTGGCCCTTGAAGTCGAAACCGATTGCCAGGTCGAAGTCGTTGCCGGCGATTTCCACCGCCTGGTCGATCAGTGCCGGCAGGTCGCACGGTGCCATCTGCCGTGTGCTGCGACGGCTGAAGCTGAGCATGTGGGTGACGATTTTCGCCGCCCGCGCGCCAGCCTGCTGGATGCCGTCGAGCAACTGCGGGATCTCCCGGCTCTGCAGGTAACGATTGACCACCGGCAACTCGATCCCCAGTTGCTCGGCCTGTTCGAGGTTCTTGGGCAATTCCGGCGACAGGCGTCGGCGGATGTTCTGCACGTTGTGCAGGATGGCCCCCAGCGGGTTGTTGATCTCATGGGCCATGCCTGCCGCGAGGCCGCCGACCGAGAGCATTTTTTCCGATTGCACCATCATTTCCTCCAGCGACAGGCGCTGGGTGATGTCATCGATGCGGATCACCACCCCGCGCCCGGCGCCGCCCATCAGCGGGTAGAAGGTGAGGGCGTAGTGCCGGGCCTCATCGTCCTTGGTCCAGGTGACGCGCTCGATCTTGGCCACCGTGTGCTGCTCGACCGTTTGCTTGAGCTGCGGCAGGTAGGGCTTGAGCGGTTCGAAGGCGAGGAAGATCGGCTGGTTCAGCGCCTCGTCCAGCCGCGTACCGGAGAGCGCGCTGGCCTCCTGGTTCCATTGGGTGACGTAGAGCTGCTCGTCGAGGGCGATCAGCGCCGAGGGCATGGAGTCGATGATGCTGTTGAGGTAGTTCTGGAAACCGGTGAGTTTTTTCTCGATCTTGCTGCGCACCTGGACCTCCAGCTCCAGCTTGCGGTTGGTGTGGCGGGTTTCTTCGGCCAGGCCCTGGGCTTGGTCATAGGCGGCCTGGGAGTCGTCCCGGGCACGCTTGAGCTGTTGCTCGCGGGCTTCGATCCGCGACAGCATGGTGTTGAACGCTTCGGCCAGGCTGCCGATCTCGTCGTGGTTGCCACGGGCGGCGCGCAGGGAATAGTTCTCTTCGCGGGTCACCTGGCGTGACAGTTCTTCGAGCTGATGGATCGGCTGGGTGATCAGGCGTTTGATCTGCTGGGCAATGATCAGCCACAGCAACACGCTGAAAATCAGGATGCCCAGGCTGGCGGTCAGGGTGCCGGTGTAGAACGCCGTTGGCAGTTCGCTGCTGGCCACCAGCAGCAGGTGGCCCGGTTCCGTGCCGGGACGGGGCAGGGTGATGACCTGGTTGCTGCGGAATTCACCGGCCTGCCAGGCCTGCATATGGCGATAATGGTCTGGAAGCTTGAGTTTTTCGGCATGTTGCAGTTGCGCCAGGCGCTCACCCTGGCCGTCATACAGTGCCGCCGCCCGTAGCGGCGCATAGCTGTTGAGTTCATCGAGCAGGCGTTTGGCACTTTGTGGCGATTGCAGTGCGTCGGCGATCAGGCTCGGATTGGCTATCAGCCGGCCGATGGTCTGCAGGGCCTGGGGCGCCATGCTTTCCTGGGAAATGTAATAGGCGGCGCTGATAAAGGTCAGGTTGGCCACCAACAGGACAGTGGTCAACAACACCAACAGGGCCGCCAGCAGTTTCTGGCCGACCGGGAGGTTTTCAAGGCGCTGGCGCAATGGCATCAGACTCGTCGCTAAAAAGGGATACGAGGGCCAGCGTAGCCGCTGCTCAGTCGGCGGGCAATCCGAGCTTGTCCAGGTGGACAATCAGTCGCTGGCGCAGCTGTTCCAGGTGCGGCACTGCCAGCCCATGGCGCTGGGCAACTTTGCAGGCGTAGCCGAGCAAGTAGCTGATTTCGGTGCGACGTCCGTTGGCGACGTCCTGGTACATCGAGGAGTAATTGGCGGCGGTGGCCTGGATCACCCGTTCGACCTCCGTCGGCAAGTCTTCGGCAGCCGCGGGCTGACCGCAGCGTTCCAGCACATCCGTGAGCTCGGCGCACAGGGTCGCCACCTCGCAGTGATGGGCCTGCAAACCGCCATTCTTGCAGTGATGCAGCACGGTCAGCGGATTGATCGCGCAGTTGAGCGCCAGTTTGCGCCAGAGCCGGGTGAGGATGTCGGCGCTCCATTCGTGGGGAATGCCGGCAGCGCTCAGGTCGTCCAGCCAGAACGGCGCCACCGGGTGGGCGGGGTCGCCGAGCCAGGTGTAGCCGTGGCCGGCGAACACGACGCGCCAGTCACCGTCGCGGAACGCGCCTTCGGTACTGGAGGCGCTGATGCAACGGGCCTGGGGAACGCAATTGGCCACCGCGTCCTGGCTGCCGAGGCCGTTCTGCAGAAGGATCAGTTCCGACTTGGCGCTCAGGCGATGGGCCACCGAGGCCACGGCCGCCTCCGCGTCATAGGCTTTGCAGGCCAATAGCAGGCGTTTGATCGGCTCGGGGTTGTCTGCGGTTTCGCCGGGCACCGGATAGCTCTGGGTTTGGCCCTGTTCCACCAGCGTCAGGCCTCCGACCGCCCGATACGCCAGCAATCGGGCTTCATTGCGCAGCACCAGCCGTACCGGCAGGCCGGCCCGGGCCAGGCGCGTAGCCCACAACGTGCCGAGGCTGCCGGCCCCGAGGACATGCCAGGGCGTGGACATCAGTTTTTTACTCGGTTTGGCGCAGGCATCTGAGGGGCTCGCGGTATCGGCAAGAAAAGACCCGTTATAATGAGCCCGATTTTAACCACAAGCCAAGCGCGCGCCTTGTTACTGGCGCGCCTTTTTATTTGGAGAACACTACATGCCGTCATTCGACGTGGTATCCGAACTGGACAAACACGAAGTCACCAACGCCGTTGAAAACGCCGTCAAGGAACTCGACCGTCGTTATGACCTCAAGGGCAAGGGCAGTTTCGAGTTCAAGGAGCTGACCGTCAACCTGACCGCCGAGGCCGAGTTCCAGCTCGAGGCGATGATCGAAATCCTCAAGCTGGCCCTGGTCAAGCGCAAGATCGACGTGCAGTGCCTCGAGGTCAAGGACGCCTATGCCTCGGGCAAGCTGATGAAGCAGGAAGCCGTGCTCAAGGAAGGCATCGACAAGGAACTGGCGAAGAAAATCGTCGCTCATATCAAGGACGCCAAGCTCAAGGTACAAGCGGCGATCCAAGGCGAGCAGGTGCGTGTCACCGGCAAGAAGCGTGACGACTTGCAGGAAGCCATCGCGGCACTTCGCGGCAAGGAATTCGGCATGCCGCTGCAGTTCAATAACTTCCGCGACTGATACTTCAGTTGTATGGAGATCCTGTGGCGAGGGAGCTTGCTCCCGCTTGGGTGCGAAGCGCCCACCTATAAGGGGCTGCTACGCAGCCAGCGGGAGCAAGCTCCCTCGCCACAATGTGCCTCTGCAGGTCTTTTAGTGGCAACAGCAATAAGGAAAGAACGATGGATTTGAACGCTGAAGTGGACAACCTGGTCAAGGCTTCCCAGACCTGGATCCCCATGATCATGGAATACGGCAGCCGGGTGCTGCTGGCGATCATCACCCTGGCCATCGGCTGGTGGCTGATCAACATGGTCACGCAAAAACTGGGTGCTTTGCTGGCCCTGCGTAACGCCGACCTGGCGTTGCAGGGGTTTATCAGTACCCTGGCGAACATCATCCTGAAAATATTGCTGATCGTCAGCGTCGCGTCGATGATCGGTGTGGAAACCACCTCATTCGTCGCCGCCATTGGTGCGGCAGGCTTGGCGATCGGCCTGGCGTTGCAGGGCAGCCTGGCGAACTTCGCCGGCGGCGTGCTGATTCTGTTGTTCCGTCCGTTCCGCATCGGCGACTGGATCGAAGCCCAGGGCGTGGCCGGTACGGTCGACAGCATCCAGATCTTCCACACGGTGATTCGCACCGGTGACAACAAAACCGTCATCGTGCCCAACGGCAACCTGTCGAACGGCATCATCACCAACACCAATCGCCAGCCGACCCGCAAGGTGGTGTTCGATGTGGGTGTGGATTACCAGGCCGATCTGCAAAAGGCCCGGGAAGTGTTGCTGGAGTTGGCAAAGGACGAGCGTGTACTGGCCGAGCCCGCGCCTGAAGCGGTGATTTCCACCTTGGGCGACAGTTCCATCACGGTGTCGTTGCGGGTATGGGTGAAGACGGCGGATTATTGGAACGTGATGTTCATGTTCAATGAACAGGCTCGGGATCGTTTGAAAGACGCGGGTATTGATATTCCGTTTCCCCAGCGAGTGATTCGAGTGGTTCAGGAAGGGGTGGCGCAATAATGGTTTGAATATAACCTGGCGCTGGAGTCAGGTTATGTTTAGTTAGCTTGCTATTTAAGTTAATTGCACGCACAAAAAAACCGCTCACATGGAAACATGTGAGCGGTTTTTGTTTGTTGCGGGTGTAGCTATCGAATTAGCACTGAATTACAAGATGCTCAGTGGGTATTCGATGATCAGACGGGTATCGTTGTTATCGCCGCCACTAAGCGCGGTATTCGAACGATAGAACGCGGTACGTACGCGGAAAGACAGGTCTTTGGCTGGACCGCTTTGCAGGACGTACTTGGTTTCGAAGTCCAGCTCGCGTTCCTTGCCTTCTTCAGTAGCAGTGGTGATGTTGTCACCACGAACATAACGAGTCATGAAGCTCAGGCCAGGAACGCCGTAGGTCTTCATGTTCAGGTCGTAACGAGCCTGCCAGGAGCGTTCGTCTTCGTTGTTGAAGTCGGAGTATTGGATGGAGTTGGCGAGGAAGATAGTGCCGTTACCATCTGCGCCATACTTGTAGCCAGCGTCACCGGTGGCACGTTGATGCGCGACGGTGAATTTGTGGGCGCCAAGGCTGTAAGCTGCTGCGAGAGACCAGATGCGGTTGTCGGCCTCACCGCTGAGCTCCTGACCCTCACCTTTGGTGTCGTAGCCGTTGAAGTCGAAGTTCAGGGACTGATCTTCGTTGATCGGCAGGGTGTAGTTCAGGTTGATGTATTTCTTTTTGTAGTGGTCTTCGATATCCGAAGCAGCTACGCCGGCTACAAAATTGTCAGTGAATTGGTAGGTTGCACCCGCAATGTTGGCGGATTTCAGGCCGGTGCCGTTGACGGTGTCACGGCCCATGCCAGTCTGCCCGCTCAGGGAAGTGAAGCGACCTGCGGTCAGCTCCAGGCCCTTGATTTCCTTGCTGGTGATCAAGGTGCCAGTGGCAACTTCCGGCAGCAGACGGCTGTCGTCAGTAGAGAAAACTGGGCTGGCAACGATTTGATTACCGTACTTCAGGACAGTGTCGGAGAGACGGAATTTAACCGCGCCACCAGCCTTCGATTGAGTATCTTCCAGATTGCCGTCGCTGTCCTGGGCGAACAGACCGTTACCGGCACGGCCAGTGCCACCGTCGAATCGCACAGTGCCGAATGCAAAGGCGTCAACGCCTACGCCAACGGTGCCTTGAGTGAAGCCCGACTCGTACATGGCGCGTACACCAAGGCCGGATTCTTCACGGTAGCTTTGTGGGGCGCCGTGTTGTTTGAAATCACGGTTCATGTACAGCGCACGGCTAAGTACATTCAGACTTTGATCTTCAAAAAAGCCCTTGGATTCTTCCTGGGAAGAGGCCATTGCGAACTGCGAGGTACTGGCCGATACAGCCAGTGCGATCATGCTCCACTTCATCACGCGCATCGTGATTTGCTCCTTTGGTTTTTAGAAGAGTACTGCCGTCCCACCTGTTTTTTTATCTGGGCGGCTCTTTCTTTTTGTGTCGGCGCAAACTTATATCACGACGACATTACTTGGCGATACTTGCCCATCCAACCTTTCAGCTTCTTTACGACCATGTCGCCAATGGCTCGATCCATGTCGTATTTCAGCTGTCCCGACGCACTCAGGCTCACAACTTTGACGTTGTTGTTTTTCTCTGGCATCGGTGTAAAGAGTCCGTAGTTACCACGCTTGAAGCTCCTGAGGGCAGCCTTGCCACTTTAATTTATAGGTCTGCAGGTTCCCGCTTCCGGCGACGCCCTGTAGACGATGTGGGGATGAATGCAACAAGCATGCACAAACCCGAGTTTCCTTCACATTTTTTTCACATTCTGCCTGGGGTCGCGGTGAAACCTCATGAAACCGGGCTCCAAAGGCCTTGTTTTAAATAGGGTTGACTGCCATGCAGCTATCATGTTTGGCGTCCATAAACGTCGCCAGACAACCAAAAACGTTACCGGTTCACCCTCCAAGTGAGTAAATCCCGGATGCTTCGTGCACTGAGCGTAGCCTCACTGTGCCGTTTTGGTGCAAAAAATTTTCAAGCTGTACGAAAATCATACAGGTCCAGCGTGATGCCCAACCCTTGGCGGGGGACGTTTCAGGCCCTTGCACAAGCATTGCGCTGTATTGGTGCGCGCGGCTGCACTTGTTCATGCCAGGCCCAAAAAATTTATCGCGAATATCAACCTCGGGCCAGGGTATGGGCAGTACCCCGTGAACGAGTCGGCGTTCGCAGGTATGCTGCCTGTCTGTGCCCGGCCCAGGCCTGCAGGCCGCCAAGCTGGACATGACCGATAACGAGCGAGGAGTACGCGCGGTGTTTGCTTTAGATCCACGACTGCAACAAGACACATTGCCTATCGGCGATTTCCCGCTGTGCCGGTTGCTCTTGTCCAATGACTCGAACTACCCGTGGTTCATCCTCGTACCGCGGCGGGAAGATATCAGCGAATTATTTCAATTGGATGACGCCGATCAACAGCAGCTGTGGAAAGAAACCACGGCGCTGGCCGAAACGCTCAAGGACTCCTTCGACGCCGACAAGTTGAACGTTGCAACCTTAGGTAACGTCGTCAGTCAATTGCATATGCATGTCATCGTGCGTAAGCGTGATGATGCCGCCTGGCCGGCGCCGGTCTGGGGCAAGCATCCGGCCAAGCCGTATAATGCAGAACAGGTCTCGGCTATCCGCGAGCGATTGCGCGGGGCCTTGTCCGATGATTTCAAGTTTCTGGAGGGCTGAAACCATGAACCTTGAAGAGCGTGTAACCGACCTGGAAAGCCGCCTGGCGTTTCAGGATGACACCATCCAGGCATTGAATGATGTGTTGGTGGCGCAGCAGCGGGTTGTCGAGCGCCTGCAGCTGCAGATGGCGGCGCTGCTCAAGCGCCAGGAAGAAATGGCCGGGCAATTCGAGACCTTCGAAGAAGAGGCGCCGCCCCCTCATTACTGATCTGTCGCTGAGCGGCAGGCGTTAAAAAACCGCGAGCAGCCTGGCTGCATCGCGGTTTTTTTACGTCTGGATCAGCGGCGCGGGAGCGCGGCGATCACGTCTTCGGCCTGCAGGCCCTTGTCGCGATTCATGACGGAGAACTCCACGCGCTGGCCTTCTACCAGGACGCGGTGGCCTTCGCCACGAATGGCCCGGAAATGCACGAAGATGTCATCGCCGGAGTCGCGGGAGATGAAGCCGAACCCCTTGGACGTGTTGAACCACTTCACGGTACCGGTATCACGGTTGGACATGTCGTAGTTCTGAGGCGCGGCGGCCGGCGACGATTTTTTGTAGAAGCTGACAGCCAGGTGCAGTGCTACTGCGAACAGTGCCGCGGCCAGGCTGAATACAATGGCCGGTTGACCACCGATTTCCGGCATGGGCGCCAGCAGGGCCAGGGTTTGCAGGGCGACGGCCAGCACCAGCAGGGCGCTGACAAGGTTTTGCAGTTGGTGACGTGGACCTTTGTTCCAGTAAGGGATAACCGGTGCGAGGGTCAGGTTGAGCAGGCCGAAAAAGGCCAGGTACAGTGCGTCGGGGTGTTGCAGGTAAGGTGTGGCTTCGGAACCCAGGCTAGGGATGAAGGACAGCAGCAGGGCAGCTGCGCCCATTAGCAAGTGGACGATTTTCAACATTTTGATTGGCTCACGGTTAAGACGGATCACAAGGAAGAGCTGGTCGGGGTCGGTTCGCTTCGGAACAATGAGAGGCGTTGGACACGTACCCGAATCAGCCTATGCGTCACGCCTGGAAAAATAGGCGTAGCGACACACTGCCTATTTAACAGCAAAGCCCCGGCCTTCTCAAACTCGTTACGGAGGTGCGCCGCGCTGTTCGTCGGCTGGAAAAAGGCCACCGGTTCTTAAAAGTGTCTGGCAAAGGGCGTTGAATGCCCTGTTTGCCGGAACCGTCCGGTGTCCGGGCTTGTCGGTTCAGGAAGGCTGGCGATCTGTCGCAGGCTGTAGGCGGCAAAAGCCACTAGAGTGGAGTGGCCGCTGCCAAAATCATCACCGTCAGGAGATTAACCCATATGGCTATTGATATCGGTATCAGTGAAGAGGATCGCAAGTCCATCGTCGACGGATTGTCACGATTGCTGTCGGACACCTATGTGCTGTACCTCAAGACCCACAATTTCCACTGGAACGTCACGGGCCCGATGTTTCGGACCCTGCACCTGATGTTCGAGGAACAATACAACGAGCTGGCGCTGGCAGTGGACCTGATCGCCGAGCGCATTCGCGCCCTCGGCTTCCCGGCCCCGGGCGCCTACTCGGTGTATGCGTGTCTGTCTTCTATTAAGGAAGAAGAGGGCGTGCCGGGCGCCGAAGACATGATCCGGCAATTGGTCGAGGGCCAGGAGGCGGTGACGCGTACGGCCCGTGGCATCTTTCCTTTATTGGACAAGGTCAGTGACGAGCCGACCGCCGATCTGTTGACCCAGCGCATGCAGGTCCACGAAAAGACTGCGTGGATGCTGCGTTCGCTGCTGGAAAACCAATAAGGCGCGATATTGCCCGCGCCTCCTTGTGTAGGACGGTGTAACTCATCGCCTGCCTGCTGTTGGCTTGTCCTACGGGGGATGGTCATAAAGTCGTCTGGATCTGGCGATGCCGTTGAGCTTCCATAAGGGCCACAGATGGGTTGTTCCAACTGAGAGGTTCGTATGGCAAAGGAGTGTCAACGGTATGATTCAAGGAAAAGAACCCGGGGAGAGTGTGCGTGGGCGTTTTCAACCCATACACGTCGACCCGTTCGTCAGGGGGTTCGATATGCGACTGGTCCAGCCCCTGGCCCGATCCATCCGTCTGAATGGGTTCGCCACCTGTCTGCGGTTGGAGCAAGTCTATTGGGATATCCTCGGCGACATGGCCCAGCTCAACAATTGCTCCATCAGTTCCTTGCTGTCCCACGTGGATCGGGAGGTGCATCTGCGTCATGGTGGGGTGCGCAATTTCAGTGGGCTGGTGCGTGTGGTCTGCGTGGTACACGGTTTGAAGGGCGCCGCACTGGAGGTCGCGGACCGTCATTGATGGGGCGTGGCCCTGTCGGTGCCTGAGCCGGACCGGTAACGGCCTGTGCGCTTACGGCTGCACAGGCCGCATTTAATGGATATAATCCCGCTCTTTGCCGCAAAGCCCAGCCTTTGCGCGAGTAACCTGATCGCCGAGACAACCCCCATGCCGATGTACGACTATCAATGTGCTTCCTGTGGTCATCAGATGGAAGCCATTCAAAAGATCAGCGCGGCACCGCTGGTCGACTGCCCTGCCTGCCAGGCGCCGGAACTGAAAAAGATGCTGTCCATGCCAGGTTTCCGCCTCGGCGGCACTGGCTGGTATGAAACCGACTTCAAGACCGGCGCCAAGAAGAACCTGGCCGGTGGCGACAAAGCTGATTGAGTTGAACACGCGCGAGTTCTTGCACGGGCAGGGCCTCCAACCGAATTTCGAATTACGAGAAGTGAAACCACTACCATGATGCGCAGCCATTATTGCGGCCAACTGAACGAAAGCCTGGAAGGTCAGGAAGTTACTCTTTGCGGATGGGTCCATCGTCGCCGTGACCATGGCGGGGTGATTTTCCTCGATATCCGTGATCGTGAAGGCCTGGCCCAGGTGGTGTTCGATCCGGACCGCGCTGAAACCTTCGCCGCCGCCGACCGCGTGCGCAGCGAATACGTGGTCAAGATCACCGGCAAGGTGCGCCTGCGTCCGGCCGGCGCCGGCAATGCCAACATGGCATCCGGCATGATCGAAGTGCTGGGCTATGAGCTGGAAGTGCTGAACGAAGCGGAAACCCCGCCGTTCCCACTCAACGAATACTCCGACGTGGGCGAAGAAACCCGCCTGCGCTATCGCTTCATCGACCTGCGTCGTCCTGAAATGGCCGAGAAGCTGCGTCTGCGCTCGCGCATGACCACCAGCATCCGTCGTTACCTGGACGAGAACGGTTTCCTCGACGTCGAGACGCCGATCCTGACCCGCGCCACCCCGGAAGGCGCCCGCGACTACCTGGTGCCAAGCCGTACCCACCCCGGCAGCTTCTTCGCCTTGCCGCAGTCGCCGCAGTTGTTCAAGCAGCTGCTGATGGTGGCCGGCTTCGACCGTTACTACCAGATCGCCAAGTGCTTCCGCGACGAAGACCTGCGTGCCGACCGTCAGCCTGAGTTCACTCAGATCGACATCGAGACCAGTTTCCTCGACGAAAAAGACATCATGGGCCTGACCGAAGGCATGATCCGCAACCTGTTCAAGGAAGTGCTGGGTCTGGAATTCGGCGAATTCCCGCACATGACCTGGGACGAGGCCATGCGCCGCTACGGTTCCGACAAGCCGGACCTGCGTATCCCGCTGGAACTGGTGGACGTGGCCGACCAGCTCAAGGAAGTCGAATTCAAGGTCTTCAGCGGCCCGGCCAACGATCCGAAAAGTCGCGTTGCCGCCCTGCGCGTACCGGGCGGGGCGAGCATGCCGCGCAGCAAGATCGACGACTACACCAAGTTTGTCGGCATCTACGGTGCCCGTGGCTTGGCGTACATCAAGGTCAACGAGCGCGCCAAGGGCGTCGAAGGCCTGCAATCGCCGATCGTCAAGAACATCCCTGAGGCCAACCTGAACGTGATCCTTGATCGCGTTGGCGCGGTCGATGGCGACATCGTGTTCTTCGGTGCCGACAAGGCCAAGATCGTCAGCGAAGCCCTGGGTGCGCTGCGGATCAAGGTCGGTCACGACCTGGAGCTGCTCACCTCCGAGTGGGCGCCGTTGTGGGTTGTCGACTTCCCGATGTTCGAAGAGAACGACGACGGCAGCTTCACCGCGCTGCACCACCCGTTCACAGCACCCAAGTGCACACCGCAGGAGCTGGAAGCCAACCCGGCGACCGCGCTGTCCCGTGCCTATGACATGGTGCTGAACGGCACCGAACTGGGCGGCGGTTCGATTCGTATCCACCGCAAGGAAATGCAACAGTCGGTCTTCCGTCTGCTGGGCATCAGCGAAGCGGAACAGGAAGAGAAGTTCGGCTTCCTGCTCGATGCGCTGAAGTACGGTGCACCGCCCCACGGTGGCCTGGCCTTCGGCCTGGATCGCCTGGTGATGCTGATGACCGGTGCCCAGTCGATCCGTGAAGTGATCGCGTTCCCGAAAACCCAGAGCGCGGCCTGTGTCATGACCCAGGCACCAGGCCTGGTGGATGCCAAGGCGTTGCGCGAGCTGCACATCCGTCTGCGTGAACAGCCTAAGGCTGAGTAAGGCTGACCCTTGAGGGCGCATCTTCGGATGCGCCTTTTCATTGGGGTCGATATTTCTGGTTGCCGGCTGCTGCGTAAGCGCGGGGCGGGCAATGTTCCAAGGCAAAACCGGAGCGAGTTATGGCAGGTCATTCCAAGTGGGCGAACATCAAGCACCGCAAAGAACGTCAGGATGCCAAGAGGGGCAAGATTTTCACCAAGTGGATCCGCGAGCTGACGGTCGCGGCTCGCCAGGGTGGCGGTGAGCCGGGTTCCAACCCGCGTTTGCGCCTGGCCCTGGACAAGGCGCTGAGTGCGAACATGAGCCGCGACATCATCGACCGGGCCATCGCCCGTGGCGCGGGTGCGACCGAGGCCGACAACGTTGAAGAGCTGACCTACGAGGGTTATGGGCCGGGCGGCGTGGCGGTGATGGTCGAGTGCATGACCGACAACCGCAACCGTACCGCCGCTGCCGTGCGCCACGCCTTCAGCAAATGCGGCGGGAACCTGGGTACCGACGGTTCGGTGGCCTACCTGTTCGAGCGCAAGGGGCAAATCAGCTTCGCACCGGGCCTCGATGAAGATGCCTTGACGGAAGCGGCCCTGGAAGCCGACGCCGACGACGTGGTCAGCCATGAAGATGGCTCATTTGACGTGTTCACCTCGTTCGCCAGCTTCTATGCCGTGCGTAACGCGTTGGAGGCGGCGGGTTTCAAGCCGGTCGACGCGGAAATCGTCATGCAACCGACCACCAGCGCCGAACTGGACCTGGACGGCGCGGAGAAGGTGCTCAAGCTGATCGACATGCTTGAAGATTTGGATGACGTGCAGAACGTCTATTCCAATGCCGATATTCCGGAGTCGGTGGCCGAACAACTCGGCTGATGGCTTCCATTTAACTGCACGAATGCCAATGTGGGAGCGAGCTTGCTCGCGATAGCGATATTTCAGTCAACACTGTGCTTGCTGACCCGACGCCATCGCGAGCAAGCTCGCTCCCACAGCTCTGGTCAAATCCTCTTCAAACCGCAGGCGCTATGACTTTAATCCTTGGCATCGACCCCGGTTCGCGCATCACCGGCTACGGCGTGGTTCGTGATACCGGGCGCGGCTGCGTGTACGTTGCGTCCGGCTGCATCCGCACGGGGGCCGGCGAGCTGCACGAGCGCCTGCAGATCGTTTATCGCGGCGTGCGCGAGGTCATCCAGACCTATGGCCCGGTCACCATGGGCATCGAAAAGGTGTTCATGGCGCGCAACGCCGATTCTGCCCTGAAACTGGGGCAGGCCCGGGGCGCGGCGATCGTCGCCGGTGCCGAGGAAAGCCTGGAGATCGCCGAATACACGGCAACCCAGGTCAAGCAGGCGGTCGTCGGAACGGGGGCGGCCAACAAGGAGCAGGTGCAGATGATGGTGATGCATCTGTTGAAGCTGGTCAGCAAGCCGCAGATCGACGCCTCCGACGCCCTGGCCATCGCCATTTGCCATGCCCATACCCGTTCCAGTTTGTTGCCTCACGGTCTGGGAGCTGCACGCAGTCGTGGCGGGCGCCTGCGTCTCTGATAGCATCAGCGCAATCTTTCGTGAGCCCGAGCATTTTTCGCCTGTGTTGTCGGCGTTTCTGCTCCGGCTGTTACTCGCCAGCCAGCGGCTGGCCTACGCCCAAGGATCTGAAACGTGATTGGACGCTTGCGCGGCACCCTGGCTGAGAAACAGCCGCCGCACCTGATTCTGGATGTAAACGGGCTCGGCTATGAGCTGGAAGTGCCCATGACCACGCTGTATCGCTTGCCGTCGGTCGGTGAGCCGCTGACGCTGCACACCCATTTGGTCGTGCGCGAGGATGCGCAGTTACTCTATGGCTTCGTCGGCAAGCGCGAGCGGGATTTCTTCCGCGAGTTGATCCGCCTCAACGGTGTCGGCCCGAAACTGGCCCTGGCCTTGATGTCGAGCCTGGAAGTCGACGAGCTGGTGCGATGCGTGCAGTCCCAGGACACCTCGGCCCTGACCAAGGTGCCGGGTGTCGGCAAGAAAACCGCCGAGCGCCTGTTGGTCGAGCTCAAGGACCGCTTCAAGGCCTGGGAAGCCGTGCCGGCGATGTTCGCCCTAGTACCGAATCAGCCTAACCAGCCGGACGCGTCTCTGTCAGCGGCCAGCGCCGAAAACGATGCGGTGACCGCGCTGATCTCCCTGGGCTACAAGCCGCAGGAAGCCAGCAAGGCGATTTCCGCTATCAAGGAAAAAGGCTTGAGCACTGAAGATATGATTCGTCGTGCCCTGAAGGGAATGATTTAAGTGATTGAAGCTGACCGTCTGATCGCCGCCACGGGCGCGCCCCGTGACCGCGAGGAAATCCAGGACCGGGCGATTCGTCCCGTCAGCCTGGCCGACTACATCGGTCAACCGACCGTGCGCGAGCAGATGGAGCTGTTCATCCAGGCGGCCCGTGGGCGCAGCGAGTCATTGGACCACACCTTGATTTTCGGGCCGCCGGGACTGGGCAAGACCACCCTGGCCAACATCATTGCCCAGGAAATGGGCGTGTCGATCAAGAGCACGTCCGGGCCGGTCCTCGAGCGGCCGGGCGACCTGGCGGCGCTGCTGACCAATCTTGAGCCTCATGACGTGCTGTTCATCGACGAAATCCATCGCTTGTCGCCGATCGTCGAGGAAGTGCTGTACCCGGCCATGGAGGATTTCCAGCTCGACATCATGATCGGCGAAGGGCCGGCGGCGCGCTCCATCAAGTTGGACCTGCCGCCCTTCACCCTGGTGGGCGCCACTACCCGCGCCGGCATGCTGACCAACCCGCTGCGCGACCGTTTCGGTATCGTCCAGCGGCTGGAGTTCTACAACAACGCGGACCTGGCGACGATTGTCAGTCGTTCGGCGAGCATCCTTGGCTTGCCGCTGGATCCGGACGGCGCTTATGAAATCGCCCGTCGGGCCCGGGGCACGCCGCGGATCGCCAACCGGCTGCTGCGCAGGGTTCGCGATTTCGCCGAGGTCCGGGCCAAAGGGCACATCACCAAGCCGATCGCCGACCTGGCGTTGAACCTGCTGGACATCGATGAGCGCGGCTTCGACCATCAGGACCGGCGCCTGCTGTTGACCATGATCGAGAAATTCGACGGTGGCCCGGTGGGCGTGGACAGCCTGGCCGCGGCCATCAGCGAAGAGCGCCACACCATTGAAGATGTGCTGGAACCGTACCTGATTCAGCAGGGCTACATCATGCGCACCCCCCGTGGACGCGTGGTGACCCGCCATGCTTATTTGCATTTCGGCTTAAACATCCCGACACGAATGGGTGAGATGCCGGTGGTAGACGAATTCCTCGATGCCGTGGACGATTGAACGAGCTCCGTGCAGCGACTTTTTCCGGGTTCGTGCTGTCCCAGACGACACCCGGAGCGTCAATGCATTCGAGAATGAAAAAACAGTTGCCTGGCCGATTGGCAACCTGAGGAGTAAGCACTAGAGTATGCGCGCGCAAAACGGGCTGGAGTCGTTCGCACATCGCTGTCGCGTTTATTACGAGGACACCGATGCCGGCGGCATCGTTTACTACGTCAATTACCTCAAGTTTATGGAACGGGCTCGAACCGAACGGCTGCGGGAACTGGGTTTTGCCCAATCCGCGCTGGCAGGGGAGGACCTGTTATTCGTCGTGCATTCCAGCGAAGCGCGCTATCACGCGCCGGCGCGACTGGACGACGAGCTTCTGGTAAGTGCCGATGTCATCGAATTGAACCGTGTCAGCCTGCGTTTCAAGCAGCAGGTCAGGCGGGCTACGGATAATGTGCTGCTCTGCGAAGGGCAGTTTTTGGTGGCCTGTGTGCGCACCCATAGTTTGAAACCCCGGGCCATTCCCGAAACTCTACGTGCGGCCTTTGCCGGCGTGAGCGGCGCGGGTACACACTCAGAGCAGGAGATAAAGCGTGGAAGCTAACGTCGTCGACCATTCCTCCATGTGGAGCCTGGTCAGCAATGCCAGCGTCGTGGTGCAACTGGTAATGCTGATCCTGGTAGCCGCATCGGTGACCTCATGGATCATGATCTTTCAGCGCAGCAACATGCTGCGTGCCGGTCGCCGTGCCCTGGAGAGCTTCGAAGAGCGCTTCTGGTCCGGCATCGACCTGTCCAAACTCTACCGCCAGGCCGGCAGCAACCCGGACCCGGATTCGGGCGTGGAGCAGATCTTCCGTGCCGGCTTCAAGGAGTTCTCCCGTCTGCGCCAGCAGCCCGGTGTTGACCCGGAAGCGGTGATGGAAGGCGTGGCCCGTGCCATGCGCGTCGCCATTTCCCGCGAGGAAGAAAAACTCGAACAAGGCCTGTCGTTCCTGGCTACTGTCGGTTCGGTCAGCCCGTACATCGGTCTGTTCGGCACCGTGTGGGGGATCATGAACTCCTTCCGTGGCCTGGCTTCCGCCCAGCAAGCGACCCTGGCCACCGTGGCCCCGGGTATCGCCGAGGCACTGATCGCCACCGCTATCGGTCTGTTCGCGGCCATCCCGGCTGTTATTGCCTACAACCGCTTCGCCGCCCGCAGCGAAACGCTGACTGGCCGTTACTACACCTTCGCCGATGAATTCCAGGCGATCCTGCACCGCAAAGTGCACACCAGCGAAGAATAAGCAGGTATTTCCCAATGGCTTTAATCGCTCGAGCCCGAAAAAAGCGCAAGCCGGTCGCCGAGATGAACGTGGTGCCCTACATCGACGTGATGTTGGTGCTGCTGGTCATCTTCATGGTGACCGCGCCCATGCTCAATCAGGGCGTGAAGGTCGATCTGCCCAAGGTTTCCAGCGAAGCCTTGCCGCAGGACAATAACACCCAGGTCCTGACCATTTCGATCAAGGCTGACAAGACCTATTACTGGAACCTTGGCAGCGAAGTCGACACCGAGAAGCAGCAGGACCGGGCCATGACCTTGCCGCAGATGACCGACGCGGTGACCAAGATCATCAATGCCGGCAACGGTAACGGCAAGCGCACCCAGGTCTTCATTCGCGGCGACAAGACCGTCGACTACGGTGCCGTGATGGGCGCCATGGGCGGTCTGCAGAAAGCCGGGGTCGGTAACGTTGGCTTGATCACCGAGGCGCCCTGATGCAGCAACAGCGAGAGCCGTCCGCCTCGGAAAGCTTCTTCTGGCCTAGTGTCCTGGCAATCGGCCTGCATGTGCTGGTGTTCGGCATGCTGTTCGTCAGTTTCGCCATGACCCCGGAGCTGCCGCCGGCCAAGCCGATCGTGCAGGCGACCCTTTACCAGCTTAAATCGAAAAGTCCGGCCACCACCCAGACCAATCAGAAGATTGCGGGTGAGGCGAAGAAAACCGCCGCGCGCCAGACTGAAGTCGAGCAGTTGGAACAGAAGAAGGTCGAGCAGGAAGCGATAAAGGCTGCGGAACAAAAGAAAGAGGACGCGGCTCAAAAGGCCGAGGAAGCCAAGAAGGCCGACGAGGCGAAGAAAGCGGACGAGGCGAAAAAGGCTGACGAAGCCAAGAAAGCCGACGAAGCGAAGAAAACCGCCGAGGCGAAAAAGGCCGAAGAGAAACAATTGGCTGATATAGCCAAGAAGAAGTCCGAAGAAGAAGCCAAGAAAGCCGCTGAAGAAGAGGCCAAGAAAGCGGCCGCTGAAGCAGCGAAGAAAAAGATCGTCGAGGACGCCAAGAAGAAAGCGGCCGAAGACGCCAAGAAAAAAGCTGAAGCTGACGAGGCGAAAAAGAAAGTCGCCGAGGACGCGAAGAAGAAAGCCGCCGCTGACGCCGCCAAGAAAAAGGCCCAGGATGCAGCGCGTAAATCTGCCGAAGACAAGAAGGCCCAGGCCTTGGCAGACCTGCTTTCGGACACGACTGAGCGTGAGGCGACCAAGGCGGATGAGGTCGGCGATCAAGTGGCAGGCGATTATGACGACCTGATCCGGATTCGTGCAGCAGAAGGCTGGGCTCGTCCACCTTCGGCACGTAAAGGCATGACGGTAGTATTGCAAATCGGCATGTTGCCCGACGGTACGGTTACCTCGGTCAGCGTCGCCAAGTCCAGCGGTGACGGTCCGTTCGACGCCTCGGCGGTCGCAGCGGTCAAGAACATTGGACGATTGACGGAAATGCAAGGAATGAAACCGAGCGACTTTGCTCCCTATCGTTCATTCAAGATGACATTCACACCTGAGGATCTAGCCTTGTGAGAAACCTTCTTCGAGGAATGCTTGTCGTTATCTGCTGCCTGGCAGGGATAGCGGTAGCAGAGGAAAAGAACATTCTGGTCACCAGCGGCAGCGACCGGGCTACCCCGATCGCCGTCGTACCGTTCGGCTGGCAGGGCGGTAGCGTCCTGCCGGACGACATGGCAGAGATCATCGGCAATGACCTGCGCAACTCGGGTTACTACGCGCCGATTCCGAAACAGAACATGATCAGCCTGCCGACCCAGGCCAGCGAAGTCATCTACCGTGACTGGAAGGCCTTGGGCGCCCAGTACATCATGGTCGGCAGCATCGTTCCGGCCGGCGGTCGCCTGCAGGTCCAATACGCCCTGTTCAACGTCGCCACCGAGCAGCAAGTGCTGACCGGCAGCGTGTCGGGCAGCGTCGATCAACTGCGTGACATGTCGCACTACATCGCCGACCAGTCGTTCGAGAAACTCACCGGCATCAAGGGCGCGTTCTCCACTCGCATGCTCTACGTGACGGCAGAGCGCTTCTCCGAGAACAACACCCGCTACACCCTGCAGCGCTCGGACTATGACGGCGCCCGTGCAGTGACCCTGCTGCAATCGCGCGAGCCGATCCTGTCGCCGCGTTTCGCTCCTGATGGCAAGCGCATCGCCTATGTCTCTTTCGAGCAGAAGCGTCCGCGCATCTTCATGCAGCACATCGACACCGGTCGCCGCGAGCAGATCACCAACTTCGAAGGCCTCAACGGCGCGCCAGCCTGGTCGCCGGACGGTACTCGCCTGGCGTTCGTGCTGTCCAAGGACGGTAACCCGGACATCTACGTGATGAACCTGGCTTCGCGTTCGATCTCCCGCGTGACCAACGGTCCGGGCATCAACACCGAACCGTTCTGGGGCAAGGATGGCTCGACCATCTACTTCACCTCCGACCGTGGCGGCAAGCCGCAGATCTACAAGACCAGTGCTGGCGGTGGCGGTGCAGAGCGCGTGACGTTCGTCGGTAACTACAACGCCAACCCGAAGCTGTCGGCGGACGAAAAGACCCTGGTGATGATCCATCGCCAGGACGGTTTCACTAATTTCAAGGTGGCGGCCCAGGATTTGCAGCGCGGAAGTGTAAAAATCCTCACTGATAGCACTCTGGACGAGTCACCTACTGTTGCGCCCAACGGCACCATGGTAATCTACGCCACCCGCCAGCAGGGCCGGGGAGTCTTGATGCTCGTGTCCATTAATGGACGCGTGAGGCTCCCGCTTCCTACCGCACAAGGCGAAGTCAGAGAACCGTCCTGGTCCCCTTACCTGAACTGACGCGGCGCAATACGTTTTACTTAACACACTGGGGTTCATTAGGAGTTTCACGATGGAAATGCTGAAGTTTGGTAAATTTGCTGCGCTGGCTCTGGCCATGGCTGTAGCTGTAGGTTGCTCGTCCAAAGGCGGCGACAACGCCGGTGAAGGCGCTGTTGATCCAAACGCTGGTTACGGCGCTAACACTGGTGCTGTTGATGGCTCCCTGAGCGAAGAAGCTGCTCTGCGCGCAATCACCACCTTCTACTTCGAATACGACAGCTCGGACCTGAAGCCAGAAGCCATGCGCGCTCTGGACGTTCACGCCAAAGACCTGAAAGCAAACGGCGCTCGCGTTGTTCTGGAAGGCAACACCGACGAACGTGGTACTCGTGAGTACAACATGGCACTGGGCGAGCGTCGTGCGAAAGCCGTTCAACGCTACCTGGTACTGCAAGGCGTTTCCCCAGCTCAGCTGGAACTGGTTTCCTACGGCGAAGAGCGTCCAGTTGCTACCGGCAACGACGAGCAGTCCTGGGCTCAAAACCGTCGCGTCGAACTGCGTAAGTAATTCGTCATGCGAACGTGCCGTCGTGCTGTAACTGTTCTGGCTCTCAGCCTCGCGCCGCTTGCGGCGTGGGCTGCGGTTCCTGTGGTCGATAACCAAACCGGCTATGACAATAGCGGGAGCAGTTATCCGCCTGCAGGTTACGGTACGAACGGCGCCTATGCCGGGGGAGGGGTTTCGGCCCCTGTCTCGGCACAGGGCCAGCTGTTCAACCAACTGCAGCAAATGCAGGATCAGATCTCGCGCCAACAGGGTGTGATCGAAGAACTGCAAAATGATGTTTCGCGCATGAAGCAGGAAAACCTGGAGCGATACCAGGATCTTGATCGGCGCATAGGAACCGGTGTTGCACCTGCCGCGACTCCTGAGAATTCTCCTGCCGGTGGCGATTTGAACGCCCCCGGTGCAGCCGCAGGCGCTGGGGCAACTGCTCCAGCACCGGCCGCCGGTGGCGAACCGGCTGATCCGGCGAAGGAAAAGCTCTATTACGATGCTGCCTTCGACCTGATCAAGGCCAAGGATTTCGACAAAGCCAGCCAAGCCTTTGCCGCTTTCCTGCGCAAATACCCAAACAGCCAGTATTCGGGCAACGCCCAGTACTGGTTGGGCGAAGTGAACCTGGCCAAGGGCGACCTGCAAGGCGCCGGCCAGGCGTTCGCCAAGGTTTCGCAGCTGTATCCCAAGCACGCCAAGGTGCCGGATTCACTGTACAAGCTCGCTGACGTAGAGCGCCGCCTCGGTCACACTGACAAGGTAAAAGGCATTCTGCAGCAGGTGGTGGCCCAATACCCGGGTACATCCGCCGCTCAGTTGGCCCAGCGTGATCTGCAACGCATGTAAGCTGGTTTGACCTGCTTTGAAGAAACCCGCGCTTGTCGCGGGTTTTTTCGTTAGAATTCACGCCCTTTTTATGAAACACGCTTTTTGGGATCTGCGCGTTGGCGGGGTTCCTTGAAGTGCCTGACGGAGGCGGACAGCCTGTTTAGCTGTTACGCCCGTGGCGACTATGCAAGACACATTGAGAATCACCGAAGTTTTTTACTCGTTGCAGGGTGAAACGCGAACGGCTGGGCTGCCCACGGTTTTTGTGCGCCTCACCGGTTGCCCGTTGCGTTGCCAATACTGCGACAGTGCCTACGCGTTCAGCGGCGGCACCTTGCGAACCCTCGACGATATCCTTGAGCAAGTGGCCGGCTATCGCCCGCGCTACGTCTGCGTCACGGGCGGCGAGCCACTGGCGCAACCCAACGCCATTCCTTTGCTCAAGCAGTTGTGCGATGCCGGCTATGAGGTTTCCCTGGAAACCAGCGGCGCCTTGGACATCTCGGCCGTCGACCCGCGCGTCAGTCGTGTAGTGGACCTGAAAACCCCAGGTTCCAAGGAAGCGCACCGCAACCGTTATGAGAATATTGAGCTGCTGACGCCCAACGACCAGGTCAAGTTCGTGATCTGTTCGCGGGAAGACTACGACTGGGCCGTGTCCAAGCTGATTCAATACGGGCTCGACCAACGGGCCGGCGAGGTATTGTTGTCGCCGAGCCATCACGACCTGAACGCTCGGGATCTGGCGGACTGGGTGGTGGCGGATAATCTGCCGGTGCGCCTGCAATTGCAGCTGCATAAATATCTTTGGAACGACGAGCCGGGGCGCTGATATGACGGAACACTCGAACATTGCTGAAAAACGTGCGGTCATCCTGTTGTCCGGGGGGCTGGACTCGGCGACGGTCGTGGCCATGGCCCGCGCCGAAGGCTACCGTTGCTACACCATGAGTTTCGACTACGGCCAGCGCCATCGCGTCGAACTGCACGCCGCTGAACGGGTTGCCCGGGATTTGGGCGTGGTAGAACACAAGGTGATCGGCCTTAACCTCAACGGCATTGGCGGTTCGGCTTTGACCGATAGCTCCATCGACGTACCCGAGGCGCCGAGTGAAGGCATTCCGGTGACGTATGTGCCGGCACGTAACACCGTGTTCCTGTCCCTGGCGCTGGGTTGGGCCGAAGTGCTGGGTGCTCGTGACATTTTCATTGGCGTCAACGCCGTGGATTACTCCGGCTATCCGGATTGCCGTCCGGAGTTTGTCGAAGCCTTTGAGCGCATGGCCAATCTGGCGACCAAGGCCGGTGTAGAAGGGCAGGGTTTCCGCATCCAGGCGCCGCTGCAGAATCTCAGCAAGGCCGACATCGTCAGGGCGGGTGTGAAGCTTGGCGTGAACTATGGGCTGACCGTTTCCTGCTACCAGGCCGATGATCAGGGCCGTGCCTGCGGCAAATGCGACAGCTGCCGCTTGCGTGCAGAAGGCTTCGCAACCGCGGGCGTGAGCGATCCAACCCTTTATTTTTGATTTATTTCAAATTAAGTGTTGAATAGTCCTTAGAAATCAGTATTATACGCGCCACCACACAGCGGGTCGTTAGCTCAGTTGGTAGAGCAGTTGGCTTTTAACCAATTGGTCGTAGGTTCGAATCCCACACGACCCACCATTTTTAGCAGTTTTAAAAGTCTGGAAGGCCCACGAAAGTGAGGATTTCCGGATTTTTTTTTGCCTGGAATAAAGTCGACGGTCGAAGCCAGAACCACTCGATGAGTCGAGTGGTTCCCGGGCTGATTAAAGCAGGCCGTCCTCGGCACATACTTTTACGATCTGCTCGCGAAACCAGGTGTTGGCGCTGTCCTGGCTCGGTTTCTCGCTCCACATCATATCCAGCGTGAAGTTCGGCAGGCCCGGCGGTGGCTGGCGCAGGCCGTACTTGTCTTCGTCGCAGGTCAGCGCCTGAATACGTCGAGGCAGGGTCAGGATGAAGTCGGTCCCGGTGACCATATTGAGTGCCGCCACGTAGCTGTTGGCCCGGGCGACAATCTGTCGGTTGTAGCCTTGCCGACCGAGCCATCCATCTATCATGTTGGTGTCCGATGTCCAGGGCGTTGGAAAGACATGCTGGCACGCGGCAAACGTCTCCAGATTGAATGCCTCCTCGGGCCCTGTGAATTTCTTGTCGACCACGCAAATCAACTCATCTTCCAGCAATACTTGCGAGCGCAAACCTTTGGTTCCACGATGGAAGTTGGGGCCGAAACAAATGACCAGGTCGAAGCGGCCATCCATCAGTTCTTCGGCTGGAATATCTCGGTGAAATTTCGTTATGTTAATGATGACGGGAAAGCGACTGCCGATAAAAGATTTGACTAATGTTGGCAGTATAAGAAGCTCAAAGTACTCAGGTGCGCAAATATTGAATGTTATTTCTTTCTGGGTTGGGTCAAAAGTCTGAATTCCGGAATGGCATATATTGATTGTTTTGAGAATCTTCAGTATGTGGCTGTACATGGCGGTGGCCTTGCCGGTAGGCAGCATGCCACTACGGGTATTAACAAAAAGTTCATCTTCGAAGCTCGTGCGCAGCTTCTTCAAGCAATAGCTCACGGTCGACTGGCTGACGCAAAGGGCCTCGGATACCTCGGTGACGCTGCTCTGCTCGTACACCGCGACAAACACCATCAAGTCCTGCATGTCCAGCTTTCTAAGCAAATTACTATTGAGCATAAGATCCTTCTTGGCGTAATCCATGGACTAGCGTCCTATGTTTTTATGACAAAGACGTTTATTTACATATTAGCGGATGCAATTTACTTTTTAAATGGTCTGTAGGAGTTTTCCCCAATATGCTCGCCTCGCTTTTTACAGGAATCCTGCACAAGGACGGAGGAGGACAAAATGCAAATACGTGTCGCTGAAACTAAGACGCCGTTATGGGTGCAAGCCACAGAAGTAGTGAAGGAAAAATTTCGCAGTTCTTATTCCGCTTCGGTTGAACCGAACCCGCAATACTTTGCGGTTACTCAGGATCCGGCAGATCGTATTCTTGCGTGCGCCGGTATTACGTTTGCGGACCATCGCACACTGTTTTCCGAGCAATACCTGACACACCCGATAAACGAGATATTGTCCCGGCGCTTCGAGAAAACCATTGATCGCTCGAACATTGTCGAGATCGGTAACCTGATTTCCCATCACCTGACGGCCGGAATGATTCTGGTCAACATGATTCCCTTGTTGTCCTGGTGCATGGGTGGGCATTACCTGTTGTGCACGGTGACACCTCGGGTTCGGCAAATGATGGAAAGTTGCCAGATCGATTTCGAGCCGCTGTTGACCGCAGACCCCACGCGCCTGGCCGATGACGGCAGCAAGAAATGGGGGAGCTATTACGCCAAGTTGCCCGTCACGGGCTTTATCCGGGTGGACCCACAACGTTCACGTTTCGCCGCCATGACCCTCAATACCTCATTCACTCAATTGCCCAGCGATTCTCTGGCGAGGGCGCAGCCATGAGCAGTGGATTTATCAGCCAGTTGCAACGTGCGTTACAAGACAATCGCCAGGCCATCTGTGCGGTTGACTGGTCGCCAGCAGGCAATGAACCGGTGGCGTTGACTTATGGCGAGCTGGAACATCGCTCGCTCAATCTGGCGGCAACACTGCAGCGGCGTTTTGCAAGCCGGGCCCAAGGCGATCAAGTGGTATTGGGGATTGCGACGCGCAACAGCAGTGACTGGCTGGTGGCCGACCTGGCCTGCCTGTTCGCCGGAATCACTGCGCTGCCGTTGCCGCTGGCGTTCAGCCAATCCCAGGCTGAGCACCTGGCTGGGAGTTGCGATGGGTTTCTGGTCGATGCCGCAGGGCAGGGAACCCTGGCACAACGCTGGAAGTTGGATTTTCCCGACAGCCGTTTGCAACGCATCAACGAGCCGGTGCTCGAGCAGCCGCTGCTCTATACGCCGGAAAGTGAGGGCGACTGGATCTGCAAAGTCATCCACACCTCGGGCACCACCAGCCGGCCGAAAGGGGTGCGGCTGAGTACCCAGGCGGTCGGCGCGGTATTGGCGTCGTTGCGCCAACGCATGCCCGCCAATGCCCATCGTCGTTATTTGTCTTTGGTGCCCTTGAGTCTGTTGCTGGAACAAGTGACCGCCGCGTATCTGCCGCTGCTGGCTGGCGGGACCGTGCATTTTTTGCCGCCGGACGAACCCTTGCTCGGCGAGCCCGGCGCTTCGCCGCAGCGCCTGGTGGATTGGATCCTGCAAGTCCAACCAACGGCCCTGACGGTCCCACCGGTCATGGTCAATCGCTTCCTGGAGCAGATGAACGAAGGGAGCGAGCCGGGCGAACGGCTGGCGCGTTACCTGAAGTCGGGCGCGCACATCACCTGCGGCGGTGCGGCGGTGAGTATCGATGTGCTACGCGGCCTGGCTGAGCAAGGCATCGCGGTGTACCAGGGCTACGGGCTTTCGGAGAACGCGTCGGTGGTCAGCATGAACACTGCTGAGCAGCAACGCCTTGGCAGCGTCGGCCAGCCGTTGCCCCATGTCCAGGTGCGTATCGGCGCCGACCAGACCATCGAGGTCAAGAGCAGCTCGCTGTTCAGCGGCTATTCGGGCACCGACCCCAGCGCCTGCTCCATGTCCGGCGACGGCTGGATGGACACCGGTGACCTGGGGTCGCTGGATGCCGATGGCTATCTCTACGTGCACGGGCGCAAGAAGAACGTGATTTGCCTGCCCAACGGCCGCAACGTCAGCCCCGAGCAGGTTGAGTTGGAGTATCGCAAATACCCGGGCGTGAACGACGCCGCCGTGTTTTTCGATGATCGCGACGGTCTGGTGGCGTTGTTGTGCGTGGAGTCGACCCCCGCGCGCGAGGAGCTGCTTGCCTGGTCGGCGGGACGTTTCTCCGACATCGAACGACCGAACCGACTCTGGTTGTTGACCCGCGACGACCCGCTGATCGAGCAGCTTTATACCGTCACCGGCCGGCCGAAACGCGCCGACATCGCCCATGTTTTTTCCACTCTGCAAAGGAATGCATCCAATGAGCACACCTGCCTTTCACTTTGAGAACCCTGACGTTTCCATCGTCGAGTCGCACCACTTCGCCAGCCTGGGCAAGGCCGAGCTGTATGAGCTGCTGGGGCACTACGGTGTCGTGCTGTTTCGCAACTGCATTCACACTGCCGAAGACTTCAGTGCATACGTGAAGCAAAACAGTTCGCGACTGAGCCTGGATCCGGCGCGGATCATGGTCGGTGGCGCGGCACAGTTGGTGGATGCCGGGCGCCAGGCGGTGGGCCTGCATTGCGAAAATGGTAACTCGCCGTTCTGGCCGGACATGACCTGGTTCTATTGCCAGGAAGCGCCGCGCAAGGGTTCGCAAACGACGTTGTGCGACGGCGAACGGGTGCTAGCGAAGCTCTCCCCGGGCTGCCGCAGTTTCTTCGAAGAAAACCCCATTCGCTACAGCCGCACGGTGGCAGGGGAAAAATGGCGCCGGCTGGTGTGTCACTACTCGCCGACGTTGTCGGATCCGGCAGCTGTCGCTATCGAGGATCTGTTGCAGATCATCGGTGATGATCCGCAAACCCTGATCTCTTTCAACCCGGCCGATGATTCGATCCATTACGCCTTCAGCACGTCAGCGATCCTGACGTCCGCCTTCAGCCAGCGTCCGGCCTTTGCCAACAGCATCCTGGGGCCATCCTTCAATTACGAGGCACCGGTGATCGACACGCTGGCCGGGCAGCCGATTCCCGCCGAGTATCTGGCTGAGATCGCCGAGGTGTCTGCCCAACACACCTGCCCGGTTGGCTGGCGCGACCACGACATGGTGATGATCGACAACCGTCGGGTCATGCACGGTCGGGAAACCATCGTCGATGAGCGTCGGCGCATTTTCAACGCCTTGAGCTATCGATGAGAGATCCCATGAAGCACGACAACTATATTCTCGCAGGGCAGTACGAGAGCTACTCCGACGGCGATGGTCGGCAGATCATCGACCTGACCGGCGGGTTCGGCTTTCAGGTGCCACCCGTGATCGAGGCGGTCAGTCGCCAGGCAGAGATCATGGGCCTGTCCAATCGGGTACTGATGTCCGAGCCGTTGATTGCCTTGTGCCGACGCTTGGCCGAGTTGCTGCCTGCGCCGCTGGCCAGCTCTTATGTCTGCAGCTCCGGCGACGAGGCTTTTGAGGGGGCCTTGAAGTTGTGCAAGGGGCTCAAGCCCAAGGG
This sequence comes from Pseudomonas sp. G2-4, assembly GCF_030064125.1. Classification (NCBI taxonomy): domain Bacteria; kingdom Pseudomonadati; phylum Pseudomonadota; class Gammaproteobacteria; order Pseudomonadales; family Pseudomonadaceae; genus Pseudomonas; species Pseudomonas sp. G2-4. The sequence continues at coordinate 5,138,522 of NZ_CP125957.1, read as the reverse complement.
CAACACCATCGTGTTTGTCCAAGGCGGCGATTACGGCTCGCTGACCTACGGGCGTTGCCTCAATGCGGCGCAAGACGATCTCGGCCTGCAGAGTTTCCTGGGGTTCAAGCGCGCGGCGATTCGTCATCTCGCGGACCTGGATGCGGTGGACTGGGGCGATTGCTTTGCGGTGTGCCACAGCAACACCCGCACGGATGCAAACGGCCGACTGCAATTGCTTGAACCGGCCTTGATCGAGCAGTTGCATGCTCGTGCGGCACAGGCGTCGGCACCGGTCATCGCCGTCGATACCCACAGTTGCCTCGGCAGCCTGGGTTCGCTGTTCGGTTTCCAGCGGTATCGCCCCGTTCCGGACATTGTCGTGCTCGGCGGCCCCCTGGGCGGCAGTGCGATTCCCATCGGCACCTATACCTGCAGCGAGCGCATGGCCTGGCAGGTCTATGGGCGCAGCAGCCCGGCCAAACACGGCAGCACCACCGCCGGTAACCCAATGGCCTGCGTGGCGGCCCTGGCCGCGCTGGATTACGTGCAAGCCCACGACTCGCCCCGCCAATGCCAGGAAAACGGCCAGCGCCTGGCGCAAGCCCTGGCTGGCTTCGGCGCGGTGGCCGTGGGCGCCTGGGTCAGCCTGCCGCTGGCCGACGGGCTGCAGCCGGCGGTGCTGTGCGAGGCGCTTTACCGGCAAGGTGTCTACGTCAGCGTACCCCGTGGCCGCGAATTGATTTTGCGCTGCCCGATCACCGCGCGTCCCGAATACATTCAACGTGCCGCCCAACTCATCAAGGAAACGTTAAGCCATGTCCTTACTCAGGCCGCATGAACAACTGCTGGATGACTGCCAGCGGCACTGGAGCGCCTCGGCGGCCAAGTTGTATCGCCTGGGCAAGACCAGCGTCGAGCAACAGGCCGATGGCATCCACGTCACCGATCACACTGGCAAGCGCTTCATTGACTGCGCGTGTAGCTATGGGGTGTTCATCGTCGGGCATCGTAATCCGACGGTGCGTGAGCGGGTGCAGGCGCAATTGAACCAGATGGCCTGGGTGCCGGAAGGCCGGCGCCACCCGCTTCAGGACTCGCTGTCCGAGCGGCTGTGCCAATTGGTGCCGGGGGAGTGGGGCGATGTGCAGTTCATGGTCTCGGGCGCCGAAGCGGTCGAACAGAGCCTGCGCTATGTGCTGCGGATCCAGCCCCAACGGCGCGGCATCGTGGTGATGAGCGGCTCCTACCATGGCAAGACCCTGGCGGCGATGAGCATTTTGGGCCAGCAACAGAACCACGGCAGTTACGGTATTGATCCTCCCGAAGTGACCTGCGTGCCCTACGGCGATTTCGCCGCCCTGCAAAACGCCGTGGGCGAGGGCGTGTGTGCGGTGTACGTCGAACCGATTCTGGGCGGTGCTCATTTGCAGGTGCCCCCAGTGGGCTACATGGCCAACATCCGGGCCTTGTGCGATGCCACCGGCACCCTGTTGGTGGCCGATGAAATCCAGACCGGTTTCGGCCGTTGCGGCAAATGGTTCGCCGTGCAATATGACGAAGTGGTTCCCGACATCATGATCCTCTCCAAGGGCCTGACCGGCGGCTATACCTCGTTTGCCTGCGCCCTGTACAGCCAGCGCCTGGCCACCCAGTACCCCCTCAGTGAAATCGAGCCTGACACCCGAACCAACGGCGGGCATCCGGTGGCCTGCGCGTCGGCGCTCGCGGCCATCGATTACATCGAGCAACACAATCTGGTGGAGCAGTCGCGGGTCAACGGCGGGTTGTTGCGTCACGGCCTGCAACGGCTGGCCCTGCGCTATCCGCACATTGTCGAGGACGTACCGGGCGTTGGCTTGATGACGGGCTTGCGCCTGCGCGGCTCGGTCTATGAGGCCTTGATGAGCATGGAGCTGGGCAAGCGTGGCGTGCATGCCGGGCATTCGATGAATGAAAAGGCCACGCGCCCAGTGCTGCGCTTCTATCCGCCGCTGAACATCACGCCTGAAGCGTTGCGCCATGTCCTGACGATGATCGAAGAGGCCCTGGAGGCCATCGACCGGCGTCCGGCGCTGGCGGTGAAGGCGTTTTCCCTGGTGGTGCGCAATATGTACCAGTTACCCAACAGATGGCTACGCAGCAAGAGGGCCTCATGAGCATGTTCAATCCTGACACGCTGACCCTGCGGGAAATGGCTGGTCTGCTGCGCCGTGGCGCGCTGACCAGCGTTACCTTGCTGGAGTTCTACCTGCAACGCATCGCTGAGCGTAACCAGCAGATCAACGCCTTGATCCAGCTGGCGCCGGTCGAAGAACTGCGCCGCCAGGCCCGTGAGGCTGATGAGATGGCGCGCCTCGGCCAGATCAGCGGTCCGCTGCACGGCATCCCCATCACTGTCAAAGACGTCCTGCATGTTCGCGGATTCAAGATGTCCCGCGGCGTGGGTGAGTTGATGGGGGATGTCAGTCAGGAGGACGCGACGGCTGTCGCCCGACTTCGGCAGGCCGGCGCGATCATTATGGGCATCAGCAATGTGCCGGAACTGTGCATGGCCTTCGAGACCGAGAACCTGATCTACGGGCGCACCCTCAACCCCCACGATCTGCTTCGCTCGGCGGGAGGCAGCAGTGGCGGTGAAGCGGCAGCCATCGCCGCCGGGTGCTCGCCAGCGGGGCTGGCGTCCGATGCCTGCGGCAGTGTGCGGATTCCGGCGCACTTCAATGGCATCTGCGGCCTGAAACTGACCCAGGGACGGGTGCCGTTGACCGGCCAGTTTCCCAATGACCGTTCCGGGCTGTTTCACCTGACCTCGGCCTTTGGCGTGATGGGGCGTTATGTCGATGACTTGGCGCTGCTCGGTCCGCTGATCAGCGGTGCCGACGGCCATGATCCAGACACCGTCGATGTGCCGTTCGCTGCCAGCGAGCCCCTGGCCGACTTGCGTATCGCGCTGTTCTCGGCGTCGAGCCGAACTCCCGTCAGCGCGGCGGTGAGCCAGGTGTTGCAGCAGGTCGAACGGTGCTTGAGCCCGGTGGTGTCGCAGGTGAGCGAGGTCGCGCCGCCGATGCTCGACGAAGCCTGTGATGTCCTGTGGCGGGTGTTCATCACGGGTGCTGACGCCGGACGCGGCTGGCGACGTTTGTTCGACTCCATGAACAAGCACAGCTTTACCCCGGCCATCGCTCAGTTGCTGGACATGAGCGAGGCCGTGGAATTGAGCGTTGATGAAGTCAAGCGCGACTGGATCATGATCGATACCTTCCGCTATCAGTTGGCGAAGTTCTTCAAGCAGCACGATCTGTTCATCTGTCCGGTCTTCCCGGATGTCGCGTTCCGCCATGGGGAATCCCTGGAGGACCGCGATCAGTATGCCTTTGTGTTCCCGTTCAGTCTCAGCGGCTCGCCCGCAGTGGTGATCCGCGCTGGCGTCGACCCGTCCACTGGGATGCCCATCGGCATTCAGATTGTCGGGCCTCACTGGCAAGAGGAACGGTTGTTGGCGGTAGCGGCTTTCCTTGAACGGGAACTGGAGCGGTGGAGTCCGGTTTCGCCTCGCCCGGTATCGACGTACTGAGGGGGCTCAAGCCGTGACGGTCCTGGCATTACGGCTGCTGACCACCAGTGCCAGCATGCCGCCTCCCACCAGCGCGGCGCCGATAATCTCGATCATCATCGGTTGCTGCCCGAGCCAGAACCAATGGAGCACCGTCACGAACAGGGTGTTGAGGTAAACGTAGGAAATCACCGTGGACGGCGCGATCACCCCAATGGCCCGGTGCAGCAGCCAGAACGTGGCGAGGGTACCGAACAAGGCCAGGTACACCAGCCAGCCGATGTCCAGCGTCGACAGCTGCAGACCGCTGCGCCACCCGCCGCTGAACAGGCAGAACACCAGCAGGAACAGCGCACCGAACAACATGTTCCAGAAGGTCATCGCCACTGGATCCCGTCCCTGCAAAACCGAGTTTTTGAAACGTTGGCTGAGGGGCGAATACAGCGCCATCGCCAGGCAACCGGCGCCGAAGACCAGCACCGGATAGAGCGCGGGCAATTGTCCCGGGGCCGAGCCTTTGAGGGTCAGTAATATCGCGCCGACTGCCGCGACCAGCATGGGCACCAAACGGGTCTTGAGGCTCGGGTTGGGCAGCAGGAATACCTCGAAAAACAAGGTCATCAAGGGCACCAGTGTGTACAGCGTCGCGGTGTTGACGGCCGAGGTGTAGCGCAGCGCTTCGAACAATGAACCAAAGTAGGTCGCCAACAGCAGGCCAAGCACGGCATGGGCCAGAAGGCCTCTGATTGAGATGGGCGAGGTGTTTTTCAGGAGCAGCAGCGGCAGGAACATCAGTGCGGAAAACAGCAGTCGCAAACCGGTGAGCAAGATCGGATCGATGGTCTGGCTGACCTGTGCCGCGGCCAGGAAAGATGAGGCGATCAGCATCGCCCAAATGAGCATGCCCCAGTGAGCGGCTGCAAAACCGACTTGTTTGATCAAGGTTTTATTCCTGTGTGCATACCGGAACGCCGTGATGGGCAAGTCGGTCTGCGGTCATGGGGAGTGTTTCAAAACAAGGGCTGCACTTTGTGCAGCCCTTGGTCTTGCGGGTCTGTCTCCGGCGACTAGCTGATATGCCGCGCGTATTGCTTGGGATTGAAGCGCAGGACCATCAGGAGCATCAAAGCCATGACTGCAGCGAGTGACCACCAGGCCCATTCGAAACTGCCCAACTGATCGCGAATCATCCCGGCAATCAACGGCGAGAGCCCGGCGATCAGGTAGCCAATGCCTTGCACGAACGCCGTCAGGCCACCGGCCCGGCGTGGGTTGTCCAGGTGGTCGAGGGACACGATCAGGCTCATTGGGAACAGGCCGCCGATGCCCAACCCCAACAGGCATGGCCACAACAGGCTGAAGCGTTCCGGGCTGAGAATCAGGCCGCAGAAACCGGCGATGATCAGGGCCAGCAAAACAGCGAGAACCAGGCGTTTATCCTGGCTGCGGTTGGCGATCGCCGGGGTGACGAGGCCGGACAACACTTCCATTGCCGTGAGGAACCCCAGCAACAGGCCTGCGTGCTGTTCACTCCAGCCTTTTTCCACGTAGTACGGCGCCAGCCAGGCCAGCACGCAGGTGTAGGAGGCGGTGCCCAGGCCAAAGAAGATCGCCAGCAACCAAGCCCGTGAGTTGCTAAAGAATGACTCTTGCTGCCGGGCAGGGGCCTCGGGTAATGGTGTAACGGCCGAGCGTTGGGCGTACCAGCAACCCAGGGCGACCAGTGCCAACAGTGCCCAGATTGCCAGGCCGATGCGCCAGCTGCCGGTCTGCGACAGCACGAAAGGTGAAAACGACGCCGCAATCGCCGCCCCGCCCATGATCGACGTGACATACAGGCCCATGAACAGCGAGACGTTGTCGGCGTAGCGCGACTTGATCAGTGCCGGCATCACCGCCTGGATCAGCGCGATGCCAAGCCCGGCCAACACCGCGCTGATGATCAGCTCGACGGCACTGTCCAAGTACAAGCGCGAGGCTGTGGCGATGCCGATGATCAGCAGCGACAGGACAATGGTGCGGTGTTCGCCGATGCGCAGGGCGATGCGCATGCCCAGGAACATCGCCAGGCCCATCGCCATGACGGGCAGCATGGTCAGCAGCGAGGCGGTGCTGAAGCTCAACGGCACCTCGCCGCGAATAGCCGACAACAAGGGGCCGACCGCCGCCATCGAGGGCCGCAGGTTCAGCGCCACCAACACGATGCTGACCATCAGCCAGACGGCGTGGGTGCTTGAGGTTCGAACGTTTTCCATAACAGCGCCTTGGCTTAACAAAGCGTCATTTAGGCTGGGGCGACCCGTCATGGGCAAACTGAAAACTGGCGGGGGTTATTGAATAATTAAATACGCCGCCCCATCAGATGGTTCGGAGGGCTTCTGTGGCGAGGGAGCTTGCTCCCGCTGGGTTGCGAAGCAGCCCCCTGGTTTTGCCTGACACACCGCAAGGGGCCGCTGCGCGCCCCAGCGGGAGCAAGCTCCCTCGCCACAATGTAGTCACAGCCTCTTACTCCATCACCGGGCTCAGTGTGCCCAACCACGCCACCAATCCCAGAATGACCACCGCTACACAGAACTCCAGCACCATGCTGCGTCGTAGCGCATTCACCGCAACGCTGTGTTCACCGGTCTGCCGGGCTTGTTCCAGCAGGGGGCTGAGATGAAAACGATTCAGCGCGGCGAACACCAGCATGGCCGCGAACAAGATCAGTTTAAGCATCAGCAACTGACCATAGGTGCTGGCGGACAGCCCTTCGACACTCGGGCCGACGATGAACAGGTAATTCACCACCCCTGTCACGCCGACCACCAGCACCATCACCGTCCCGGCCGTTTCAAACCCGGTCAGCGTCCGCGCCAGTACCGGCAGCCGGGGTTCGGCCTGGCGTAGCAGCAGGGCAAATGCGGCCAAGGCGCCGACCCAGCCGCCCGCGGCCCATAAATGCAAAAAATCGGTGAAGAAGTGCCAGTTGCGCCGCTCTCCCTCGTCCATGGCGCCGTGCCCGGCCCAAGCCAGCGTCGCCAACGCCACGGCGCCGCCCAGCATGACCAGCCCCAAGCTTGCGGTCGGCCAACGTTTATCGAGCATCACGGCGAAACCGGCCAGCCCCAGCGCGGCGATCCGCAGGTCCCAGCTCAAACCCACATCGGTCTCGAACATCATCATTTCAATGTGTGGCCACAGCTCGGCCCAGTCCGAAACACCGCTCATGGCGCGGGCCATGCACAGCATGGAGGCTGCGGACAGCAGCACGCCAAGCAACGCCGTGCTCAGCAGCAACGCCTTGAAGTTCAACACCACGCCTGACTGTCGTTCCTGGCCTCGCAGGCTATAGAGACCAAAAGCTGCCAGGCCGAACAGCAACATCAAATCCAGGTACAGGGCAAAGCGCAGGGCGATGTTGATGGAGTCGCTCATCGAATCACTTCACCTTGAACGTGACGTTGCCGGTGATCGGGTGAGTGTCGGATGACACCGCGCGCCACTGGACCTGGTAAGTACCAGCGGTGAGCGGGGCATTAGGGATGATGACCATGGTCTTGGGATCGTCGCTGCCCGATACCTTGGCCGGCATGGGCATCGGCGAGTGGGCCGTCATGCCGGGCATCTCGGTCATCATCAGCTTGGCACCGGAGAATTTGGTCATCAGGTTCTCGGAAAAATGCAGCTCGATTTTCGTCGGTGCCGCACCTTGCGCGCCTTCAGCGGGGGTGGAGGACAGCAGCTTCGGGTGCGCCTGGGCCAGGCCACTGATCAATAGACCTGTGGACAGCGCGACGGTAATGACAGCGGTTTTGATGAATGACATGCAAGGACTCCTACAGCTCTGGTTTTTAGTTTTAGTGAAACAGCTCAGCGGGTCAGAACCACATGCGCAGGCCCAATACCAGGCGTGCTTCGCTGCGATCTTCACCTTCTTCACGGGCGTAGTCGGCGGTGTTGCCATAGGCCCGGTTCCAGGTGACGCCGATGTATGGGGCGAATTCGCGGCGGATTTCATAACGCAGCCGCAGGCCGAGTTCGGTGTCCGACAGTCCTGAGCCGACGCCGCGGGCGGGATCGTCCTTGCCATGGAAATTGGCTTCGGCGGTGGGCTGCAGGATCAACCGGTTAGTCAGCAGGATGTCGTAGTCGCCTTCCAGGCGCACCGCGCTTTGGCCACCTTCACCGACGAACGCGGTGGCCTCGGCTTCGAAGTTGTACAGCGCCATCCCTTGCAACCCGAAGGCAGCCCAGGTTTGCGAATCGCCTGGCTTGAAGTCCTGGCGCACGCCGGCCACGACGTCCCACCACGGGCTGATGGCGTGACCCCATAGGGCCTGAGCTTCGGCTTCTTCGGTCTTGCCGTTGAGGCGTTCACCTTCGGAGCGCAACCACAAACGGTCGATATCGCCGCCGATCCAGCCCGAAGCGTCCCAGCTCAGGGCGCTGCCGTCGTCGGCGTCTTGCCACTCCAGTTGGTCGATCAGGAAGAATGAGTTAAGGGCGCTGTCATGCACCGCGTGTCCGCCATGATCGTCGTAAACGGCGGCGCGGTCGGCGGCAGTCAGCTCGGGGATCGGCGTGCGGCTGGCGGTCGGCGTCGACTGCATGGGTTCCATGCCCTGCATCGAATCCATGCCTTGCATCTGGCTGTGGTCCATGCCCGGCATCTGGCTGTGATCCATGCCTTGCATGTCGTTGCCGGCCGCCCAGGCCGAAGCCGTGGCGCCGAGAGTAAGGCTGGCGATGACGGCCATGGGGTATTGAAAAACAGTGGTCATGATCCGACTCCTCATTCCTGCACCCGAACTTCACGGAACATCCCCATCTCCATATGGAACAGCAGGTGACAGTGATACGCCCAACGCCCGAGGGCATCGGCGGTGACCCGGTAACTGCGCCGGGAGCCCGGCGGCACGTCGATGGTGTGCTTGCGCACCATGAACTGGCCGTTCTCGTCCTCCAGGTCGCTCCACATGCCGTGCAGGTGAATGGGGTGGGTCATCATGGTGTCGTTGATCAGCACGATGCGCAGTCGCTCGCCGTACTTGAGCAGCAGCGGCGCGGCATCGGAGAATTTCACGCCGTTGAACGACCAGGCGAATTTCTCCATGTGCCCGGTCAGGTGCAGCTCAATGGTACGGCCCGGCTCGCGGCCGTCAGGGTCGGCGAAGGTGCTGCGCAGATCGGCGTAGGCCAGCACCTTGCGCCCGTTGTTGCGCAGGCCCATGCCCGGGTCGTCGAGCTTGGGCTTGACGCTCATGGCTTGCATGTCCACCAAGGGGTTGTTGTTCTCGGTGTCTGGATGGGATTGCATGGCGCCCATGCCTTGCATTTGGCTGTGGTCCATACCCTGCATTTGGCTGTGATCCATGCCTGGCATCGGGTCGTCGTCCATGCCCTGCATCGCCCCATGGTCCATGCCGCCCATGCCCATGTCGTCCATGGTCACCAGCGGCCGTGGGTCCAGTGGCGGCACTGGTGCCGAGAGGCCGGCCCGTGTCGCGAGCGTGCCACGGGCGTATCCGGTGCGGTCCATTGACTGGGCAAACACGGTGTAGGCCTCAGCGGTGGGCTCGATGATGACGTCGTAGGTTTCGGCCACGGCGATGCGCAATTCATCAACGCTTACGGGGCTGACGTATTGGCCGTCGGCCGCGACGACGGTCATCTTCAAACCGGGAATGCGCACATCGAAGTAGGTCATGGACGAACCGTTGATCAAGCGCAGGCGCAGGCGTTCACCAGGCTTGAACAGGCCGGTCCAGTTCATGTCGGGGGCCTGGCCGTTCATCAGGTAGGTATAGGTCGCGCCGCTGACGTCGGCCAGGTCCGTGGGGTTCATCTTCATCTCGGCCCACATCTTGCGATCCGCCACGGTGGCGGCCCAACCGTTCTTGCTCACATCGTCGATAAAGTCGCCGACGGTGCGCTTGTGGTAGTTGTAGTAGTCCGACTGTTTCTTGAGTTTGCGGATGATGTCGCCGGGGTCTTCGTCGGTCCAGTCGGTGAGCATCACCACGTAGTCCCGCTCGTACTGGAAGGGCTCGGGTTCCTTGGCGTCGATCACCAACGGGCCGTAGACCCCGGATTGCTCCTGGAAGCCTGAGTGGCTGTGGTACCAGTAGGTGCCGTTCTGCCGAACCTTGAATTGGTAGACGTACATGCCATCGGGCTCGATGCCTTTGAAGCTCAACCCCGGGACGCCGTCCATGTTGGCCGGCAGCAAGATGCCGTGCCAGTGGATGGAGGTGCTGTCTTTCAAGCGATTGCGCACCCGCAGGGTCACGGTGTCGCCTTCGCGCCAGCGCAACAGTGGCCCGGGGATGCCGCCGTTGATGGTCTGGGCCGTGCGCGGATGGCCGGTGAAGTTGACCGGGCTTTCGCCGATGAACAGGTCGAACTCGGTGCCCGTCAGCACGTTAGGCTGGCCAGGGCTGGTAACTGCCCAGACGGGCGGGCGCCACAACCCCAGCCCGCCGAGGAGACTGGCGGCGGTCAGGCCTTTGACGAAGGTTCGCCGGGAGGTTTTAGTTTGCATGCGATGGAAGTCCGTCAGTCGATTCGCAGCGAACGCCAGGGACGGGCCCTGGTGTCGCTTTGAAAAGAAGATGACATAAGCCGAGGCGACGAGTGATTACATTTCAGTCAGCTTGAGGCAGGCGCTTATCCACTGGCGTGAACACGCTTTTGTGGCGAGGGAACTTGCTCCCGCTGGGGCGCGTAGCGGCCCCAAAATCCATCATTTTGCCGTGCAAGGTGCGTTGTACCCAGCCTTTTGAGGGCTGCTTCGCAACCCAGCGGGAGCAAGCTCCCTCGCCACGGTGGACCGTGTTCGGTGCTGGGGCAGGGCACAGGTCAGAATGATCTTTTGCAACAGCGGGATATTCTGTAGCCTTGCCGGCTTCACGCAGTCCCGTGCCTGATTGATACCCACTTTCCCGGCGGTACCCGAGTGGTCCGGAGCCGGGTGTATACTCGACTTTCGCGCTAAACGCGCTTGCAGGTCTTGCGAACATGACGCAAATTTCCGAACGTCTTCTGGTCCAGGCCCACCTCGACGCCAAGCAGCCCAAGCCGCTGACCGCCGAGCAGGAAGCCTGGTACCGCGCCGCCATCGCCGCCGAGCTCAAGGCTCAGGACGCGGTGCTGGTCGCGCACTTCTACTGCGACCCGATCATCCAGGCCCTGGCCGAAGAGACCGGTGGCTGTGTATCCGACTCCCTCGAGATGGCCCGCTTCGGCAATGCCCATCCGGCCAAGACCGTGGTGGTGGCCGGGGTCAAGTTCATGGGCGAGACCGCCAAGATCCTCAATCCCGAAAAACGCGTGTTGATGCCGACCCTGGAAGCCACCTGTTCCCTGGACCTGGGGTGCCCGGTGGACGAGTTCTCGGCGTTCTGCGACCAGCATCCAGAGCGCACCGTGGTGGTGTACGCCAACACCTCGGCGGCGGTCAAAGCCCGGGCTGACTGGGTGGTGACGTCCAGCTGTGCGCTGGAGATCGTCGAGAGCCTGATGGACAACGGCGAGACCATCATCTGGGGCCCGGACAAGCACCTGGGGACCTATATCCAGCGCAAGACCGGCGCCGACATGCTGCTCTGGGACGGTGCCTGTATCGTCCACGAAGAGTTCAAGTCCAAGCAGTTGGAGGACATGAAGGCGCTGTACCCGGACGCCGCAATCCTGGTGCATCCGGAGTCGCCGACTTCGGTCATCGAACTGGCGGACGCCGTGGGCTCCACCAGCCAGTTGATCGCCGCGGCCCAAAGCCTGCCGAACAAGACCCTGATCGTCGCCACCGACCGCGGCATTTTCTACAAGATGCAGCAGCTGTGCCCGGACAAGGTCTTCATCGAAGCCCCTACCGCTGGTAACGGCGCGGCGTGCCGCAGTTGCGCACACTGCCCATGGATGGCGATGAACACCCTGGAGCGTACGCTCAAGAGCCTGCAGGAAGGCACCAACGAGATATTCGTCGACCCGGCGTTGATCCCCCAGGCCATTCGCCCGCTCAAACGCATGCTGGACTTCACCCAGGCGGCGCGGATGAAGTTGGCGGGGAATGCTTGATTGTTGAGGTCTTGAGACTTGTGGGGCTTTCTGTGGCGAGGGAGCTTGCTCCCGCTGGGCTGCGAAGCAGCCCCTCTTGCCAGCGCCGATACCTTCATAAGCCACACAAGCCATCCACGACTGCTGCGCAGCCGACGCGGCGGGATCTCCCTCGCCACAAGAGCTATTTTGCAGTCGGCTTTACTTGGCCTTCTTGGGAATCCGCACCAACTGCGTATCCGAGTAGATGTCATGCCAGGTGCGCTTGCGCTTGTCGAACAGCGCCCAGATAAAGCCCAGCCCCACCAGCAGCAATGACGCAATCGATACCACAAAGCGCAGCAGCGCCTGCCACAGGCTGATGGCTGTGCCGTCGGCGTTCTGTACGCGGATGCACCACACCTGCATGCCCAGGGTCTGGCCGTTGTGGGTCCAGAATTTGGCGAAGAAGCCGAACAGGACGAACAGCAACACGGTGGACAGCAATGGATCGCCGTCCAGGGCGCCGGCTTCGGTGAGTGCGCGCATTTTTTCTTCGCCGATGATCGCCAGCTGGATCATCTTGTAGGCACCGCTGGTGACGATCAGCAGTGCCGTGCACAGAAGAAAGTCATAGAACATCGCCGCGAGGCGACGGCCCAGGCCGACGGGGGGGAAGTCGCCCTGGGGGGTGAGCAGGTGTTTCGGCATGACGGCCTCGGACGAAAAAGAAGCCATTTTACGGATTTACGCCCATAAAAAAGCCCCTGATATCAATCAGGGGCTTTTTAGTGCGCGAAAGCCTTAGGCTTCGGCTTGAACCTCGTCAGCCTGCATGCCTTTCTGGCCCTGCACAGCAACGAAAGTGACTTTCTGGCCTTCTTTCAGGCTCTTGAAGCCGTTGCCCTGAATGGCGCGGAAATGCACGAATAGATCCGGACCGCTTTCTGGGGTGATAAAACCAAAACCCTTTTCGTCATTGAACCACTTGACGGTACCGCTCTGACGTTGAGACATTTTCTTATTTCCTTTGACGCTAAAATTGATGACAGCCTCTTTCACATGAAAGAGTACTGGGGCTGGGTTGCAGGAAAGTAAGAGACGTCGAACGGGATGTAGCGAACTTCATAAGCTACTGCCCAGGTCACGATTCCAAGCGACCCATGCAAACACAGTGACCAAACTCTACGCCAACTATGAGCGAAAAAACAACCCCCCTGAAGAGCCCGTATTTACTCAGCTTGCTGGCAATTAGACGCTGGGCTGGGCTGGGCTTGTTCGATAGTCTAGTTCAATTTGTTTTGAACGTTATAAGCGCAGTTCAATGGCAGAAAGATGCACCTTTTTATGGCAGTTGCGTTACACATTAGTGCACGTATAACGCAACTGCGTTACTTATAGAAACAGTCAATCAGCCGCGGTAGTAGCGCTGCGGGACGAATGGCAATTTGCTTACAAGTAAAGGCACCTTTTTCCCACGAACAATGGCCCAGACGGGCGTATCCAGCGCGACATAGGCGGTGTCCAGGTAACCCATCGCCAACGGTCCGCCCAGGGTCGGGCCGAAACCGCCGCTGCATACCGCACCGATGGTCTCGCCCGCGTCGTTGACGATCTCTGCGCCTTCACGCACCGGTGTACGTTCCTGGGGCAGCAAACCCACGCGTTTGCGCTTCACGCCGCCCTGTTGTTGGGCGAACACCGTTTCAGCGCCAGGGAAACCACCGGCACGGGCGCCATCGGCACGTCGTACTTTGGAAATGGCCCACAGCAGGCTGGCTTCTATCGGTGTCGTCTCGGTGTTCATGTCGTGGCCGTAAAGGCACAGGCCGGCTTCCAGGCGCAGGGAGTCACGGGCGCCAAGGCCGATGGCGGCGACTTCCGGCTCGGCCAGCAGCGCGCGGGCCAGTTTTTCCGCGTCGGTGGCGGGCACGGAGATTTCGAAACCGTCTTCACCGGTGTAGCCCGAGCGGCTGACAAAGCAGTCCACGCCCAGCAGCGTGACGCGCTGGAACTGCATGAAGGTCATCTTCGCCACCGTTGGCGCCAGGCGCGCGAGTACGGTGACGGCGGCCGGGCCTTGCAGGGCGAGCAGGGCGCGGGCCTCGAACAGCGGCTCGATGCTGCACTGGTCGCCAATGTGCCCACGCAGGTGGGCCAGGTCCTGGTCCTTGCACGCCGCGTTAACCACCAGGAACAGCTCGTCGTTACCCAGGTTGGCGACCATCAGGTCATCGAGAATGCCGCCGTTGTCGTTGGTGAACATGGCGTAGCGCTGCATGCCCACCGGCAGGTCGATGATGTCCACCGGCACGAGGGTTTCCAGGGCCTTGGCGGCGCCTGCGCCGCTCAGGCGGATCTGGCCCATGTGGGACACGTCGAACAACCCGGCCTGATCGCGGGTGTGCTGGTGTTCTTTCATCACGCCCAATGGGTATTGCACCGGCATGTCGTAGCTGGCGAACGGCACCATGCGGGCGCCGAGTTCGAGGTGCAGGGCGTGCAGCGGGGTCTTCAGCAGTTGTTCGGTGGACATATCAGCTCCTGGAAAAAATGTGGAAGTAAGGCGAGCGCATCAGCATTCGATGATGTTGACCGCCAGACCGCCGCGGGCGGTCTCCTTGTATTTGCTTTTCATGTCGGCGCCGGTCTGGCGCATGGTGCGAATGACCTTGTCGAGGGAGACGAAGTGATGCCCGTCGCCGCGCATGGCCATGCGCACCGCGTTGATGGCTTTCACCGAACCCATGGCGTTGCGTTCGATGCACGGCACCTGGACCAGGCCGCCGATGGGGTCGCAGGTCAGGCCGAGGTTGTGTTCCATGCCGATTTCGGCGGCGTTTTCCACTTGTTGCACGGTACCGCCGAGCACTTCGCACAGGGCGCCGGCGGCCATGGAGCAGGCCACGCCGACTTCACCCTGGCAGCCGACCTCGGCACCGGAGATGGAGGCGTTTTCCTTGTACAGGATGCCAATGGCAGCGGCGGTCAGCAGGAACCGCACCACGCCATCCTCGTTGGCGCCGGGGATGAAACGCATGTAGTAATGCAGCACGGCCGGGACGATCCCCGCCGCACCGTTCGTTGGAGCGGTGACGACGCGCCCGCCGTAGGCGTTCTCTTCGTTGACCGCCAAGGCGTACAGGTTGACCCAGTCCAGCACCGACAATGGATCGCGCAGGGCGGCTTCGGGGTTCTTGCACAATTGACGGTGCAGCGCTGCGGCCCGGCGCTTGACCTTCAGTCCGCCCGGCAGGATTCCTTCGTTACGGCACCCGGCCGCCACGCAATCCTGCATCACCTGCCAGATCTTCAGCAGGCCGGCGCGGGTCTCGGCCTCGGGGCGCCAGGCACTTTCGTTAGTCAACATGACCTGGCTGATGGACAAGCCATAGGTGGTGCACTGGCCCAGCAGGTCCTTGGCGCTTTTGAACGGGAAGGTCAGGGGCGTGACATCTTCGACGATACGGTCAGCGCCGGCCGCGCCTTCGTCGACGACAAAACCACCACCCACCGAGTAGTACTCGCGGCTGCGCACTTGCAGGCCCGCGGCATCGAAGGCGCGGAAAATCATGCCGTTGGGGTGAAAGGCCAACGGTTTGCGGATCATTGCCAGGTGCAGTTTTTCGTTGAATTCGATGGGGTGTTGGCCGAGCAGGTTCAGGCGACCGTTGCTGCGGATCTGTTGCAGGCGGGTATCGACCGCTTCGGTGTCGACGGTATCGGGGTGTTCACCTTCCAGGCCCAACAGCACGGCCTTGTCGCTGCCATGGCCTTTGCCGGTGGCGCCAAGCGAGCCGTAGAGCTCGACCTTGACGCTGGTGATGGTTTCAAGCAGGTCATCACGACGCAGCCCTTCAGCGAAACGGGCAGCGGCACGCATCGGACCGACCGTATGGGAGCTGGAAGGGCCGATGCCGATCTTGAACAGGTCGAACACGCTTAACGACATGGTGTTTCTCCGGTTTCTTTTTATGAGGATCGACGGTTATGAAATGGGGCACAGGCTCCTTTGTGGGAGCGAGCTTGCTCGCGATAGCGGAGTGTCAGTCAACATTTCTGTCAGCTGTCACACCGCTATCGCGAGCAAGCTCGCTCCCACAGGGAGATGTGGTTTCCTTGAGAAGGTGACCTTCCACAAGGTTCGCGGTGTTGTTGAGAGGGGCGAGCAAGCCCGCCCCTCACAGATCAAGCGTAGCTTTCGATCGACGGGCAGGCGCAGACCAGGTTGCGGTCGCCGAACACGTTGTCGACTCGGCCCACCGGCGGCCAGTATTTACCGTCGATCAACGACGCCACCGGGTACACCGCCTGTTCGCGGCTGTAGGGGTGGGTCCACTCGCCGACGATTTCCGCGGCGGTGTGCGGGGCGTTTTTCAGCGGGTTGTCGTCTTTGTCCAGGCTGCCGTTTTCCACTGCACGGATTTCTTCGCGGATGCAGATCATGGCGTCGCAGAAGCGGTCCAGTTCTTCCTTGGATTCGCTTTCGGTCGGCTCGATCATCAACGTGCCGGCCACCGGGAACGACATGGTCGGGGCGTGGAAGCCGAAGTCGATCAGGCGCTTGGCCACGTCATCGACGCTGATGCCGCTGCTGTCCTTGAGTGGGCGCAGGTCGAGGATGCACTCGTGGGCCACCAGGCCGTTGCTGCCGGAGTAGAGCACCGGGTAATGCTCTTCCAGGCGACGGGCGATGTAGTTGGCGTTGAGGATCGCCAGCTGTGAGGCACGCTTGAGGCCAGCGCCACCCATCATGCGGATGTACATCCAGGTGATTGGCAGGATGCTCGCGCTGCCGAACGGCGCCGCGCACACTGCGCCTTCCTTGCGTTCCATGTTGGCATGGCCGGGGAGGAACGGCGCCAGGTGCGACTTGACGCCAATCGGGCCGACACCCGGGCCGCCACCGCCGTGGGGGATGCAGAAGGTCTTGTGCAGGTTCAGGTGCGAGACGTCGCCGCCGAACTTGCCCGGGGCGCAGAGGCCGACCATGGCGTTCATGTTGGCGCCGTCGATGTACACCTGGCCGCCGTTGTCATGAATGATGCCGCAGATTTCGCGGATGCCTTCTTCGAACACGCCGTGGGTGGACGGGTAGGTGATCATCAGCGCGGCGAGGTGTTCGCGGTGCTCGATGGCCTTGGCCCGCAGATCCTCGATGTCGACGTTGCCGCGGGCATCGCACGCGGTCACGACCACACGCATACCGGCCATGTTCGCGGTGGCCGGGTTGGTGCCGTGGGCCGAGGACGGGATCAGGCAGATGTCGCGACGTTCTTCGCCACGGCTCTGGTGATAGGCGCGGATCGCCAGCAGGCCCGCGTATTCACCCTGGGAGCCGGCGTTGGGTTGCAGTGACACCGCGTCATAACCGGTGGCGGCGCAGAGCATGGCCTCCAGCTCGTCGGTGAGTTGCTGGTAGCCGGCGCTTTGCTCGGCCGGGGCGAACGGGTGCAGGGCGCCGAATTCGGCCCAGGTCACCGGGATCATTTCGCTGGCGGCGTTGAGTTTCATGGTGCAGGAGCCCAGCGGGATCATGGTGCGATCCAGGGCCAGGTCCTTGTCGGCGAGTTTGCGCAGGTAGCGCATCAGCTCGGTTTCGGAATGGTAGCGGTTGAACACCGGGTGGCTGAGGATCTCCGATTGGCGCACCAGCTCGGCCGGGATGCGGCTTTGCACGGTGGCGGCCAGCGCCGCGAAGTCCGGCAGGGCCTTGCCCTCGGCGAACAGGTTCCACAAGGCTTCGACGTCTGCCTGGCTGGTGGTTTCGTCCAGGGACAGGCCCAGGCGTTGCGCATCCACCACACGCAGGTTGATGCGCAGGGTGCGAGCCTTGTCGTGCAGGGCGGCCGTTTGTGCGCCGGTGTGCAGGGTCAGGGTGTCGAAGAAGCTGTCTTGTTCGACGCTCAGGCCCAACGCGTCCAGGCCCTTGGCGAGGATCGCGGTCAGGTGATGGATGCGGTTGGCGATTTGCACCAGGCCCTTGGGACCGTGATACACGGCGTACATGCTGGCGATATTGGCCAGCAGCACTTGGGCGGTGCAGATGTTGCTCGTGGCTTTCTCGCGGCGGATGTGTTGCTCGCGGGTCTGCATCGCCAGGCGCAGGGCCGGCTTGCCGAAACGGTCCACGGAAACACCGACCAGACGGCCCGGCATGTCGCGCTTGAAGGCATCCTTGGTGGAGAAATACGCCGCGTGCGGACCGCCGAAGCCCAGCGGCACGCCAAAGCGCTGGGCGCTGCCGATGGCCACGTCGGCGCCGAATTCACCTGGCGGGGTCAGCAGGGTCAAGGCCAGCAGATCGGCCGCGACCGCCACCAGGGCGTTGGCGGCGTGGAAGCGTTCGGTCAGCTCGCGGTAGTCGAACAGGTCGCCGTTGCTGGCCGGGTATTGCAGCAGCGCGCCGAAGAAGCGGCTGACATCGCTCAGCTCGCGCTCATCGCCCACCACCACGTCGATGCCCAGGGGCTCGGCACGGGTGCGCAGCACGTCGAGGGTTTGCGGGTGGCTGTGCACGGAGGCGAAGAAGGCATTGCTGCCCTTGTTCTTGCTCAGGCGCTTGCAGAAGGTCATGGCTTCGGCGGCGGCGGTGGCCTCGTCGAGCAACGATGCGTTGGCGATCGGCAGGCCAGTGAGGTCGCTGATCAGGGTCTGGAAGTTCAGCAGCGCTTCGAGACGGCCCTGGGAGATCTCTGGCTGGTACGGCGTGTAGGCGGTGTACCAGGCCGGGTTCTCCAGCAGGTTGCGCAGGATCGGCGCCGGCGTGTGGCAGTTGTAGTAGCCCTGGCCGATGTAGGTCTTGAACAGCTGATTCTTGGCGGCGATGGCCTTGATCGAGGCCAGGGCATCGGCTTCGCTCTGGCCGTCGCCCATGTCCAGCACGCTGGTGCCCTTGATGCTTTCCGGGATGACGCTGGCGCTCAATGCTTCCAGGGAGTCGTAGCCCAGGCGCTCGAGCATGGCGTGCTCGTCGCTGGAACGCGGGCCGATATGGCGGGCGATGAATTCGTTGGCGGTGCCGAGATTAACGGTCATGTGGCGCTCCTCAGGCTTCGGCGTTGGCTTTGATCAGACGGTCGTACGCATCCTGATCCAACAGCTTAGCCACTGCGTCGGCATCGGTCGGTTTAAAGCGGAAGAACCAGCCTTCGCCCATCGGGTCTTCGTTCACCAGTTCCGGATTGCTTTCCAGGGCCGGGTTGGTTTCGAGCACTTCACCGTCCAGTGGCATGTAGACACCGCTGGCGGCTTTCACTGATTCCACGGTGGAGGCTTCGGCGCCCTTGTCGTAGCTTTGCAGTTCCGGTAACTGAACGTAGACCACGTCGCCCAAGGCATTCTGGGCAAACGCGGTGATGCCGACTGTAATGCTGCCGTCGGCTTCGGTGCGCAGCCATTCGTGATCTTCAGTGAAACGCAACTCGCTCATGGAAACTCCTGGGGCCAGATTCGTCTGGTGGACGCGAAGAAAGGCGCGAGGCTTGGCTCGGCCGAATGGCTATACCCATAGCAAGAATACGGCCAATGTTTATAAGTGCTTATAAATCAATGGCTTGATTGATTTTTTCAAAGCGCGATTCAATTCGACTGTAGCGAAATCGCTACAGTCGTAAGCCTGGAAAAAATCGTTGTGGGATCAAAGCCTTGTACAGTGCCGGCTAGCGGTAAGTGTATCGATATCGTTCCACTGTAGCGCTTTCAGTACAGGTGGAGGTCGGTTTTGGCTTGATTCTGAACACGCCGCCGGCCCCTTGTGGGAGCGAGCTTGCTCGCGATAGCGGTGGTTCAGTTTGCACTGAGGTGATTGGCAGCCCCCAATCGCGAGCAAGCTCGCTCCCACAGGGACCTACGGCTTCCCGGAAATCCCATACTTGCGCAACCGATGGGCAATCGCTGTGTGGGAGGTTTGCAGGCGGCTGGCCAGCTGGCGGGTGGAAGGGTAATTGACGTAGAGGCTTTCGAGCAGGTGTTTCTCGAAGGTTTCCACGGCCTGTTCGAGGCTTTCGACTTCCACGTCGCCTTGACGCGCGACGGAGGTGCCGGCGATGTCCAGGTCGCCGATGTCCACCAGGCTGCTTTCGCAAATGGCGGCGGCGCGGAAGATCACGTTTTGCAGTTGCCGCACGTTGCCCGGCCAGCGATTACCCAGCAGCGCCGGATAAGTGCCAGGGGCGAGGCGGCAGACCGGGCGTTGGATCTGTGCGCAGGCCTGCTGCATGAAGTAGCGCGCCAGCAGCAGGATGTCCTGGCCGCGCTCGCGCAATGGCGGGACTTCGACGTTGAGTACGTTCAGGCGATAGAACAGGTCTTCGCGGAACGAGCCTTCGCTGACCATTTTCTCCAGGTTGCGGTGAGTGGCGCTGAGGATCCGCACGTTGACCTTGATTTCCCGGTCGCCGCCGACCCGGCGAAAGCTGCCGTCGTTCAGGAAGCGCAGCAGCTTGGCTTGCAGATACGGCGACATTTCGCCGATTTCATCGAGAAACACCGTGCCCTGGTTCGCCAGCTCCATGAGCCCTGGCTTGCCGCCCCGTTGCGCCCCGGTGAAGGCACCGGGGGCGTAGCCGAACAGCTCGCTTTCAGCCAGGTTCTCCGGCAAGGCGGCGCAGTTAAGGGCCAGGAACGGCGCACTGTGGCGGGTGCTGATGGCGTGGCAGGCACGGGCCACCAGTTCCTTGCCGGTGCCGGTTTCGCCCTGGATCAGCAGCGGTGCATCCAGGGTCGCGACCCGCTGGGCCCGGGCCTTGAGGGTGCGGATCGCCGGGGATTCGCCCAGCAGTGCATCGAAGCCTTCGGCGTGATCGTGGTGCAGCGCCGACAGGCGTTCGCCGATGCGGTTCGGTTGGTACAGCGTCAGCAGGGCGCCGGCATCGGTGATGGGCGTGGCGTCCAGCAGCAAGGTCTGGCCGTTGAGGGTGATTTCCCGCAGCGGCAGGCGGAAACCATTTTCCAGCAGCGCGCCCAACAGGGCTTCGTCACCGAACAGCTCGGCGACGCTTTCCCCGGCCGGTTCACGACCGTACAGGGCGATCAGTGCCGGGTTGGCCAGCAAGACCTTGCCGGCGCTGTCCAGGGCCAGCACCGGGTCGGTCATGGCGGCCAGCAGCGCATCGAGCTGTAAGTGCCGACGCTGGCCCGGCAGGATGTCCACTACGGTCACCGCCTGCACGCCCTGTACGCTGAACAGCGCTTCGCGCAATTCGTCCAGCACTTGCGGGCTGAGGGTCGGCGCGTCGATGTAGACGTTGGGGGGCACCATCTCCACCGCATCCAGATTGAGATTGCGCCCACCGAGCAACGCCAGGACTTCCTGGGTAATGCCGACGCGGTCGATGAAGCTGACGTGGATACGCATGGGGCCGTTTTGGGTTCTGGAGTGCGAAGGGTGGCAAGTATGCCTTGGGGCGGGCTATTGGTGAAATCCTGGGACGGTACTTGAGAAAACTACCATGGCCCCTGTGGGAGCGAGCTTGCTCGCGATAGCGGAATGTCAGTCAACATCTCTGCTGGCTGTCACACCGTTATCGCGAGCAAGCTCGCTCCCACAGGGGGACGGTGGTGAGGTGAATATTTTTCTACAACCCCACATCCCACTCCGGAACCTCGGGAAATTTCAGCACCAGGAAATCCAGCATGCTGCGCAGCGCCGAGGGCATGTGCTTGCGTGATGCGTACACCGCGTACATGTTCATCTGGCGGGGCTCGGCGTGGGCCAGCAGGCGGATCAGTTCGCCGTTCTTGATGTGGGCGCCGGCCTGATAGCTGGGCAGCATCGCCACGCCGGCGCCGGCCATGGTGGCCCGCAGCAGCGTGCTGGCTTCGTTGGCGCTGATATTGCCCTGTACGGGCACCGAAACCTGTTCACCGTCCTGCTCGAAATGCCACAGGCTCTTGCCAACGTAGGAATGGGTCAAGCAATTGTGCCGGCTTAAATCTGCAACCCGCTGCGGTGTCGGGTGTTCGCGCAAGTAACCGGGCGAGGCACAGATCACCGAGCGGCAAACCGTGAGGCGCCGGGCAATCAGGTTCGGGTCCAGGTCGTTGCTCATGCGGATCGCCAGGTCGATGCGCTCGTCCACCAGGTTCACGGTGCGGTCGAGCATTTGCAGGTCGACGCTCACCCCTGGGTATCGCTTGACGTATTCGGCCATGGCGCTTGCCAGTTGGGCCTGGCCGAACGAGGTGCTGGCGCTGATACGCAGCATGCCTCGTGGCGCGTCGTCCGGCGCGCTGACAGCCGCTTGCATGTCGCCGGACAGCTCCAGCATTTGCCGGCAGCGCGGCAGGATCTCCGTGCCGGCGGCGGTCAGGCTCAGTTTGCGCGTGGTGCGGTGCATCAACCGCGCACCGACCCAGTCTTCCAGCTCCGCCAGATACCGCGACACCACTGGCCGCGACAGGTCCAGGTGCTCAGCCGTGGCCGACTGGCTGCCCAGGTCCACCACCGTGACGAACACCCGCATTGCTTGTAGACGATCCATGATTTGCTCGATTTCAGAAACAAACTATGTTCAATCATCGCATTTTTTGAAATCAACCAGGTCATTAAGCTCCGTTTCATTCCCTTCTCGGGCTTTTGGACAACGGAGCACACCATGACCGTATTCACCCCACTCAAGCGCCTGTTGCTGGCGACCGCATCGATGGCTTTTGCCGCCCACACCTGGGCCGCCGACCTGACGCTGGATGTCTACAATCCGGGCGCGGCGGCCATTTTTCCGGTGACCTCGGTATTGGTCAGCGGCGAGAAGGAGGCGATCCTGGTGGACGCCCAGTTCGGCAAGGCCCAGGCCGAACAGGTCGTGGAAAAAATCCGCGCCAGCGGCAAACAACTGACCACGATTTACATCAGCCACGGCGATCCCGACTACTATTTTGGTCTGGAAACCCTGACAGCCGCGTTCCCCGGAGCCAAGATCCTGGCGTCCGCGCCGACGGTCGAGCACATCAAGCACACCATGGACGGCAAGCTGAAATATTGGGGGCCGATCCTGAAGACCGACGCACCGGCCAAAGCCATCGTGCCCCAGGTCCTCAAGGGCGACAGCCTGACCCTGGAAGGCAAGCGCTTGCAGGTCGTCGGCCTTGATGGCCCGCAGCCGGATCGCAGTTTCGTGTGGATCCCGTCGATCAAGGCGGTGGTCGGCGGTGTGGTGGTGGCCGAGAATATTCACGTCTGGATGGCCGATACCCAGACGCCGCAGTCCCATCAGGATTGGCTGGGGACGCTGGCAAGTATTGAAAAGCTGCAACCGGACACTGTGATCCCGGGCCATTACCTGGGTGAAAGTGCCCGGTCCCTGGCGCCGGTGAAATTCACCGCCGACTACATCAAGGCTTTCGACGAGGAAACTGCCCGGGCCAAGGACTCCGCTGCGCTGGTTGCTGCGATGAAAAAGCGCTACCCGAACCTGGGTGAAGACAGTTCCCTGGAGCTCAGTGCCAAGGTGGCCAAGGGTGAGATGAAGTGGTGAATCGCTGATGTTATGGCGGACGAGCTTTTGTGGCGAGGGAGCTTGCTCCCGCTGGGCTGCGCAGTGGCCCCAATTTCATTAAGTGGAGTGTACCTGACGCACCGCATAAGCCGTTTTGCGACTGCTTCGCAGCCGAGCGGGAGCAAGCTCCCTCGCCACAACGATGTAACGCCACAAAGATTTGTCGTGTCCGTTTCGAGCACACCTTCGATAGCATTTATGTGTAATCACAGGAGAACACCATGAGCAAAATCGCAATCATCGGCGCCACCGGTCGGGCCGGCAGCCAATTGTTGGAAGAGGCCCTGCGTCGTGGTCACAGCGTCACAGCCATTGCCCGTAACACCGCAAAAATCGGCGAAAGGGCCGGGGTGGTCAGCAAGCAGCTGGATGTATTGGACAGTGAAGCGTTGATCGTCGCCATCACCGGGCATGACGTGGTGATCAGCGCCGCCCACTTCGCCACCGTGCCGGCCGACAAGGTCATCGCACCGGTGAAGGCCGCCGGGGTCAAGCGCTTGCTGGTAGTGGGCGGGGCCGGATCGTTGTTGCTCCCGGACGGCTCTCGTGTGATCGACAGCGAGGGTTTCCCCGAGGAGTACCTCGCCGAAGCCAGTGCCGGTGCGCTGTTTCTTGATGTACTGCGCAAGGAACAGGATCTGGACTGGACCTTCCTCTCGCCCTCGGCGGAGTTCGTCGAAACCGAGCGCACCGGTCAGTTCCGAATCGGCGAGGAACACCTGTTGTTCGACGACGCCGGGCGCAGCTGGATCAGCTTTGCCGATTACGCCATCGCGATGATCGATGAGGTGGAGACGCCGCAGTTTTCGCGGGCGCGGTTCACCGTCGGGTATTGATCCGCCCTTCACCGTGCAGGAGCCCGCGAAGGCTCCTGCCGGGCCGGTTCAGCCGTGAACCGCGTCGCCCCAGCGCAAGCCCGCGCCCCGATTAATGGCTCAGGCCATACTTCTTGACCTTGTCGAACAGCGTGGTCTTGGCCATCCCCAGTTCCTGGCTGGCCTGGGTCAGGTTGCCACCGCTGCGTTGCAGGGCGTCCACCAGCAGGTTGCGCTCGAAGGCCTCCACTGCTTCGGCGAAGGCCAGGCCCTGGCTGCCACTGCTGGCGCCGGACTTCTTGAAGGCCGGCAGGCCCAGGGCATAGCGTTCGGCGACGTTGCGCAGTTCGCGCACGTTGCCCGGCCAGTCGTGGCTCATCAGGTTCGACAGGGTCTGGTTGTCCAGCTCCGGCACCGTGCGGTCGAAGCGCAGGGACGACTGCTGGAGGAAGTGCTCGAACAACTGCAGGATGTCTTCGCGGCGTTCGCGTAGGGGGGGCAGTTCCAGGGTCACCACGTTGAGTCGGTAATACAAGTCGCTGCGGAACTGCCCGGCTCGGCCCATTTCGTCCAGGTCGGATTTGGTGGCGGCGATCACCCGGCAATCCACGGCCACGCTCTGGTTCGAGCCCAGGCGTTCGAGGGTGCGCTCCTGCAACACGCGCAGCAACTTGATCTGCAAGGGCAGGGGCATGCTTTCCACTTCATCGAGAAACAGCGTGCCGCCATCGGCGTGCTCGATCTTGCCGATCCGGCGTTTGCCGGCGCCGGTAAAGGCATTGGCCTCGTGGCCGAAGATCTCGCTTTCGAACAGATTCTCCGGCAGGCCGCCGCAGTTCAGCGCGACGAATTGCTTGTCGTGGCGTCGGCTGAAGTCATGCAGGCAGCGGGCGACCAATTCCTTGCCGGTGCCGGTTTCACCTTCGATCAGCACGTTGGCCGAGGTGTCGGCGACGTTGGCGATCAGCGCACGCAGGTGCTGCATGGCGGGTGATCGGCCAATGATCCGGCCTTCCAGGGAATCGCGTGCGGCCAGTTGCAGGCGCAGCGATGAAACTTCTCGGGCCAGGCTGCGCTGTTCCAGGGCGCGGCGGGCGACGTCCACCAGGCGTTCGGGGGAGAAGGGTTTCTCCATGAAGTCGTAAGCACCTTTCTGCATGGCGCCGACGGCCATGGAGATGTCGCCATGTCCGGTGATCAATACCACCGGCAGGCTGCGGTCCCGTGCCTTGAGGCGTGTCAGTAGCTCCAGGCCATCGATGCCCGGCAGGCGAATGTCGCTGATGACGATGCCGGCAAAGTTATCGTCGATTCGCTCCAGGGCCTCTTCGGCACTGCCCACGCCGATGCTGGGAATGTCTTCCAGGCTCAAGGCCTGCTGGCAGCCCAGCAGGACATGGGGGTCGTCTTCGACGATCAGTACACTCAGGTCGTTGTTCATAGCGGCTCGGCAGGTAAAAGGCTTACCAACGGTAAACTGAGGACAAATGTGGTCCCACCGCCCTCAACCGGGTGCTCGACGCCCAGGTATCCGCCTGTGGCGGCGGCCAGGCTGGCGGAGAGCGTCAGGCCCAGGCCCAGGCCCTGTTCGCCGGGTTTGGTGGTGAAGAAGGGTTCGAACAGATGCTTGCGTGTTTCCGGATCAATGCCGTGGCCGTTATCCCGCACGCGCAGGCGATATTTGCCGTCGCCGGCCTGGCCTTCGAGCCATAGCTGAGGCTCGGGTTGGCTCTGCATGGCGTCCAGGGCGTTGCCGATCAGGTTCACCAGGATCTGCTCCAGGCGCGTCTGGTCGATTTGCACCTGGACGTCGGTGAAATTGGTATGAACCTGGATCTTCAGGCTTTCAAGGCGAGTGCCCAGCAGTTGCAGCGCGGCCTCGACGCCCTTGCCGAGGCTGGCTTGGCCATGGTCGTCCCCGCGTCGGGCAAAGGAGCGCAGGCTGGCGGTGATCCGGCCCATGCGGTCGATCAATTCGTTGATGGTCTTGAGGTTGGTGCTGGCGATATCCAGCTGGCCGCGCTCCATGAAGCGCACGGTATTACCGGACAAGGTGCGCAGCGCCGCCAGCGGCTGGTTGAGTTCATGGGCGATGCTGGTGGACATCTGGCCGATGGCCGCCAGTTTACCGGCCTGTACCAGTTCGTCCTGGGCCCGGCGCAAGGTCTCTTCGGCCTGCCGTCGTTCGCGGATCTGGCCCTTGAGTCGTTCGTTGCTGGCCCGCAGGTCGGTGGTGCGTTCGGTAATCCGACGCTCGAGCTGGTTGTTGGCTTGTTGCAAGGCTTCGCGGGCGGCGAGGCGGGTGGCGATGACCTTGCGCCGCTCATTCCAGGCGATCAGCAGGAACGCCACCAGGGCGAAGGCCACGGCCACCAGGATGCCTTGGTTGATCGCTTGGCGGCGCAGGTCTTCAAGCGGAGTCAGCAGGGTAAAATTCCAGGGTGTGTCGCTCAAGGGGCGGGACTGTGACAAGTAGCTGATGGCGCGTTCGTCGGACATCAGTTCGGTGTTGGCCGGGAAGGTCAGCTTCTCCATGCCCTCGGCCAGGTGTTCCCGGGCCAGAGGCACCAGTTCGTTCAGCGGGAACCAGTAATACTGCAGGCTGCGGGCCAGGCGTTCCTTGGTTTCGTCGCTCAGGGGGCGCACGGATTTGAGCCGTCGCGCCGGGTCGCTGGACAAAATGATGATGCCGTTCTCATCGCTGACGAAGGCCTCCAGGCGTGCTCGCTGCCAGCGTTCTTCCATGGCTTCGAGGCGCACCTTGACCACGGCGACGCCGATGATCTTGCCCTGTTGCTCCAGGCCATGGGCCAGGTAGTAGCCGGGTTCGCCGTTGGTGCTGCCGATGCCGTAGAAGCGTCCCGGCTGGCCGCGTACGGCGTTCTGGAAATAGGCGCGAAAGGACAGGTCTTCGCCCAGGTAACTGTCGACGTCGCGCCAGTTGCTGGTGGCCATGACCCGGCCGGTGGTGTCCATGACATAGATCGCCCGGCTGCGGCTGCGCCGATTCAGGCCTTCGAGGTATTCGTTGACGGTCCGGCGATGCTCGGGCGTCGGGTCGTCGAGCAATTGCGAGACGCTGGATTCAAGCTCCAGCAGGCTGGGCAGGTAGGTGTACTTGCTGATCTCGCTCTCGACCGCACGGGCGTGCAGCTCCAGCTGGCGCTCACCGTTTTCGGCGAGGCCACGAACGCCGTAGTGCTCGCTGATCCAGAAGCCGAGGTAACCCAGGCCGATCATCAGGGCAATGATCAGCGGCGGCAGGAACAGATGGCGGATCAGACGGGGCTTCACGGCAAGTGATGGCGGCGCGGCGCGATAGAGGGTGGGGTCGCATTTCATCACAGAAGCCTTGGGTCAACCAGTGTGGCAGCCGTCATCCTTCGAGCGCGGCCCCGTGGCGAGGGAGCTTGCTCCCGCTCGGCTGCGCAGCAGTCGCAATAGGGTTGATGCGGTGTGCCAGACACACCGCATTCGCCGGTTTTGGGGTCGCTGCGCGACCCAGCGGGAGCAAGCTCCCTCGCCACAGGAGCCGGTCCAAAGGAAGTGGCGCTTAGTGCTGCAGGATTTTCTCAAGGAAATGCTGCGCACGTTCGGAACGAGCGCTGATGTCGCCGAAGAACTCTTCCTTCTTGCAGTCTTCGATGATCTGGCCCTGGTCCATGAAGATCACCCGGTTCGCCACTTTGCGGGCGAAGCCCATTTCGTGGGTCACGCACATCATGGTCATGCCTTCGTGGGCCAGTTGCACCATCACATCGAGCACTTCGTTGACCATTTCCGGATCAAGGGCCGAGGTCGGTTCGTCGAACAGCATCACCACCGGGTCCATCGCCAGGGCACGGGCAATCGCCACGCGCTGTTGCTGGCCGCCGGAGAGTTGGCCAGGGTGCTTGTGGGCATGGGCCGAGAGACCGACGCGCTCAAGCAGTTGCAGGCCTTTCTTGGTGGCTTCTTCCTTGCTGCGGCCCAACACCTTGATCTGCGCGATGGTCAGGTTTTCGGTGATGGTCAGGTGCGGGAACAGCTCGAAATGCTGGAACACCATACCCACGCGCGAGCGCAGTTTCGGCAGGTTGGTCTTCGGGTCGGCGATGGATGTGCCATCGACGATCACGTCGCCTTTCTGGAACGGCTCCAGGGCGTTCACGCACTTGATCAGCGTGGACTTGCCCGAACCCGACGGACCGCACACCACCACAACCTCACCCTTGCTGACCTCGGTGCTGCAATTGGTCAGTACCTGGAAGTCCCCATACCACTTGTTGATATTCTTGATAGAGATCATACGGCGAACCTTTTTTGCAGACGCTTGACCAGCAGCGAGGCGGCAAAGCTGATTGTGAAGTACACGAGACCTGCGATGATCAGGAACTCATTGGAGCGGCCGATGATGTCGCCATTGGCCCGCGAAGCATTGAGAAAGTCCACCAGGCCGACGGTGTAGACCAGCGAGGTGTCCTGAAACAGGATGATGCTCTGTTGCAGCAGCAGCGGGGTCATCTTGCGAAACGCCTGGGGCAGGATGATCAGGCGCATGGTCTGGCCATAGTTCATCCCCAGTGCCTGGGCGGCGCCCATCTGGCCCTTGGCAATCGACTGCACGCCGGCCCGCACGATTTCGCAGAAGTACGCCGCTTCGAACATCATGAACGCCACGACGCAAGAGCCGAAGGCACCGATGGGGGTGTCCTCGCCGGTGATCCAGCGCAACACGAACGGCACTGCCAGGTAGAACCAGGTGATGACCAGCAGCAGCGGGATCGAGCGGAAATAGTTGACGTAGGCCCCGGCGATATTGGAGATCAGCTTGTTATGGGACAGGCGCATGAGCGCCAGGATCGTCCCCAGGATGATCCCGCCGACGACGCCCAGCACCATCAGCTTGAGGGTCATCACCATGCCGTTCCACAAGCCGGGAATGGCCGGGATGATGCCAGTGAAATCGAATTCCATTACTTACCCCCCACGGAGATCAGGCCGGGCACTGCGACTTTCTTCTCGACCATGCGCATCAGCAGCATCAGGCTCATGTTCAGGGTGAAGTAAATCAGCGTCGCCAGGGTGAAGGCTTCGAACAGGTTGGCGGAGAACTCGGCGGTCTGTTTGGTCTGCGCGAGCAGTTCCATCAGGCCGATCAGCGAGGCCACGGAGGAGTTCTTGAAGACGTTGAGGAATTCCGAGGTAAGCGGCGGAATAATGATCCGGTAGGCTTGGGGCAGCAGCACGTTCCAGTAGATCTGCGGCAGCTTGAAGCCCATGGCGCGGGCGGCGGATTCCTGGCCGCGTGGCAGCGCCTGGATACCGGTGCGCACCTGCTCGCAGACCCGGGCGGCGGTGAACAGGCCCAGGCACACGACGACGCTCAGATAAGCGGAGGTGGTCGGGTTCAGGTCCTGTTTGTACCATTCCTGCAAATCTGGAGGCAGTAGATCGGGCACCAGGAAGTACCAGATGAACAGCTGAACCAGCAGCGGCACATTACGGAAGAGTTCCACATAGCATGTGGCGATACCCGACACCAGCCGGTTCGGCACGGTGCGCATTACACCCAGAATCGAGCCCAGCAACAGGGCGATGATCCAGGCCACGACGGCGATGGCGATGGTCCAGCCCAGGCCGGCGATGTACCAGTCGAGATAAGTCTCGCTGCCCACGCCGGTGGACTTGAAGAACACGCCCCAGTCCCAGTTGTAATTCATTAGGGTCTCCCCTCAGATCGATCGATATGCAAATGCCCGCCTGGGGAAACTCCGTTCCCGCCTGACTTGAGGGTCAGGCACACACGATCGGCTCGACTGCCACCGGTTCGAGTGTTTCCAAATTTGCCAGCAGGGAGTGACCATCCCCTGAAAGAGCCGGGCTCTTCCAAGGGATAAGGTTAGTCAGAAATCAGGATTTCTTGTCGTCAGCCGCTTTATCGGTCGGCTTGGTGATCAGTGCCTTGAGTTCTTCGCTCATCGGGAAGTTCAGGTTCAGGCCTTTTGGCGGGATTGGCTGCATGAACCATTTTTCGTAGATCTTGTTGATCTCGCCCGAAGCGTAGGTGGCCTTGATGGCGTCATCCACGGCCTTTTTGAACGGCTCGTCGCCCTTGCGCATCATGCAGCCGTAGATTTCGTAGGACTGTGGCGTACCGGTCACGGCCCAATCATCGGCTTTCTTGGCCTTGGCGGCTTCGCCGGCCAGCAGGGCGTCGTCCATCATGAAGGCAACGGCACGACCGCCTTCGAGCATCTGGAAGGATTCGCCGTGGTCTTTGGCGGAGATGACGTTCATGCCCATTTGCTTGTCGGCGTTCATGGACTTGAGGAGGCGTTCGGACGTGGTGCCGGCGGTGGTCACGACGTTCTTGCCCTTGAGGTCGTCGAAGTCCTTGTACTTGGAGTCTTTCTTGGTCAGCAGCCGGGTACCGATCTCGAAGATGCCAACGGAGAAGTCAACTTGCTGCTGACGCTCGACGTTGTTGGTGGTGGACCCGCATTCCAGGTCCACGGTGCCGTTCTGCACCAGCGGGATACGGGTTTGCGAGGTGACCAGGTTGTACTTGACCTGCAGGTTCGGCAGGTCCAGGTCTTTTTTGATCGCTTCGACGACTTTCAGCTGGATGTCGTGGGAGTAGCCAACTGGTTTGCCGGAAGCGTCTGCAATATAGGAAAACGGAATGGAAGCGTCGCGATGCCCAAGCGTGATAACGCCGGACTCTTTGATCTTTTTCAGCGTGCCGGTCAGTTCGGCTGCGAAAACCGGAGTGCTGATCAGAGCGGCAGCAATGGCTGCGCCCAGGAGATGGGGAACGATGCGCATCGATATTTCCTCGACATTGTTTTTCTTATTTAGCCGGTTCGTCGGCCCTTGAGTGCTTCAAATGCCTGGCAGCTCCTGTGTGTTGGCGTCCAGGCATTCGTCTCCAGGAGTGTAGAGCATGACTCGTGCCAGGCCAGGGCTATCTGGTTAACTGATTGTTTTTAAAGATAATTAATGTTTTTATCCGAGTTCTTGGTGATCTGATTATCCGGTTAGCCGAATTGACTGGCGGGTCGTGTTCGGAAAACCGAATGGCTTGAACCTGCCCCGAGCCATTGTGGGAGCGAGCTTGCTCGCGATAGCGGTGTGTCAGTCCCCACAGAGGGTGAATGTGCTGGCCTCATCGCGAGCAAGCTCGCTCCCACAGGGGGGCATCGGTGGACGCCAGATAGCAAAAAGCCCCTGAATCGCTGGATTCAGGGGCTTTGGGGTTTTGTGGGATATCTGTCAGGCCGCTTCGATCTTGCGACGATTGTGCTCGACCTTGTTCAGGTACTGCTGCAACTTTTCCTGTTCAGCCGGGGTGGTGAACAGGCCCAGCTTGCTGCGGCGCCACAGGACGTCCTGGGCGTCGATGGCCCATTCGTCGCTGCACAGGTAGTCGACTTCCCGGGTGTACAGGCCTGCACCGATGTGTTCGCCCAGGTCGCCGAGGTTGTGCACGCCTTCAAGCATGCGCCAGGTGCGGCTGCCGTAGGTGGTGGCCCAGCGGCGGGCGATGTCGGTTGGCAACCAGTCGAACTTGTCGCGGATCGCCGAGCAGAGTGCCTGCGGGGTGGTCATGTTCTCTCCGCCGGGGAGCGTGGCGACGGCGGTCCAGCTCGGCTGCATCTGAGTGAAATAGGGGGCCAATTGCGCCATCGCCGATTCGGCCAATTTGCGATAAGTGGTCAGCTTGCCGCCGAACACCGATAGCAAAGGGGCTTCTTCGCCGCCGCCCGACAGCGCCAGGGTGTAGTCCCGGGTGACGGCCGACGGGTTGTCGGATTCGTCGTTGCACAGCGGACGCACACCGGAATAGCTGTGCAGGATGTCGTCACGGCTGATCTGCTTCTTGAAGTGCTCGTTGACCACCTTCAGCAGATAATCGGTTTCACTTTCGGTAATCGCCACCTTGGCCGGGTCACCGGTGTATTCCCGATCGGTTGTGCCGATCAGGGTGAACTGGTTCAGGTAGGGAATGGTGAACACAATGCGCTGGTCTTCATTCTGAAGAATGTGCGCGTGCTCGCCTTCGTAGAGTTTGGGCACGATCAGGTGGCTGCCCTGGATCAGGCGGATGCCGTAAGGCGACTCCATCTTAAGGTCATCGCGAATGAACTTGGCGACCCACGGGCCGGCGGCGTTCACCAGCGCTTTGGCGCGGATCGAAAACAGGCTGCCGTCGGCGCGTTCCAGGTGCAAATGCCACAAGCCTTTGCTGCGGCGGGCGTTCACGCAGCGCGTACGGGTGTGGACGTGAGCGCCTTTTTCCCGGGCAGCCATGGCGTTGAGCACCACCAGCCGCGCGTCATCGACCCAGCAGTCGGAGTATTCGAAGCCCTTGGTGATCTCGCTTTTCAGCGCGCTGTCGGCGCCGAACTTCAAACTTTTGGAGCCGGCGAGCTGCTCGCGTTTGCCCAAGTGATCGTAGAGGAACAGACCGGCGCGAATCATCCAGGCCGGACGCAGGTGCGGGCGGTGGGGCAGCACGAAGCGCATTTGCTTGACGATGTGCGGGGCCTTGGTCAGCAGCACTTCACGCTCGGCCAGCGCTTCGCGCACCAGGCGGAATTCGTAATGTTCGAGGTAACGCAAGCCACCGTGGATCAGTTTGCTGCTGGCCGACGATGTGTGGCTGGCCAGGTCGTCCTTTTCGCAAAGGAACACCGAAAGACCGCGACCGGCAGCGTCCGCGGCAATCCCCACGCCGTTGATCCCGCCACCGATGACGGCGATGTCGTAAATCTCGGCGAGAGGGGGCGTAGGCAAGGTAGAAGTGGGCATCGGCTGGCCTCGGGCTCTTTTCGTAATATTTGAATTCGAACATTAATGTTCATTTGCGAAAATACTAGCCCATAAACACGGCAACAGCCAGCTGACTTCGATTGAAAATACTGATCAAAGGAAGCTGAAAGGAAAATTTTCGAACAAAAAGGAGTTGGGCGAAGTGCTTTTGTGGCGAGGGAGCTTGCTCCCGCTCGGCTGCGAAGCAGTCGTAAAACCGGCTGGCGCGGTGTGCCTGAAAGATCGCGCCAGCTCATTTGGGGCGGCTTCGCCACCCAGCGGGAGCAAGCTCCCTCACCACAGGGTGCCGGGATGCCGTCAGACCACTTCCAGCCGAATCTTGTGCTGGCTCAGCAGTTGCGCCAGGGCCGGCACTGGTTGCTGGTCGGTCACCAGGCAATCGATCAGGCTGATCGGCCCCAGGCGAACCATGGCATTGCGCCCGAATTTGCTGGAGTCCGCCGCCAGCAGCACTTGCCGGGCGTTGGCGATGATCGCCTGGGAGACGCGTACTTCCTGGTAATCGAAGTCCAGCAGGCTGCCGTCTTCATCGATACCGCTGATGCCCACCAGGGCGAAGTCGACCTTGAACTGGTTGATGAAATCGACGCTGGCCTGGCCCACCACGCCGCCGTCACGGCGTACGTTGCCGCCAGCGATCAGGACTTCGAAGTCGTCCTTGGCGCTGAGGATCGAAGCCACGTGCAGGTTATTGGTGATGACCTTGAGATGGTTGTGATTGAGCAGCGCCCGGGCGATGGATTCGGTGGTGGTGCCGATGTTGATGAACAGCGAGGCGTGATCGGGGATCTGGGCGGCGATGGCTTCGGCGATGCGTTGCTTCTCGTCGCGCATCTGATCGGCGCGCATGGCGTAGGCGGTGTTTTCCACGCTTGAATCATAGGCGGCGCCGCCATGGTAGCGGCGCAGCAGGTTCACTTCTGCCAACTGATTGATGTCACGGCGAATGGTCTGCGGGGTAACGACGAACAACTGCGCCATCTCCTCGATGCTGACATAGCCGCGTTCGCGGACCAGCTCGAGGATTTGCTGCTGACGGGGAGGCAGATTCATGGGGCTTCCTTTGGGCTGCCATACAAAATTTGCCCATGATGCCGCAGGAATCCGCTCCCGACCAGTTCAAGACCCTTGTAGCGTCTTATTCAGCGTCTTCGTGGGGCTCCCAGTCACGGGTGCGGCTGACGGCTTTTTTCCAGCCAGCGTAGAGTTTTTCCTTCGCCTGCTCGTCCAGTTGCGGTTCGAATTCGCGCTCGATCACTGCTTTGCCGCGCAGTTCTTCCAGGCTGCCCCAGAAACCGCACGCCAGGCCGGCGAGGTATGCGGCACCCAAGGCCGTGGTTTCACGCATTTTCGGGCGTTCGACCTGGGTGCCCAGGATGTCGGCCTGGAACTGCATCAGGAAATTGTTCGCCACCGCGCCGCCGTCGACGCGCAGAGATTTGAGGCGTTCGCCCGAATCCTGCTGCATGGCGTCGAGTACGTCGCGGGTCTGGTAGGCAATCGACTCCAGCGCTGCACGAATGATGTGATCGACCCGTACGCCGCGGGTCAGGCCAAACAGTGCGCCACGGGCGTAGGGGTCCCAGTACGGGGCACCCAGGCCGGTGAAGGCGGGCACCAGGTAGACGCCGTTGCTGTCCTTGACCTTGTTGGCGAAGTATTCGGTATCCAAAGCGTCGTTGATGATTTTCAGTTCATCGCGCAGCCACTGGACGGTGGAACCGCCATTGAACACCGCGCCTTCCAGGGCATAGGCCACTTCGCCACGCGGGCCGCAGGCGATGGTGGTGAGCATGCCGTGGTTGGATTTGACGGCCTTGTCGCCGGTGTTCATCAACAGGAAGCAGCCGGTGCCGTAGGTGTTCTTCGCCTGGCCCGGCTCCACGCACATCTGGCCGAAAAGGGCGGCTTGTTGGTCGCCGGCGATGCCGCCGATGGCAATACCGCTTTTGGTCCGGCCATAGATTTCCGAAGACGACTTCACTTCCGGCAACATTTCCCGGGGGATATCGAGGATGTCGAGCATTTTTGCGTCCCACTCCAGCGAGTGGATGTTGAAGAGCATGGTGCGCGAGGCGTTGGTGTAGTCGGTGACATGGACCTTGCCGCCGGTAAATTTCCAGATCAGCCAGCTGTCGACGGTGCCGAACAGCAGTTCGCCGTTGCGCGCACGTTCACGGCTGCCTTCGACGTTGTCCAGGATCCACTTGAGCTTGGTGCCGGAGAAGTACGGGTCGGTGACCAGGCCGGTGGTTTCGCTGATGTATTGTTCGTGGCCGTCGCGCTTGAGCTGCTGGCAGATCTCAGTGCTGCGGCGGCATTGCCAGACGATGGCGTTGTAGATTGGCCGGCCCGTGGTCTTGTCCCAGACCACGGTGGTTTCACGCTGGTTGGTGATGCCGATCGCGGCGACCTGATCATGGTGCAGGCCCGCCTGGGCCAGGGCTTCGACCATGACCGCGCTTTGGGTGGCGAAGATTTCCATCGGGTCGTGTTCGACCCAGCCAGCCTGTGGGTAATGTTGGGCGAATTCGCGCTGGGCCGTGCAGACCACGTTGGCGTCACGGTCGAAGATGATCGCCCGCGAGCTGGTCGTACCCTGGTCGAGGGCAATGATGTAGTTCTTGTTCTGGATGTCGGTCATGTCGATTGCCTCGGGTCTTTCATAAAGGGAGACGTAACTAAGGGAAGAAGCCACGACGCAGGCTCTAATGGCAGAAGCCTGCGCCGACTGTTTCAGGACGTTCTGGGCTTGCCGTCAATGGAAGGTGTTGCGTCCTTTGTAGTCGTTATGGTGCTGGGTAGATGACGGGCAATCAGCCCGCGATAGGCGGCAGCACCGAGGCAGGCACCCACGATAGGGGCAAAAATCGGAACCAGGAAGTACGGAATGTCGCGTCCACCCGTGAGGGAAATTTCACCCCAGCCGGCGAAGAAAGTCATCAGTTTAGGTCCGAAGTCCCGTGCCGGGTTCATCGCGAAGCCGGTCAGTGGACCCATGGAGCTGCCGATCACTGCAATCAGCAAGCCGATCAGCAGCGGCGCCAGTGGGCCGCGAGGCAGGCCATTGTTGTCATCGGTCAGGGACATGATCACCCCCATCAGAATGGCGGTGATGATCACCTCCACGAGGAACGCCTGTCCGGTGGACAGAGCGGCGTGGGGGTAGGTGGAGAACACCGACGCCAGTTCGAGGCTGGCTTCAGTGCCACGAATCATGTGGCGGGATTGTTCGAAATCGAAGAATAGGTTGCTATACAGCGTGTAGACCAGCAGCGCGCCGCAGAAAGCGCCGGCCACCTGGGAAACCATATAGAAAGGCAGTTTGCGTTTTTCGAAGTCGGTGAACATGCACAGGGCGATGCTGACGGCGGGGTTCA
Source organism: Pseudomonas sp. G2-4 (assembly GCF_030064125.1). Classification (NCBI taxonomy): domain Bacteria; kingdom Pseudomonadati; phylum Pseudomonadota; class Gammaproteobacteria; order Pseudomonadales; family Pseudomonadaceae; genus Pseudomonas; species Pseudomonas sp. G2-4. The sequence goes on along the minus strand of NZ_CP125957.1, from coordinate 5,102,464 downwards.
GATGGGCGCCGGAAATGCCTGCGCTCAGATAAATTGCCATGCTGACGCCGATGCCCCAGATGATGCTGATTTCCCACAAGCCGAAACTCGCACCCGCGACCTTGAGCGCTGCAACGCAACCAGTACCGAAAAAAATCAACAGGGCAGTGCCCAGGAATTCGGCCAGGCATTGGCTGGAAAGGGAGGGCTGTTGTAAAGCAGTTGTCATTCAAACCTCGGTTTTTTGTTGTTTTGCGGCGCATTCGAAAAAGCTCGATGGCGCTATTTCCACCGAGACAGGATCCCCCTCCTGGTCTCGGGTTGCTGTTTGAGACATGCGTTATGGCTTTCAGTTTCGAAAAAATATAGACAAGAAACGCTGGTGTCAAAGGTCGAAAGTGAACCGCTGGTCACATTTCAACTATTCGTGCTGTGAATGACCCTTTCATCGGCAGCGCTTCACCGATACTGGCCACCGCGTCCGAAGCCTTTTATCTGGCGATGACTTAGAATTCCAGCCACTCTTTTTGATTTCCTTGTCAGGAGCGGTCATGACCCCCGCGTTGGATCTGCTTAAGAAAGTGCGCGCCGAACATCGCATTCACAGTTACGAACACGACCCCAAGGCCGCGTCCTACGGGCTGGAAGCGGCAGAAAAGCTTGGGCTGGATCCGTCGCAGGTATTCAAGACGTTGCTGGCGGCCAGCGAAAAAGGTGAGTTGTTGGTGGCGGTGGTGCCGGTGGCCGGAAGCCTGGACTTGAAAGGCCTGGCCCATGCGGCTGGCGTGAAGAAGGTCGAAATGGCCGATCCGGCCGCGGCGCAGCGCTCGACCGGCTATCTGCTCGGCGGTATCAGTCCGCTGGGGCAGAAGAAGCGACTGCGCACTTTTATAGACAACTCCGCACAGCCGCTTGCCAGCATGTTTGTCAGTGCTGGGCGCCGTGGGTTGGAGGTCGAGCTGGCGCCTTCGGTTCTGGCGGAACATACCGGGGCGATGTTTGCTGATATCGGGCGTGCTTGAAAGAGGAGGTGGCTGCTTCGCAGCCAAGCGGGAGCAAGCTCCCTCGCCACAATGGCGCAGGGCCTGAGCTTTAGTGAGTATCCGGTTTTTCACCCTTGGGCTGTCGGGTGAAAATTCGGTGGATCTGTCACTGGAAAATCAGTGTCCTGGTGCCGCATGCTCGCACATCGATAAAAAGGAGAAGTGCCATGCAACTCGCGTTTCATCAGGTCGATGCGTTCAGTGACCGTCCGTTCGGCGGAAACCCCGCGATGGTCTATCGGCTCGACGCCTGGCTTGCCGATGACTTGATGCAAAAGATCGCTGCCGAGCACAACCTGGCTGAAACCGCCTTTCTGGTGCGCGAAGGCCCGTATTGGCATATCCGCTGGTTCACTCCCACCACTGAAGTCCCGTTATGTGGGCATGCCACGTTGGCCAGCGCCTATGTGCTGTTCGAGGTCTACCACGAGACCGCCGAGCGCCTGGATTTCACTTGCCGGTCCGGTTCTTTGAGCGTCAGTCGCGAAGGCGATCGGTTGTGGCTGGATTTCCCCGCCCTGGTGCCTAGCGAGCTGGGGGCGTCCCTGGCCGTGCAGAGTGCCTTGGGGGTCGAGGCGGTGGACGTACTGAGTTCAAACGTACTGTTCGTGGTGCTGGAGTCGGAGCAGGCGGTGCTCGATTGCAAACCCGACATGACGGCCCTGGCGAAACTGCCGTGGCAGGGCGCTATCGTGACCGCGCCGGGGAGCAAGCATGATTTTGTCTCGCGCTATTTTGCCCCGGCGATTGGCATCAACGAAGACCCGGTGACCGGCTCGACCCATTGCAGCCTGATTCCGTACTGGTCCAAGCGCTTGGGTAAACACGGGCTGACGGCTTATCAGTGCTCGGCCAGGGGCGGGGCGCTGTTCTGTCGGTTGGAAGGTGAGCGGGTGAAAATCGGCGGGGATGCGACGTTGGTGGCCAGTGGGACGTTGATGCTGGGCTGACATGACACCACTCCCTATGCACTGTATGTACCCTGTGGCGAGGGAGCTTGCTCCCGCTGGGCTGCGCAGCAGCCCTAAACCCTGACAACTCGGTGGATCAGGTGGTTAGACTGAGGTGACTGTTTTGAGGGCTGCTTCGCAGCCCAGCGGGAGCAAGCTCCCTCGCCACAAAAGCGGGTGTCCAAGCGCTAGCTGGCGGTGCTATGGCGCCGCACGCCGCTCTCCACAGGCGGTAGATGCGCTGCCGTGCTGCCCGAGGCCTGGAACAGCACCAGGTGTTCGGCCGCTACCCGGATGCCGACCTGAGCCCCGACCTGATGGTCGGCATGGCTTGGGAAGATCGATTCCAGTTGCGCGCCCGTCGGCAGTTGCAGGCGATACAAGGTTGAAGCACCCAGGAACGTCTTGCCGACGATATGAGCTGTGAGCGGGCTGTCCGGCGCATAGACAATATCGTCCGGCCGCAGCAGCACGTCCACTGCGCCGCCGATTGGCCAGGTGTATGCCCGGTTGCCCCGTAGGATGCCCAGCTCGGTCTGCACCGATTCCGGGCTGTCCAGCTGGCCGCGAATGAAGTAACCCTGGCCTATGAAACTGGCGACGAAGGGCGTCAGCGGTTCGTGGTACAGGTTGTAGGGCGTGTCCCACTGTTCCAGCCGACCTTCCTTGAACACACCGACGTGGTCACTCACGGCGAAGGCTTCTTCCTGATCGTGGGTGACCAGGATCGCACTGGTGCCGCGGACCTTGAGAATGTCCCGCACTTCATGGCTGAGCTTGCGTCGCAGCTCGCCGTCGAGGTTGGAGAACGGCTCGTCGAGCAGCAGCAACTGCGGCTCTGGCGCCAGTGCACGGGCCAGTGCCACGCGCTGTTGCTGGCCGCCGGACAGTTCATGGGGAAAGCGCTTGCCCAGGTTTTTCAGATTGACCAGATCCAGCAGTTCTTCGACGACGCGGTCCTTGTTCGGATGTTTGCGGATGCCGAAGGCGATGTTCTCGGCCACGCTCAGGTGGGGGAACAGCGCATAGTCCTGGAACACCATGCCGATGCGGCGTTTTTCCGGGGCGAGGGTGAAGCCTGGGCGGGAGATGGTTTCCCCGGCCAGTTGGATCTCACCCTCGTGCACCGGCTCGAAGCCGGCGATGGCGCGCAACGTCGTGGTCTTGCCGCACCCGGACGAACCGAGCAGGCAGCCGATATCGCCGGCATTGAGGTGCAGGTTGAGGTTCTGGACGACCCGCTGGTTTTGGTAACCGCAGGCCAGGTTGTGCAAGTTCAGTAGCAGCGGATGACTCATGCGTGGCGGTACGCCGGCTCGACCAGGAACTCGAGCAGGGCCTTTTGGGCATGCAGACGATTTTCTGCCTGGTCCCATGCCACCGAACGCGGGTCATCCAGCAAATCGAAGCTGATTTCCTCGCCACGGTGGGCCGGCAGGCAGTGCATGAACAGCACTTCGGCATCCGCCAGGTCGAGCAGGGCCCGATTGACCTGGAACGGCGCGAACAGCTTGAGGCGCTTGGCGGTTTCTTCTTCCTGGCCCATGGAGGTCCAGACGTCGGTGCTCACCAGGTGCGCGCCGGCCATGGCCTGTTTCGGGTCGCGCACGATGGTCACCCGATCCCCAGCCCTGGCGACCAATTCGGCGTTTGGGTCGTAACCTTCGGGGCAGGCGATGCGCAGGTGGAAGTCGAATTGCATCGAGGCTTCTATATAGCTATTGCACATGTTGTTGCCATCACCGATCCAGGTCACGGTCTTGCCCTGGATCGAGCCACGGTGTTCGAGGAAGGTCTGCATGTCGGCCAGCAGTTGGCACGGGTGCAGGTCATCGGACAGGCCGTTGATCACCGGCACGCGGGAATGGGCCGCGAACTCGGTCAGGGTGCTGTGGGCAAAGGTACGGATCATCACGGCGTCGAGCATGCTCGACGTGACGATGGCGCAGTCGCTGATGGGTTCGCCGCGGCCCAGTTGGGTGTCGCGCGGCGACAGGAAGATCGCCTGGCCGCCCAACTGGATCATGCCGGCTTCGAAAGAGATGCGGGTGCGGGTCGATGACTTCTCGAAAATCATCCCCAGCACACGGTTTTTCAAGGGCTCGTACAGTACGCCGCGGTTACGCAGGTCCTTGAGCTCCACGCCACGACGGATCACGGCGAGCAACTCATCGGGCGTGAAATCCATCAGGGAGAGAAAGTGCCTTGCGCTCATGATTGACTACCTTTTTGTAACTGACCGCAGATACTCAAAGCCTTGTTTATTCAAAAAACGGGCGAGACCTGCGGCAAAAGCCGCACGGGGCGACGAAATAGGGGAAGGCGCGATCTTATAAGGAAATGTCGCGTCTTACCAATAGGGCTACGGTTTTTGGGGATTTCAGCGAGGTCATCACAGGTCTGTGATGACGTTTATGAAGCCGGTTTCCTGACAGCAGCGTCCCATTTGTACACTGGCGTTGCTCAGGTTGGCAATCAAACAAGGCGGGCGCGGCGTGGTTGAAGGTCATTTGTGAGCTGATATTCCGGGCTTCGACTGTCTCTTGCCAGGTGTGAAACATTTCCTATTGCCAGGGCCTGGGTTATAAATGAGCCTCCAGACGCAGGAGCCCCCGAAATGGATTCGAAAGAGCAGCAATTGATGGAACTACTGGGGCTGACGGCACGTTCCCTGACTCATCTGACCGCATCGGTGACGTCCATGTCATTCGAGTTGTTGCGCAGCGACGACGAGGTGACCAAGGCCGCCGGCCGCCGGATGATCGATCGCATGGCCACGATCAGCAATGGGCTCGACGAGCATTGGCGGCTGATCGGTGAGCTGACGGGCGTGCCCATCGCCCAGGAACAGGTGGAAACCGTCGAAGAAATCCAGCTGTTGGCGCCGCCTTCCGAGGAGCCTTGACGCCACTTCATCGGCGGGCCTGATGCCCGGCAATTCACAGGACGAACGTCGCTGGCAAAGGGGCCGGTCACGCGCCATAGTTTTGTTCCCGCGGCCGAAAGCGCCCGCTACGAATAAAACAGAGACTGGCCATGACCAAGACTCTCCACCACCGTGCGTGCCATCTGTGTGAAGCCATCTGCGGCTTGACCCTCGAAACCACCGAAACCGACGGCCAAGGCCTGGCGATCACCTCAATCAAGGGCGATGCGCTGGACAGTTTCAGCCGGGGGCATATCTGCCCCAAAGCGGTGGCCCTGCAAGATATCCAGAACGATCCGGACCGCCTGCGCCAGCCCATGCAGCGGATTGGCAACGAGTGGCAGCCCATCGCTTGGAGCGATGCCTTTGCACTGGTGGCCGAGCGCCTGGCGGACATCCAGGCGCGTCACGGTCAGAACGCGGTGGCGGTCTACCAAGGCAACCCCAGCGTGCATAATTACGGGTTGATGACCCACAGCAACTATTTCCTGGGTCTGTTGAAAACCCGTAGCCGCTTCTCGGCAACCTCGGTGGATCAACTGCCCCATCACCTGACCAGCCACCTGATGTACGGCCACGGCCTGCTGCTGCCGATTCCGGACATCGACCACACCGACTTCATGCTAATCCTGGGCGGTAACCCGCTGGCGTCCAATGGCAGCATCATGACCGTGCCGGATGTGGAAAAACGCCTCAAGGCAATCCAGGCCCGTGGCGGCAAAGTGGTGGTGGTCGATCCGCGTCGCAGCGAAACGGCCGCCATTGCCGACCAACATGTCTTCGTGCGCCCCGGTGGCGATGCCGCGCTGCTGTTCGGCTTGCTCAATACGTTGTTCAGCGAAGGCCTGACCCGTGACAGTCACCTGCCGGTGGACGGTCTGGAGAAGGTGCGCGAGGCTGTCGCATCCTTCACGGCGGAAGCGATGAGCCCGCTCTGCGCGGTGCCGGCAGCGCAGATCCGTCAATTGGCCCGGGACTTCGCCGCTGCGCCATCAGCCGTTTGCTATGGACGCATGGGCGTCTCGACCCAGGCGTTTGGCACGCTGTGCCACTGGCTGATCCAAGTGATCAACCTGGTGACCGGCAATCTCGACCGGGTGGGCGGGGCGCTGTGCACCGAACCGGCGGTGGATCTGGTGGCCACCACCTCGGGCGGGCATTTCAACCGTTGGCAAAGCCGGGTGTCCGGGCGTCCCGAGTACGCCGGGGAGTTACCGGTGTCGGCCCTGGCCGAAGAAATGCTCACCGAAGGCGAGGGCCAGATTCGTGCGTTGGTCACCGTGGCGGGTAACCCGGCGCTGTCTACACCCAACGGCCGACAGCTGGAGCAGGCGCTGGACGGGCTGGAGTTCATGGTCAGCATCGATTTGTACATCAACGAAACCACGCGCTACGCCGACCTGATCCTGCCCTCGACCTCGGCGCTGGAAAACGACCACTACGACACCACGTTCAACCTGTTCGCGGTGCGCAACGTGACCCGTTTCAACCGGGCGATCCTGCCCAAGCCCGAAGGGGCGTTGCACGACTGGGAAATTTTTGTCGGTCTGGCCAAGGCCTTCGCGGCGCGAACCGGCAAAGAACTCAAGCCGACCATGCCGCCAGCGCAAATGATCGATTTTGGCCTGCGCAACGGGGCCTACGGCGATGCCTCGCCCCACAAACTGTCCCTGGCGACCTTGTTCGACCATCCCCACGGCATTGACCTGGGCGCCCTGAAGCCCAACCTGGCCCCGCGCTTGAAAACCGAAAACCAACGGGTACAGGCCGCGCCGGCCGTGATACTCGCCGACCTGGAGCGTTTTGCCGCGTTGCAGGCTCCAGCACCCGATGAGTTGCTGATGATTGGCCGGCGCCATGTGCGCAGCAATAATTCCTGGATGCACAACTTCCATCGGCTGGTGAAGGGCAAGCCGCGTCATCAGTTGCTGATGCACCCGGATGACCTCGCCAATCGCGGCCTTATCGACGGACAACGGGTGAAGGTCAGTTCGCGGGTTGGCATGATCGAAGTCGAGGTGCAGGGCAGTCTGGACATGATGAAAGGCGTGGTCAGCTTGCCCCACGGTTGGGGTCATGCCCGGCCAGGTGTGCAGATGAGCATTGCCAGTGGCCAGCCTGGCTCCAGCGCCAATGACCTGACCGATGATTGTCAGCTCGATGAGTTGTCCGGCAATGCGGCGCTTAACGGCGTACCGGTGAAGGTGGCGGCTGCGTGAATTTGTCTCTCGGCCAGACCGAGCAGCGTGCTTGGCTTTCCGTTACAATGCGCCACCGTGTCGACAAACTAAGTCGCGAAAGTTTAAGCCGAGGTGCTCCATGGATATCATCGAAACGATTAAAGACCAGATTGCCAGCAACACCATCCTGCTTTACATGAAAGGCTCGCCGAACGCGCCACAGTGCGGCTTCTCGGCCAAGGCTGCTCAGGCTGTGATGGCGTGTGGCGAGAAGTTTGCCTACGTGGACATCCTGCAGAACCCGGAAATCCGCGCCAACCTGCCCAAGTACGCCAACTGGCCGACTTTCCCGCAGCTGTGGGTGGCCGGTGAGCTGGTCGGCGGTAGCGACATCATGACCGAGATGTCTGCCGACGGTTCTTTGCAGGCGCTGATCAAGGATGCCGCCGAGAAAGCTGCGGCGAACAAGGCTGAAGCCTGATTCACCCCAAACCCATGTGGGAGCGAGCTTGCTCGCGATAGCGATGTGTCAGTCAGCATTTCTTTACCTGACCCACCGCTATCGCGAGCAAGCTCGCTCCCACTGGATTGCGGTATGCCTGGAACACAGGCATTAAAAAGCCCCGCCTCTCGTAAGAGGGCGGGGCTTTTTAGTGGCTCACCTTCGGGGAAGGTTACTCTTCACCCATCTGCGATTGCAGGTAGTTCTCAAGACCCACTTTGTCGATCAGGCCCAATTGAGTTTCCAGCCAGTCGATGTGCTCTTCTTCGGATTCGAGAATGTCTTCCAGCAGTTCACGGCTGCCAAAGTCGCCAACGGTCTCGCAATGGGCGATGGCGGCTTTCAGGTCGGCATGGCCGGTGCGTTCGATACGCAGGTCACACTCGAGCATTTCCCGGGTGTGTTCGCCGATGTGCAGCTTGCCCAGGTCCTGGACGTTCGGCAGGCCTTCGAGAAACAGGATGCGCTTGATCAGCTTGTCCGCGTGCTTCATCTCGTCGATGGATTCGTGGTACTCGTGCTTGCCCAGCTTGTTCAGGCCCCAATCCTCGTACATGCGCGCATGCAGGAAGTATTGATTGATCGCGACCAGCTCATTGGCAAGGATCTTGTTGAGATGCTGGATGACTGTAATGTCGCCTTTCATGGTGAGGCCTGCCCTGTAATAGCTGTGTATAAGGCAGAGTCTGAGCCGCGTAATTCCGAGTGTCAAACCTAAGTTATTGAATAATAAATGAAAATTAATCGGAATAAGAATGTTTGTGTTCCGCGTCTGGAAGCTAAGCGTTTGATTTACAGGCATAAAAAAACCGGACATTAGGTCCGGTTCTTCAAAAATCTGGTTTTAAGCGGCAGTAAATTCTACCGGATAGGGAATAGAGGCCTGGGCCGTTTGCACTTTGGCGAGGGTTTCACGAACCACTTCCTTGGCCAGGCACGCACATTTGCCGCATTGGCTGGCTACGCCGGTGGCCTGGCGGACTTCGCGGTAGCTGCAGCAACCTTCATAGATCGCTTCGCGGATTTGCCCGTCGGTGACGCCAGTGCAGAGGCATACATACATAAGTGAGAACCGTCGCTGGTTGTGACTCAATTGAGACGGATCTTAATGTTAGCGAGAATGATTGTCAAAGTGGTTTCTACAACCCTTGCGCCAGAGCGTCGTCTGGCTGACGAACGGTTTTTATCTGTCACGACAGAGGCAAGCGGCGATTTTTCAGTGACGTCGAAAAACCGTTGAAGACAGTCCAAACCCGCAGTGTATGATGGTCGGTCCTTGCGAAGCGGGTTCGTGTCACAGGGCTGTCGCCTGGAGGTGGCAGGCTGGCATGGACCTTGTTTTTCACGTTACTACACCAGGAGATATCCAATGAGCGTACTCGTAGGCAAACAAGCCCCAGACTTCACCGTACCCGCCGTCCTCGGCAACGGCGAAATCGTCGACAGCTTCACCCTGTCCTCGGCCATCAAAGGCAAATACGGCCTGGTGTTCTTCTATCCGTTGGACTTCACCTTCGTCTGCCCATCCGAGCTGATCGCACTGGATCACCGCATGGACGACTTCAAGGCCCGTAACGTTGAAGTGGTTGCCGTTTCGATCGACTCGCACTTCACCCACAACGCCTGGCGCAACACCCCCATCAACAATGGCGGTATCGGCCAGGTGAAATACACCATGGCTGCCGACATGAAGCACGAAATCGCCAAGGCCTATGACGTTGAGTCCGAAGGCGGCGTGGCCTTCCGTGGCGCGTTCCTGATCGACGACAAAGGCGTTGTCCGTTCGCAGATCATCAACGACCTGCCGCTGGGCCGTAACATGGAAGAGCTGATCCGTCTGGTCGACGCACTGCAATTCCACGAAGAGCACGGCGAAGTCTGCCCGGCCAACTGGAAGAAAGGCGACAAGGGTATGACTGCATCCCCTGAAGGCGTTGCCGCTTACCTGGGCGAGCACAGCGACAAGCTGTAAGCGCAACAGGCATAAAAAAACCGGCCCTCGATAGGGCCGGTTTTTTTATGGGGTTCTAAAGCAGGACACAGTCCTGTGGCGAGGGAGCTTGCTCCCGCTGGGTGGCGCAGCCGCCCCAAGATCTTGTGAGCGCTGCGCACTCAAGCGGGAGCAAGCTCCCTCGCCACACAAAAAGCGAGGCCGATGTCAATCGTCGAAATCCTGCCAACCCCCCATCTGCTTCCACCGATTGACGATGCCGCAGAACAGCTCGGCGGTCTTCTCGGTGTCGTAGCGGGCCGAGTGGGCTTCACGGCCATCAAAATCGATGTCGGCCGCCTGGCAGGCTTTGGCCAGGACGGTCTGGCCATACGCCAGGCCAGCCAGGGTTGCCGTGTCGAAGCTGGAGAACGGATGAAACGGGTTACGCTTCATGTCCATGCGCGCTACGGCGGCGTTGAGGAAGCCCAGGTCGAAGCTGCTGTTGTGCCCCACCAGGATCGCGCGCTTGCAACCGTTGGCCTTCAGCGCCTTGCGCACGCCCCGGAAGATGTCGGTCAGGGCTGTCTCTTCACTCACCGCCATGCGCAGTGGGTGATCGAGCTTGATCCCGGTGAACTCCAGGGCCGCCGCTTCGATGTTGGCGCCTTCGAACGGCTCGACGCGGAAAAAGTAGGTGTGGTCAGGAAACACAAAGCCTTTTTCGTCCATGCCGATGGTGGTCGCGGCGATTTCCAGCAGCGCATCGGTAGCCGAGTTGAAACCGCCGGTCTCGACGTCGACGACGACCGGCAGGTAGCCGCGAAACCGGGCTGCCATCGGGTGACGGGCGCCGCCCGAACCACCATTGCCGTCCTGTTCGTCGTCGAAATGATCTTCACTCACACGTGTTCCTCCAGCAGGCGCCAGCGCAGTTTTTCACCGGCGCGCAGCGGGATGACAGTCAGCTCGCCGAAGGGCAGGCTGGCGGGGGCGGTCCACTCGTCGCGGACCAGGGTAATACGATCGGTGTTCGCCGGCAGGCCATAGAAACGCGGGCCGTGCAGGCTGGCGAAACCTTCGAGCTTGTCCAGCGAGTTGCGCTGTTCGAACGCCTCGGCATACATCTCGATGGCGGCATAGGCGGTGTAGCAGCCGGCGCAACCGCAGGCCGCTTCCTTGGCATGCCGGGCATGGGGCGCCGAGTCCGTGCCGAGGAAAAACTTGGCGCTGCCACTGGTGGCGGCGTCGAGCAGGGCCTCTTGATGGGTGTTGCGCTTGAGGATCGGCAGGCAATAGAAGTGCGGCCGGATCCCGCCCACCAGCATGTGGTTGCGGTTGTACAGCAGGTGATGCGCGGTGATGGTCGCGCCGACGTTGGCCGCAGCCTCGTTGACGAACTGCACGGCATCGCCGGTGGTGATGTGTTCGAACACCACCTTGAGCGTCGGGAAGCGCTCCACGACGCGGCGCATGTGCTCGTCGATGAAGATTTTCTCGCGGTCGAACACGTCGACGTCGCCCCGGGTGACTTCACCGTGGATCAACAAAGGCATGCCGACTTCGGCCATGGCCTCCAGTGCCGGGAAGATCTTGTCGATGCTGGTGACGCCGGAATCGGAGTTGGTAGTCGCGCCAGCGGGGTACAGCTTGGCGGCATGGACAAAGCCGCAGGCCTTGGCGTCGCGTATTTCTTCAGGTTGGGTGCGGTCGGTGAGGTACAGCACCATCAGCGGCTCGAAGCGGCTGCCGGCCGGGCGTGCGGCCAGGATGCGCTGGCGATAGCCTTCGGCTTCGGCGGCGTTACGCACTGGCGGAACCAGGTTAGGCATGATGATTGCGCGCCCAAAGGTGCGCGCGACATCGGCGACGGTATGGGTCAACACAGCACCATCGCGAAGATGAATATGCCAGTCGTCGGGACGCAGCAGGGTCAGGCGGTCGGACATTGGGGGGCTTCCAGGCGGGTCAAACTCTGGGGAATGCTACCGGAAAAGACCGATTCAGGCACCCGCTATCAAGTTCTGCCGCAACTTACCGATAGCTCCTACAGGTGTGCCACGAATCCGTGCAGTGCCCCGGACAGGCGTCATACCTTCAGCGTGTGTCGATCTTTGTATAAAAGCCAGTGGAGCCTCCCGTGCGCCAGCGTTATCTAGCCTTGCTCAGTGTGTTTGCCAGCCTTCCCGCCATGGCGCTCACTTTCCAGACCCGTCTGGAGAGCATTGAGTGGACGGTCGAAGGCGACAAGTTCGAGTGCCGGCTGAGCCAGCCGATCACCGATTTCGGCAGCGGCGAGTTCGTGCGTCGGGCGGGCGAGCAGGCCACATTCAGGCTCAAGGCCTATAACCCGATGCTCGGTGGCGGTTCGGCGACCTTGCTGGCGGCTGCGGCGCCCTGGCAACCGGGGCGCGGCGACATCAACTTGGGCTCGGTCAGGATTGGCAGTGGCGATGTCTTGTTCAACAGCTCCCAGATCCAGGCAGGTCGCTTGATCAATGGGCTGATGGACGGGCGCAGCCCTGTGGTGCGACGCAACACCGAGGACGGGCGGGTCTCGGAAGTCCGATTATTGCCGGTGCGTTTCAATAAGGCCTTCAGTGACTATCAAGGCTGCGTGGCGAAACTGTTACCGAAGAATTTCGAGCAGATTAAGCAAACCCAGATTGGCTTCCCCGGCGAAGGGGTCGAACTTGACGCCCAGGCCAAGGCTCAGTTGCAAGTGATGCTCGATTTCATCAAGGCCGACCCAAGCGTCAATCATGTCGAACTCGATGGTCACTCCGATAACAGTGGCAACCGCTTGACCAACCGTGAGCTGTCGCGTCGTCGCGCCCTGGCGGTCCAGGACTTCTTCAAGGCCAACGGCTTCCAGGAATCGCAGATCACCCTGCGGTTCCATGGCGAGCGTTATCCCCTGGCACCCAATACCAACGCCGCCAACCGGGCCAAGAACCGCCGCGTGGTCGTGCTCCTGGAGCGTGTGGCGCCGACCGACGCGCCCGCCTCGCAGCCGACAGCGCCGACCGCACCCGCTGCGGCCCCGGCCAAGGTTCCGGCACCGACCGCTGCCCCGGCCAAGACTCCCGCTCCGGCGACTGCGCGCACGTCCTGATTCGGCGATGACCGTCGCGCACTCGACATAATCTGTCGCTTCGTCGTCATAAGCTGTCGCGCCCCTGTAAATTATCCGCATTGGACGTTAGACTTCCCGGCTTTCCGTACAACCCGTGGAGTGATGGCATGGCGGACGTAAACAAGGTCGTTCTGGCGTATTCCGGCGGCCTGGACACTTCGGTGATCCTCAAGTGGCTGCAGGACACTTATAACTGCGAAGTGGTGACCTTCACCGCTGACCTGGGGCAGGGCGAAGAAGTCGAGCCTGCACGCGCCAAGGCTCAGGCCATGGGCGTCAAAGAAATCTACATCGATGACCTGCGCGAAGAGTTCGTCCGCGACTTCGTGTTCCCGATGTTCCGTGCCAACACTGTTTACGAAGGCGAGTACCTGCTGGGTACGTCCATCGCCCGTCCGTTGATTGCCAAGCGCCTGATCGAAATCGCCAACGAAACCGGTGCCGACGCCATTTCCCACGGTGCCACCGGCAAAGGCAACGATCAGGTGCGTTTCGAACTGGGTGCCTATGCCCTCAAGCCGGGCGTGAAAGTCATCGCTCCGTGGCGTGAATGGGACTTGCTGTCCCGTGAAAAACTGATGGACTACGCCGAGAAGCACGGTATCCCGATCGAGCGTCACGGCAAGAAGAAATCCCCGTACTCGATGGATGCCAACCTGCTGCACATCTCCTATGAAGGCGGCGTGCTGGAAGACACCTGGACCGAGCACGAAGAAGACATGTGGCGCTGGACCGTCTCCCCGGAGAAGGCTCCTGATACCCCGCAATACCTGGAGTTGACCTATCGCAACGGCGATATCGTCGCACTGGACGGCGTGGAAATGAGCCCGGCCACCGTGCTGGCGACCCTGAACCGCATCGGTGGCGAACACGGCATCGGTCGCCTGGACATCGTCGAGAACCGCTATGTCGGCATGAAGTCCCGTGGTTGCTACGAAACCCCGGGCGGCACCATCATGCTGCGCGCTCACCGGGCGATCGAATCGATCACCCTGGACCGCGAAGTGGCTCACCTCAAGGACGAGCTGATGCCCAAGTATGCCAGCCTGATCTACACCGGCTACTGGTGGAGTCCTGAGCGCCTGATGCTGCAGCAGATGATCGACGCGTCCCAGGCCCACGTGAATGGCGTCGTACGCCTGAAACTGTATAAAGGCAACGTGATCGTCACCGGGCGCAAGTCTGACGAGTCACTGTTCGATGCCAACATCGCAACCTTCGAAGAAGACGGTGGCGCTTACAACCAGGCCGACGCAGCCGGCTTCATCAAGCTCAACGCCCTGCGCATGCGTATCGCGGCGAACAAGGGCCGCAAGCTGTTCTGATCCTGGCGATATGAAAACGGCCTGCCTTGAGCAGGCCGTTTTTTTTGGCTCCTCTCCTGTCATGCAGCGCTATTGCTTGATCGCTCATCCCTCCTGTCTGTCCGCTATAACGTCAGCGCTGTCGCGGCTGTAGATGACGTACAGGACGATTTCCGTGTGTGCCGTGGCCCGTTTGAGAGGGTTTGTCCGATAGGCCTCAACCAGGTCTTCCGGTTGGCTGTACACCAGAAAAATGACCCGTTTCGGATCGTGTTTGCGCCGATGATGGCGCATCAATAATCGTTTGACCTTGTCCGCCCGCCGTAACACTCGTCGTCGGCGGCAGGGCGAGTCATCCATGGTCTTTATAAAGTGTTTGCTCTTGCGAAAATCGGACGGTGAATATAACGAGCGATAGTTGAAGTTGAGCGTGATGAAAAAGAGCAGCAGCAGATAGAACGGGAAACTGATCAGGAACCAGAGATAATATTCACGGTCGTCGTCATCCAGGAACGGCAGGGAGATCGCCGCGGAGGTTTCAGATAACGTTGCAAATATAGCAATAAGGGTCATGGGGTTGGTGATGGTCTTCAAAGGTTTGTTCATGGTGAATGCTCATGGTTATTTAGACTCGGTGATGGAATGGATAGACGCTTGTTAATTAAATGCAGGTGCCGTATTGAAGGGTGACTATAACCTGTTTTAGTTGTTGGATTGAATGCCGCTTGTTATTTAAGGTTTAGCCTGAATAACGAAAAAATGGTTGTTTGAACGACAGGTAATTCAGTTACTTTTTATGAGGGGAGTGACCTTGTCTCTCCGCATCAGGGGTGGTCAGCCGAAGAAAATCACGTTTTCCGAAGGAGAGCGGGTCGTTAAGAAAGGGTGGTCGGTCTCCGTGAAAAAATTTATGGCACGTTATTTCTCGGCTAATTTGTAGGGTTTTTCTGTATTGCTTGTAGGTTGCGTCTCTCGGTGCGAGCACTCAGGGGGGGACGGCATGCCAAGGTAGAAATGACTAGGCTATTGTGCGTGCTCTAAAAATTCGAACAGCGAAGTTGGATTTGCCCATGAATAAAGTGCTGATCGTGGATGATCATCCCGTCATTCGTCTAGCTGTACGTTTGCTGATGGAGCGTCATGGTTATGAAGTTGTTGCCGAAACAGATAACGGCGTCGATGCATTGCAGTTTGCCCGAGAGCTTATGCCCGATATTGTCATTCTTGATATTGGTATTCCGAAACTGGACGGTTTGGAGGTTATTGCGCGCCTGACAGCAATCCCTTCCTCGATGAAGGTATTGGTACTGACTTCCCAAGCACCAGGACACTTCTCAATGCGCTGCATGCAGACAGGGGCGGCCGGTTATGTATGCAAGCAGCAGGATCTCACGGAGTTGTTGAGTGCGATAAAGGCGGTACTGTCCGGTTACAGCTACTTTCCCAACCAGGCACTGCATACGGTGCGTTCGAGTCTTGGCAATGCCAGTGAGTCCGATATGGTGGATCGTTTGTCTGGGCGGGAGATGATGGTCCTGCAGCAACTGGCCCGCGGGAAAACCAACAAGGAAATTGCAGATGGGATGTTTTTGAGCAACAAGACGGTCAGCACTTACAAGACGCGCTTGTTGTTGAAGCTCAATGCTCGCTCGCTGGTGGACCTGATCGAGCTGGCGCAACGTAATGGGCTGGTATGAGTTTTCTGGTCACGCGTATTCAGTAAAAAGCCTCCATCAGGGAGGCTTTTACGTGTCAGAGGTCAAAATCGTAATCGGCCAGTTGCTTCTGCAAACGACGCTCTTCCAGTAGGTTGTCAATGGTGCGGCGTTTGCTCAGATTGGTTTTCGCCACTTCCACGACCACAGGTTCCGCGTCGTCGGCCTCAACGGCGATGAATTCGTCTTCCACATCCAGTTGTTCTTTGCCAGCACTCATGGGTTCGACTCCAGGCTAAGACTGCCATTGGCGCTCCTTATATCGATAAACCACGGGCGGGTAAAAAAGATTTTTTCAATCGATATATCGATAAAGCTAATAGCGCCTCAATCGTCAGAGGTCTTGTGCTTGTATTCGCATAAATCTTCGATTCGACAGCTGCCACAGCGGGGCTTGCGCGCCAGGCAAACGTAGCGTCCGTGGAGGATGAGCCAGTGATGGGAATCCAGGAGGAATTCCTTGGGCACGAACTTCATCAGTTTCTTTTCCACTTCCACTACGTTTTTACCGGGAGCCAACCCGGTCCTGTTGCTGACGCGGAAAATGTGGGTGTCGACCGCCATGGTCAGCTGACGAAAAGCAGTATTGAGTACGACATTGGCGGTTTTTCGGCCCACGCCTGGAAGGGCTTCCAGCGCTTCGCGAGTCTGCGGGATTTCACTGCCGTGGCGCTCGATCAGCAGTCGGCAGGTTTCGATCACGTTCTTTGCCTTGCTGTTGAACAGGCCGATGGTCTTGATGTATTCGGACAGCCCTTCGACGCCTAGGGCGTAGATCGCCTCCGGCGTGTTGGCCACCGGGAACAACTTGGCCGTGGCTTTGTTGACACCGACGTCGGTGGACTGGGCCGACAAGATCACCGCGATCAACAATTCGAACGGCGACGTATAGGCCAGTTCTGTTTTCGGTTCGGGGTTGTCTTCGTGAAAGCGACGAAATATTTCCAGGCGTTTTGCGGCGTTCATGGGCGCGGCGTTTCCTCAACGGATGAATGGGATTTAGCGGCCGTCCAGGCCTGGTAAGCCGCGAGCAGCAGGCCGAGCAGAATGAAACCGCCGGGGGCGAGGCGGGCCAAGGGGATGCCGTTGCCGATCAGCTCGCGCAGGGCGCCCAGGCCAATCATCCAGAGGCCGAATAGCCCCGCGAGCCTGAGGTGTCCAGGCAAACGGAACTCGATGACGTCAGCTTCGTGTTCCAGTACCACGCAGCTCAAGGCGATCCAGCCGATGTAAAGGCTCAGCGACCGATACAGCTCCAGCACCCAGGCCTGTGCGGCAAGGCCTGCGCAGGCGGTCAGGGTAGCGGCCAGCACGATTGAGGCGAGCAGCCGCTGGGACGCTGTCAGGCGAGACCGTACGAGGCCCATGGCCAAGCCGTGGGCGAGGCTGATCAAAGCCCAGGCCAGCCACAACCCCAGCGCGTTGGCCAGCGAATCGCTGGCGCCGACCAGGGGCACGAGCAGCAGGCCTCGGGCCAGTCCCCATGGCTTATTCATCGGTAGCCCCTCCGAACAGGTGAGCCTTGTGCTCGTCGAAATAACGCAGGGCATCGTGAACCGCCTGGATAACCGCCCGGGACGTGACCGTTGCGCCTGCCAGTTGATCGAACTGCCCCTGATCCTTTTTCAAGGCCCAACCTTTGTCGTCAGGGGCCTGGCGCGATTTACCGTTGAAGGTTTGCATCCAGGCATTCGGCCAGCCGGCAATTGCCGCACCCAGGCCGGGTGTTTCGGACTGGCGCAGGGTTTTCACGCCCAGCAACCGGCCCTGAGGGTCGATGGCGATCAGCAGTTCGATGCTGCCTTCATAGCCCAGTGCCTGGCTGCGCAACAATACGGCGCTGGGGTAGCCGCTGCGGGTCGCGAGGTAACCGCTCAGCAGCGTGCTATGGGGCAGAGCCACTGGGGTCGCGACGACAGATCGTGCCAAAGGCTGGTTGTCATAGCGGTCGGCAGGCAGCACGTCGAGCAAGGTGCTGTTCGCGAGGGCTTGTCGCTGCGCCTCGATGCGTCCGGCAGTGCCGATTTGCGTGACGTAAGTGGCGCCGACGCCGAGGCTGGTCATAATAATCAGGATCGCAACGCCACCGGGGTTGGTCATGTCAGCTGCCGCCTTTGTCGGGCCTCGACACAGCGATCCAGCGCCGGTACCCCGAGGTTCATCAGCAGCACCGCAAACGCCACGCCATCCGGGTAACCCCCCCAGGTGCGGATCAGGTAGGCCAGCAGTCCCACGCCCGCGCCAAACAGCAACCGGGCGAGCGCGGCTTTGGCGCCCGAGACTGGCTCGGTCACGATGAAAAACGCGCCGAGCATGGTCGCGCCAGTGAACAGATGAAACAGCGGCGAGCCATTGGAGTCAGAGCCCGAACCGTTCCAGCACAACAGGCTGACAAGGAGCAGGCTGGACAGCATGCCCACGGGTGCATGCCAGCTGAACACCCGTTGTTGCAGGAGAAACAGGCCGCCCGCGAGGAACGCCAGGTTGACCCATTCGACGCCCCGGCCGCCAAAACGCCCGAACGTGGGGTCGCTGGCGAACAGCTCATCAATGGTCAGGCTTTTGTTGATCCGCAGACTGTCCAGCGCCGTCGCGCCGGTCCACGCGTCGGGCGCCGAGTGCACACCGAACACTTGTTGCAGGCCTTCGAAAAAACCCATGCCGTGAAGCGCCGGCCATTGGCTCATCTGTGAAGGGAACGCCACGAGGACCAGGGCGTATCCGAGCATCGCTGGGTTGAACGGGTTAGTCCCGACCCCGCCCCACAGATGCTTGCCGAACAACAAGGCGCTGGCCGCCGCCGTGACGGTCAGCCACCAAGGGCAGTACGCCGGCAGGGCCAGGGCCAGCAACGTGGCGCTGACCAACGCGCTGCCATCGTTCAAGTCAGGTGTAAGGGGCCTGCGGCGCACGCGCAACACCAGTGCTTCCACCGCCAGGGCGGTGAGGCCGGACAACAGCAGGTTGAGCGCCACGCCCCAGCCATAGAACCACAGCAGCGCCAGCACGCCGGGCAGCGTTGCCAGCAGCACCCGCATCATCGCCGGGCGCAGCCGTTCGTCTACAGGATCAGGGAGCGCCATGGGCATCCACCTGGCGTTCTGCCTCGCTCACCGCTTGCGCCAACGCTTGCATGTGTTCATCCGACGCCCCGGCGCTCCTGGCCTTGCTGAGTTCGGCGCGGCGCATTGCCAGTTGAATCTTGGCCCGCTTCAGCTCGGCGTTTTGCGTCGGTGCCGGTGCCAAAGCAGGAGCTGATGCGGCCGGCGGCGCGGCGTTTTCCAGTTGGGCCAAGGCCTGCTCCGCCGCTTCGAACTGGCGTTGCAGCAGGATCAATTGCGACTGCTGCTCAAAGGTGGGTGGATGGCCGAAGGCTTTCAAGGATTTATTCAACTGCGCCCGGCTCATGGCCAGGTCGACCTTGGCTTTTTTCAGGGCCACATCGGCGTTGGCGGCTTTTTGCGCGCGGACACGTTCCAGTGCGGCTTGTACCGGATCGAGGGTTTGGATCTGCGGCTGGGCAGCGCGCTGGGTACGGGCCAGGCGTTCTGCCTGGCGCTGTTCTTCCTCACGACGCAGACGCGCATTGCGCTGTTCGAAACGTCGCCGGGCGTGATTGCGCTTGGCGGTTCGAGCCTGCTGCTCTTCAGCGCTGAAGGCCAGGCCGCCCACAATCGGCAGCACCGTCGCCATTGGCAGTGGTCGCATCTCGATGCAATCGACTGGGCAGGGCGCAACGCAAAGATCGCAGCCTGTGCACTCGTCGACCAGGACGGTGTGCATCAGCTTGGCCGCGCCGACAATCGCATCCACCGGACAGGCCTGGATGCACTTGGTGCAACCGATGCATTCGGCTTCGCGGATAAAGGCAATTTGCGCCGGGGCTGAGCCGCGACTGTCATCCAGCTCCAGCACCGGTACTTTCATCAGCTCGGCCAAAGCGCCGATGGTTTCGCGCCCACCGGGCGGGCATTTGTTGATCGGCTCGCCCTGGGCGATGCCTTCGGCGTAGGGCTTGCACCCCGGATGGCCGCACTTGCCGCATTGTGTCTGCGGTAGCAGGGCGTCGATACGTTGAATCAGACTCATGTTTTGACCAGCCCGCGCAATCCGAGAAACGCCACCGCTATCAGTCCGGCGCTGATTAACTGAATCGGCAGACCTCGAAAGGGCAAGGGAATATCGTTACTGAAGGTACGCTGGCGCAGATCCTCGAACAGGCTCAGCACCAGCCAGAATCCCAGCCCGGCACCCAGGCTCAAGGCAACGGCGTGACCCAGGCCTTGATCATCCTGGCTATTGAGCAGCGTGACGCCCAGTATGCCGGCATTGCCGAGCAACAGCGGCCACAACCCTTCGAACGGCCATGCCGGCAGCCAGCGCGCCAGCAGGCGCAGCAATGGCCCGATCAGCAGCACGCTCAAGGGCAGCCAGGCAAACAGGCGCAGGGATGACAGGTTGGTGGGGGCAAGCAGCCAATGATCCATCAGGTAACCCAGGGCGCCGACAATCAACATCAGACACACCGTCGCCAGGCCCAGGGCGTGTACTTGCCTTCTGCCCTCAGTCGCCAGCAGCGGATCGACACCCAGCGGCCAATGCAACACGAGGTTGTTGATCAGGGCAGCGCTGAACAGTGCGAGAACAATTTCGGTCATGGGCGTGCCGACAATAAAGGGCCTGTTACAAGATTAGGCATTATCCGGCACGCGCAGAGGGTGGGCCAGATATGAAAATCCCACAGGCGCTTTGCCAAGCGACTGTGGGATCGGTGCAGCGTGTGGTCGCGTTACTTGATCCGCTGACCCGGCTTGGCGCCGCTGTCGGGGCTCAGCAGGTAGATTTCTTCACCGCCGGGGCCCGCCGCCATCACCATGCCTTCGGACACACCGAAGCGCATTTTGCGTGGCTTGAGGTTGGCGATCATCATTGTCAGCCGGCCTTCGAGCTTGGCCGGGTCTGGATAAGCACTCTTGATCCCGGAGAACACGTTGCGTTGCTCATCGCCGATGTCCAGGGTCAGGCGCAGCAGTTTGTCGGCACCCTCGACGGCCTCGGCCTTGACGATCAGCGCCACGCGCAGGTCAATGGCGGCGAAGGCGTCGAAGTCGATTTCCGGCGACAGTGGATCCTTGATCAGTTCGCCATTACCGGCCGGCCCGCCGGTATCGGTCTGGCTGGCGGTCAGGTCTTCCTTGGAGGCGTCGGTCATCGCTTGCACCTTGACGGCGTCGATACGGGTCATCAACGGCTTGAACTCGTTCAACTGATGGTTGCTCAGCAGGGTCTGGTGATCGTTCCAGGTCAGCGGTGCGACGTTGAGGAACGCCTCGGCATCAGCGGCCAGCAGGGGCAGCACCGGCTTGAGGAAAATCACCAATTGGCGGAACAGGTTGATGCCCAGGGCGCAGATCGCCTGGACTTCGTCCTGCTTGCCTTCCTGTTTGTTCAGCGACCAGGGGGCTTTGTCGGCGATCCAGGCATTGGCGCGGTCGGCCAGGGCCATGATTTCGCGCATGGCACGGGCAAAGTCACGGGCTTCATAGGCTTCGGCGATGCTGGGCGCAGCCGCCAGGAAGGCGTCGGTCAATTCCGGCGCGGCATTGCCGGCCACCAGCACACCGGCGTTGCCTTTGTGGATGAAACCGGCGCAACGGCTGGCGATGTTGACCACCTTGCCCACCAGGTCGGAGTTGACCTTCTGCACGAAGTCTTCGAGGTTCAGGTCCAGGTCGTCGACGCCGCGGCCGAGCTTGGCCGCGTAGTAGTAGCGCAGGTATTCCGGGGACAGGTGGTCCAGGTAGGTCCGGGCCTTGATGAAGGTGCCGCGGGACTTGGACATTTTCTGGCCGTTGACGGTCAGGTAGCCGTGGACATTGATGCCGGTCGGCTTACGGAAACCGGCGCCTTCGAGCATGGCGGGCCAGAACAACGCGTGGAAATTGACGATGTCCTTGCCGATGAAGTGATACACCTCGGCGGTGGAGTCCTTGCCCCAGAACGCGTCGAAGTCCAGCTCAGGCGTGCGGTCGCAAAGGTTCTTGAAGCTGGCCATGTAGCCGATGGGCGCGTCCAGCCACACGTAGAAATACTTGCCGGGCTCGCCGGGGATTTCGAAGCCGAAGTACGGCGCATCGCGGGAAATGTCCCACTCTTGCAGGCCGGAGTCGAGCCATTCGGCGAGCTTGTTGGCCACCGCGTCGTGCAACGTGCCGCTGCGGGTCCAGGTTTGCAGCATCTCCTGGAAATCCGGCAGCTTGAAGAAGAAGTGCTGGGAGTCCCTGAGCACCGGGGTGGCGCCGGAAATCGCCGATTTCGGGTCTTTCAGGTCGGTCGGTGCGTAGGTGGCGCCGCATTTTTCGCAATTGTCGCCGTACTGGTCTTCGGTGCCGCACTTCGGGCAGGTGCCCTTGATGAAGCGGTCGGCCAGGAACATGTTCTTTTCCGGGTCGAAGTACTGGGTGACCGAACGGGTGGCAATGTGCCCGGCGTCACGCAGCTTCAGGTAGATCTGGCTCGACAGCTCACGGTTTTCTACGGAGTGGGTGGAGTGGAAGTTGTCGAAGTCCACCAGGAAATCGGCAAAGTCGGCGCTGTGTTCAGCCTGGACGTTGGCGATCAGCTGTTCCGGGGTGATGCCTTCCTTTTCCGCACGCAGCATGATGGCCGAACCGTGGGCGTCGTCGGCGCAGACATAAATGCATTGGTTGCCGCGATGTTTCTGGAAGCGCGTCCACATATCGGTCTGGATGTACTCCAGCATATGGCCGAGGTGAATCGAACCATTGGCATAGGGCAGGGCGCTGGTGACGAGGATCTTGCGTGGCTCGGACATGGGGCTCGGCTACTTGATGAAACGGAGGTCGGCCACTATAAAGCGCTGGCGGCTTTTTTTCACCCTGTGAGCCTGTTTCCGGATGCTGGCAGAGCTTCTGTGGCGAGGGAGCTTGCTCCCGCTCGACTGCGCAGCAGTCGCAATGAGGCCATGAGGTTCGGGGTGACCGGTCGGGGGCGGCTTCGCCACCAGCAGGAGCAAGCTCCCTCGCCACAGAAGCAGGCTCGGCGTAGGATAGCGGCCTGTTTTCAAGTCTTGCTATCGGAGTTGCCCATGAGCGCCGTCAATCGCGCAGCGGTGGAAGCCGTCCTTCGCCAGTACACCGACCCCTATCTGAACCAGGACCCGGTCAGCGCCGGGTGCGTGCGCGCCATCGACATCCAGGGCGATCGTGTCAGCGTCCAGCTGGAAATTGGCTATGCCGCCGATCTGTTCAAGAGCGGTTGGGCGCAGATGCTCCAGATGGCCATCGAGTCCCTGGACGGTGTGGCGGGCGCCAAGGTCGAGATCACCAGCGTGATCGCCGCCCACAAGGCCCAGGCACAGGTGCCGGGGCTGGCGAACGTCAAGAACGTCATCGCCGTGGCCTCGGGCAAGGGCGGGGTGGGCAAGTCCACCACCGCCGCCAACCTGGCCCTGGCCCTGGCCCGTGAAGGGGCGAAGGTCGGGATTCTCGATGCGGACATCTACGGTCCAAGCCAGGGGATCATGTTCGGCGTTGCCGAGGGTACCCGGCCGCAGATCAAGGACCAGAAGTGGTTCGTGCCCATCCAATCCCATGGGGTGGAAGTCATGTCCATGGCCTTCCTCACCGACGACAACACGCCGATGGTCTGGCGCGGCCCGATGGTTTCCGGCGCCTTGCTGCAACTGGTGACGCAAACTGCGTGGGGCGACCTGGATTATCTGGTGATCGACATGCCGCCGGGCACCGGCGATATCCAACTGACCCTGGCGCAGAAAGTCCCGGTGGCCGGCGCGGTGATCGTTACCACGCCCCAGGACCTGGCCCTGTTGGACGCACGCAAGGGCGTGGAAATGTTCCGCAAGGTGAACATTCCGGTGCTCGGTGTGGTGGAAAACATGGCCGTGCACATCTGCTCGAACTGCGGACATGCCGAGCACCTGTTCGGCGAAGGCGGCGGGGAAAAACTGGCGACCCAGTACGGCGTCGAGTTGCTGGCGTCGCTGCCGCTGTCGATGGTCATCCGCGAGCAGGCCGACGGTGGCAAGCCCACGGTCATCGCCGAGCCGGACAGCCAGATCGCCATGGTCTATCAGGAACTGGCCCGTCACGTGGGCGCGCGGATTGTGTTGCAAGAGGCAGCGTCACCGATGATGCCGAACATCACCGTCAGCGACGATTGATAGGTTGAAACGCGATCCACTGTGGGAGCGAGCTTGCTCGCGATCGCGGGGTATCAGTCACATCAGGCTGACTGAACTGACGCCATCGCGAGCAAGCTCGCTCCCACATGGGTTATGCGGTGTTTTTTAGATCCGCAACCCGCCATCCATCTCCAGGATCCGACCGGTGTAATAGTCGTTCTCGAAGATGTACGCGGCCGAGTGCGCAATCTCCTCGGGTTTGCCCATGCGTTTGAGTGGAATCCCCGAGGTCATTTTTTCCAGGGCTTCAGGCTTCATGCCCAAGGTCATCTCGGTTTCGATGAAACCCGGGGCGATGCCGGCGACACGGATGCCATAGCGCGCCAGTTCCTTGGCCCAGGTGACGGTAGCGGCCGCCACGCCGGCCTTGGCGGCCGAATAGTTGGTCTGGCCGACGTTGCCGGCGCGGGAGATCGACGAAATATTGATGATCGCGCCGCTGTTCTTCAGCTCGACCATTTTTGCCGCCACCTCACGGGTGCACAGGAATACACCGGTCAGATTGACGTCGATCACCGCCTGCCACTGGGCCAGGCTCATCTTGGTCATTTCGCCGTCCTTGACCTTGAGCAGCAAGCCGTCGCGCAAAATCCCGGCGTTGTTGATCAAACCATGGATCGCGCCGAAATCCTCGGCCACCCGAGCGACCATGTCGCTCACCTGTTCTTCATTGGCCACATTGCACAGGTAAGCCCGGGCCTCGACACCCTTGGCCACGCACGCAGCAACCGTTTGATCGAGTTTTTCCTGGTTGAGATCGACCAAGGCCAGCTTTGCGCCCTTATCCGCAAAATACTCGGCCATGGAGCGGCCCAGACCCTGGCAACCGCCGGTGATAATGATTACTTTGTCGGTGAGTTGCATTCTCATGTCCCGATGGCAGAGCGGTGAAGGATGTCCTTTTGAAGGCCTCTCGATCTGCGCCGCCATAGCCCGGTCGCACGAGAGCTGCCCGACGGCGCACTGGAACATAGCCCAGCTGCCTGACCGTTTTTAAAACGGCTTTCATCAAAGGAGTCATAAATTGAGCGTTGAAGCTGCCAAGCATGCCCGAGAATTACTGCTCAAGGAATACCGTGGAATGCTCTCCACCCATTCCAAGTCCATGCCCGGTTTCCCGTTCGGCTCCGTGGTGCCTTATTGCCTGGATGAGCAGGGCCGGCCATTGATCTTGATCAGTCGCATTGCTCAGCACACCCACAACCTGCAAAAAGACCCCAAGTGCTCGATGCTCGTGGGCGAGCGAGGTGCTGAAGACGTGCAGGCAGTCGGGCGCCTGACGTATCTGGCCGAGGCCCGGAAACTGGAAGACCGCGCCGCCATCGACGCCGCCGCTGAGCGTTATTACCGCTACTTCCCTGACTCGCAGAACTATCACAAGGCCCATGATTTTGATTTCTGGGTGCTCAATCCAGTGCGCCATCGCTACATCGGCGGTTTTGGCGCCATTCATTGGATCGACCAGATCACCCTGGCCAACCCCTTCGCCGGCAAGACTGAGGCGAGCATGATCGAGCACATGAACAGCGATCACGCCAAGGCCATCGCCCACTATGTGGAACTGGCCGGCCTGCCGAAAACCGAACCGGCACAATTGGTGGGGATCGACAGCGAAGGCATGCACCTGCGTATTGGCCAGGGCCTGCATTGGCTGGCGTTTCAAGAGCCTTGCAACACGCCGACACAAGTGCGCGAAGCCCTGGTTTATCTGGCTCACGCCGAGCAATGGCCAAAAAATGCAGAGGCCAACGCTTGAATTCACGAAAGGACGACGTCATTTAGGGTTTCATAGCAAGGCATTCTTGCGTTGAGGAACCATTTGATGCGCCCTTTTTTGTTGCTCTTTCTGCTGTTCCCGGTGTTGGAGCTGTTCGTATTCGTCAAGGTCAGCGGTGCGATCGGGTTTTTCCCGGCGCTGCTGCTGGTCATTCTCGGCACGATGCTCGGCGTGTTCGTGCTGCGCATTGCCGGCCTCGCCACGGCATTGCGTGCCCGTGAAAGCCTGAACCGTGGCGAGCTGCCTGCCCAGACCATGCTCGAAGGCCTGATGCTGGCCCTGGGGGGCGGTCTGCTGATCCTGCCTGGTTTTATCAGCGACGTGCTGGGCTTGGTCATGCTGTTGCCATTCACCCGTCGGTTGCTGGCCAATAAAATGCGCCAGCGCGCCGAAGAGCAGGCGATGCGCCAGCGGGCCTTCGCCGATGACCTGCAGCCCCGTGGCGGACCGCCTCCGCGAGAACCCCTGGGCCGCGAGCCCAACGTGATCGAAGGCGAATTCGAACATCGCGACCCTAAGTAAAAACCAGCGGCACGGCACCTTAAGGTGCCGTGTTCGTTTTTGGCTCCGAGAAGTAAAAAATTTCACACCCAGCCCTTGTAATCGGCTTGTACGCCCTTATGTATGGGTCACCGCAAGGTTTCCGGTGGCAACACTGGACAGACTTCCGCGGTTCGCTTGACGAACCGCACCCGGCACAGCCGGATTCGTTAAACCCGCCGGGACTACACCGGCCGATGAAAACCACAATTAGGAGAGATCGACAATGAAGCTTCGTCCTCTGCATGACCGCGTCGTCGTCCGTCGCAGCGAAGAAGAAAAGAAAACCGCTGGCGGTATCGTCCTGCCAGGTTCGGCTGCCGAGAAGCCAAACCAGGGTGAAGTCCTCGCTGTAGGCCCAGGCAAAGCACTGGAAAACGGTGAAGTACGTGCGCTGTCCGTGAAAGTGGGTGACAAGGTTGTATTCGGCCCTTACTCCGGTAGCAACACTGTGAAAGTCGATGGCGAAGACCTGCTGGTAATCGGCGAGAGCGAAATCCTCGCTGTTGTCGAAGGCTGATTTTCCCGTTCATTTTCCCGCGACTACAAAGTATTTAAGGAATATCGATCATGGCTGCTAAAGAAGTTAAATTCGGCGATTCCGCCCGCAAGAAAATGCTCGCCGGTGTCAACGTCCTGGCTGACGCAGTAAAAGCGACCCTGGGCCCGAAAGGCCGTAACGTGATCATCGAGAAAAGCTTCGGCGCTCCGACCATCACCAAGGACGGCGTTTCCGTTGCCAAAGAAATCGAGCTGAAAGACCGCTTCGAAAACATGGGCGCGCAACTGGTCAAAGACGTTGCCTCCCGTGCCAACGATGACGCCGGTGACGGCACCACCACCGCCACCGTCCTGGCTCAATCGATCGTCAACGAAGGCCTGAAAGCCGTCGCTGCCGGCATGAACCCGATGGACCTCAAGCGCGGCATCGACAAGGCGACCATCGCCATTGTCAAAGAACTCAAAGCCCTGTCCAAGCCATGCGCTGACACCAAGGCGATCGCTCAGGTCGGCACCATCTCGGCCAACTCCGACAACTCCATCGGCGACATCATTGCCGAAGCCATGGAAAAAGTCGGTAAAGAAGGCGTGATTACCGTTGAAGAAGGCTCGGGCCTGGAAAACGAACTGTCGGTTGTTGAAGGCATGCAGTTCGACCGTGGCTACCTGTCCCCGTACTTCGTCAACAAGCCAGACACCATGACCGCCGAGCTCGACGGCCCGTTGATCCTGCTGGTCGACAAAAAGATCTCGAACATCCGTGAGCTGCTGCCAGTGCTGGAAGCCGTTGCCAAAGCCGGCCGCCCACTGTTGATCGTGAGCGAAGACGTTGAAGGCGAAGCCCTGGCGACCCTGGTTGTGAACAACATGCGCGGTATCGTCAAGGTGGTTGCCGTCAAGGCTCCGGGCTTCGGCGATCGTCGCAAGGCCATGCTGCAGGACATCGCTGTCCTGACCGGCGGTACCGTTATCTCTGAAGAGATCGGCCTGAGCCTGGAAAGCGCTACCCTGGAACACCTGGGTAATGCCAAGCGCGTCACCGTGACCAAGGAAAACACCACCGTCATCGACGGCGCTGGCGTTGAGACTGACATCCAGGCTCGCGTGACTCAGATCCGTGCACAAGTGGCCGAGACTTCGTCCGACTACGACCGTGAAAAACTGCAAGAGCGCCTGGCCAAGCTGTCCGGCGGCGTTGCAGTGATCAAGGTTGGCGCCGGTTCCGAAGTTGAAATGAAAGAGAAGAAAGCCCGCGTTGAAGACGCGCTGCACGCAACCCGTGCCGCCGTTGAAGAAGGCGTGGTACCTGGCGGCGGCGTGGCACTGGTTCGTGCCCTGCAAGCCATCAGCGAACTCAAAGGCGACAACGATGACCAGAACGTGGGCATCCAACTGCTGCGTCGCGCTGTAGAAGCGCCGCTGCGCCAGATCGTTGCCAACTCCGGCGACGAGCCAAGCGTTGTGGTCGACAAGGTCAAGCAGGGTTCGGGTAACTACGGTTACAACGCTGCTACCGGTGAATACGGCGACATGATCGAAATGGGTATCCTGGACCCGGCCAAAGTGACTCGTTCGGCTCTGCAAGCGGCTTCGTCGATTGCCAGCCTGATGATCACCACCGAGGCGATGATCGCTGAAATCAAGGACGACGCTCCAGCTGGCGGCGGTATGCCAGAC
This sequence comes from Pseudomonas sp. G2-4, assembly GCF_030064125.1. Lineage (NCBI taxonomy): Bacteria > Pseudomonadati > Pseudomonadota > Gammaproteobacteria > Pseudomonadales > Pseudomonadaceae > Pseudomonas > Pseudomonas sp. G2-4. The sequence goes on along the minus strand of NZ_CP125957.1, from coordinate 5,074,080 downwards.
ATGGGCGGCATGGGTGGCATGGGCGGCATGATGTAAGCCAGCCTTACCCCTGTAGCGAAAAACCCCGTCTGCGCAAGCAGGCGGGGTTTTTTAATGCCTTGGATTCATGACACGGCGCCAATTCCCCCAGTGGGAGCGAGCTTGCTCGCGATAGCGGTGGGTCAGAGCCGGGTACATGAACTGACACACCGTAATCGCGAGCAAGCTCTCTCCCACATTTAAATCATGTTCAGGCGTTGGCGGGCTGGCTCAGCGCTATGCGATCAGCCGTGGCGGCCGGTCGGTACAAGATGTAGTAGTAACACCCCAGGCAGATCAGCCAACAGAACACTGCCGTCCATACATTGTGGGAAAAGAAGTGCGCCCCCTGCATCATCCGGCCCACGGAGAACACGGTTCCCAGGCCGAAGGCGAAGATCAGGGCCCGGCGCGCCAGGCGTGGGCGGCGGTCGCGCAGCACAAAGAACAGCGCAAACAGCGTGAACCCGGTGGCAGCGTGACCGCCGGGCCAGCAGCGGCCAGGTTTGTCGGTGGCCGGGCGCGGGCTCAGCAGTTCACTGTAGGTTTCCTTGCCGCCAAACTCCTTCAGGCTCCACGGGCATTGCACGGCCGTCACCGCTTTCATCGGCGTGACGAAGGACGTCGCCAGTGCGAGGGACAGCACCAGGCAACCCAGTTCCCGTTTGAATGGCTTGAGTCGGGCGATGAAAAACGTGCCGATAAACCCGAGCACCGCCAGCAAGGAAAATACGATGACCACCTCTTTGGCTCGGTCATGCAGGATGTCCTCCAGAATAAAACTGTGCCGGCCCATGAATTCCCCGGCGGCCGAGTTGTAAAACAGCTTGGCCAGGTCCATGTCCAGTGTGGTCAGTTCCAACAGCACCAGGACGACCGCGACAACGACGGGCAGACCCAGGGCGATCCGCAAATTCAGCGGTCTGGAGGCAGGGCGGATGGCGGTGGAAACCATGACAGTACCTTTGGTGGGGGTTTCGTAAGCAGGGGATTGCGCGCAAGTCTGGTCTGTACTGCGTTGGAGAGGCGTGAATGCTGGGTGAAAAACTCGTCAATGCCTGCCGGGCTTCACGTGGGTTTGTTCCAGCTGCTTGTCACGACATGAGCAGATACAACTCTAGCCGTGGGCCACACTTGGCCTTAAGCTGCGCGGGCCACGACGACTGTCCACGTGCGCAGAGGAGATGCCCATGCGAATTCTGTTGGTTGAAGACAACCGCGACATCCTGGCCAACCTGGCCGATTACCTGGGGCTCAAGGGCTACACCGTCGATTGTGCCCAGGACGGCTTGTCGGGTTTGCATCTGGCCGCTACCGAACACTACGACTTGATCGTGCTCGACATCATGCTGCCGGGCATCGATGGCTACACCTTGTGCAAGCGCCTGCGTGAGGACGCCCGGCGCGATACGCCGGTGATCATGCTGACCGCGCGGGATCAGTTGGACGATCGTCTGCAGGGCTTCAAGTCCGGGGCCGATGATTACTTGATCAAACCCTTTGCCCTGTCGGAACTGGCGGCGCGGATCGAGGCCGTCATGCGTCGTGCCCAGGGCGGTGGCCGTCGCGCCTTGCAGGTGGGCGACCTGAGTTACGACCTCGACACCCTGGAAGTCACCCGTGAAGGCAAGCTGCTCAAGCTCAACCCCGTAGGCCTGAAACTGCTGGCGGTATTGATGCAGAAAAGCCCCCACGTGTTGCGCCGGGAAATCCTCGAAGAGGCGCTGTGGGGCGACGATTGCCCGGACAGCGACAGTCTGCGCAGCCACGTCCATCAACTGCGCCAAGTGATCGACAAACCGTTCGACAAGCCACTGCTGCACACCGTGCACGGCGTGGGTTATCGCCTGGCCGAGGGCCGAGATGGAGTTTAAGCAGAGCCTTGCCCAGCGGATCATTATCGCTTTCGCGCTGATGAGCGCGTTGGTGGCGGGGGCATTTGCCATGGGCATCGTGGCGACGGTCCATCTGGTGGAAGAAAAACTGATTTCCGCCGGGCTTGGGGGCGACCTGCAACGTCTGTTGTTGATGGACAGCGTCTCTGACTGGAGCCATCGTCCGGAACCCGACCAGTTGTTTTACTTCAGTGGCGGTCCCGGTGACTTCGAGCTGCCCAAGGACCTGCGCCATCTGGATCGCGGCTTCCACGAGGTGTTTCGCGAACAGTTGTCGTATCACGCCATGGTCGAAGTCGTCGACGGTCGACACTACGTGCTGCTGCAAGACCAGAGCGACTTTGAAGAGCGCGAACGGGTGCTGTTCGCCGTAGTGCTGGTGGGCTTCGTGCTCAGTCTGGCGCTGGCGGTATTCCTGGGCTGGGTCCTGGCACGCCGGGTGATGGCGCCCGTGGTTCGCCTGGCTCAGCAAGTACGCCATCGCGACCAGCTACTCGGGCTCGCTCCGCCGCTTGCCCCGGATTATGCCGCCGATGAAGTGGGTGAGCTGGCCGTGGCGTTCGACGCCACACTGGGGCGGCTGCGCCAGGCCTTGACGCGTGAGCGGTTGTTTACCAGCGACGTGAGCCATGAGTTGCGTACACCGTTGATGATCCTGGCCAGCTCCTGTGAGCTGCTGCTGGAAAACCCGGCCCTGGATCAGCGTGGCCGCATGCAGGTCGAGCGCATCAACCGGGCCAGCGAAGAGATGCGCGAGTTGGTGCAAACCTTCTTGATGCTCGCCAGGGCCCAGCGTGAAGACAACGGCATGGCGCCTCGGCTGGCGCTTGCCCCGGTGGCTGAAAACCTCCTGGGGGTGTGGCGTGGCCCAATCGAATCCAAAGGCCTGACGCTGATCTTCGAGCCGGGCCAAACCGTCGACACCCTGTATAACGCCACGTTCCTGACCGCCGTCATGGGCAACCTACTGCGCAATGCCTTGCACTACACCGACCAGGGATTCATCCGCCTCTCGTTGACCGCCACCGGATTCGTGGTCGAGGACAGCGGTGTGGGCATCCCGGAGGAGAAGCGCGAGGCGATGTTCGAGCCGTTCGTACGCGGCAACGAAAAGCGTGGCGAGGGGCTTGGGTTGGGGCTGTCACTGGTGCAACGGATTTGCGAGAACCAGGGCTGGACGGTGCGCCTCAGCACGATGGAACCCAGCGGGTGCCATTTCGAGGTGGAACTGAATCCGCAGACCTGATCTCTCTGTCAGAAAAATCTTGTAAACATTGGGCCGTTTACATAACAAAGTTTTCACAGAGGGATGACCTGACACTGACACGGCAATTCATAAGGTGGGCTATCCCAGTCATGGAGGCGCCCATCAATGCCCGATCCCATCAAGCTCGATTTCTCCGCAAAGTACGACGAAAAGCACGCCAAAAGATACTTTCATAAGCATCGAAGCAGCTTGAGTCGCCGCTTTTCCAACCAGCGAGATCAACAACTGGCCCGTCGGGCATTAGCGCTTGTAGGCGACCCAGGCTTGGTACTGGACCTGCCGTGTGGCGCCGGGCGCTTTTGGCCCTTGTTGGCCGAAAAACCCAACCGGGTGATCATCGGCGCCGACAATTCCGAGGCCATGATCAAGACTGCAGTTGAGGCTCAACCGAGCGATGTCGTGGAACGGGTACAACCCTTGCACACTTCTGCGTTCGACATCGCCTTGCCTGATAACGCCGTCGACAACATTTTTTGTATGCGCCTGCTGCACCACATCGGTGAGCCCGCGCATCGACTGGCGATTCTGAGGGAGTTCGAGCGTGTCAGTCGTGACAGCGTGATCGTTTCATTGTGGGTCGACGGCAATTTCAAAGCTTGGAAACGCAAGCGTCAGGAGCGAACTCGTGCGCAAAGAAACTATCAGAATCGATTTGTGTTACCGGTCGCTACAGTAGAAGAGGAGTTTCGGCAGGCCGGGTTTAGCATTCAGGAACGACTGGATTTTCTACCGCTCTATGCCATGTGGCGAGTTTATGTATTGCGCAAGAGGTAAAGGCATGGGTGTGCAGGCAGCAGAAACATCAACAATTCCCCCCGATAACTTCGAACACTTCTGGAGCCAGCAGGGTGAGTGGGTGGAAGAGCCCAATGTGCGTCGCGGCGGTGAAAGCGGTGTGCAGCGAATCAGCAGCAGAGACGGCGAGCTGCTGTATGCCAAGCGTCAAACCGGACACATTTATCGCAGCTGGCTGCACCCCTTCGGGCGGCCGACTGTATTGCGGGAACAAGACGCGCTCCTGGCGTTGACTCGACTTGATGTCCGCGTCCCCCAGCTCATTTTCTGTGGCGTCCAGCGGGACCCGGTTCACAAGTGGCGCGCGGTGCTGGTGACCCATGCGCTGGAAGGTTTCGAGGAAATCCAGGATTGGTATGCCGGTGGTGGACGCGAGCGTCATGGCGAAGCGGTGCATGACCAGATTCTCCAGGCACTGGCCGAGAACCTGGCTCGCATGCACAAGGGACGTTGGCAGCATGGCTGTCTCTATATCAAGCATGTCTTTGTGCGCGTGGCCGGGGAGGGCGAGGCGGCCAAGGCCGAAGTGGCCCTGCTGGATCTGGAGAAATGTCGCCAGCGCATGACCGCCCGGCAAGCGGCCTCCCATGACATGAAGCAGCTGCGGCGCCATTCGTCGTTCAGCGACGCTGATTGGAAAAAACTCGTCTACTTTTATGAGGCGGCGTTTGGCAGCGCTATCAAAGGTTTATAGCGATGAAACTAGAAATTGCTAGAGGTGTGTTTTTAGTAGGCGCTCTGGCAGTTGCATCGATGGCGGTGGCTGTTTGGGAGCAGCCCCGCTCGCAGATCCTCAGTGCCTCCAACGCTGGCGCTCATTGCCCTTTGCCAAGGGTGGTCAAGGCCAGCGAGGCGATCCGACCGGATAACGATCTGTTGCTGTTCATGTTCAGTCTTTCTCAAGGGATGAGGCCGCAGAGTTGAACATCATGAAGCCCAAATAAAGGCCTCGTCTATGCGAGGCCTTTTATTTTTTAGGTCTTTCTAATACCCGCCACGAGCCCCCCGCCAAACACTCAACCTGTGGCGAGGGAGCTTGCTCCCGCTGGACCGCGAAGCGGTCCCCATCGATTTCCAAGGTCAGGCCGCAGTCGGGCTATGACGACTGCTTCGCAGCCGAGCGGGAGCAAGCTCCCTCGCCACATAGTCCCCCGTCCAAACAACCTTCAGGCTTTGTCCGGCTTGGCCAGCAGGGTGTAGACGCAAGGCAGTACGAACAGCGTGAACAAAGTACCAATCGACATTCCGGTAGCGATCACCATGCCGATATCGAAGCGGCTCACCGCCCCGGCACCCGTGGCGAGGATCAGCGGCACCATGCCAAACACCATCGCCGCGGTGGTCATCAGTACCGGTCGCAGACGAATCGAGGCCGCTTGCTCCACCGCGTCCCGTGGCGTCAGTCCTTGCTCCTTGCGTAACTGGTTGGCGAACTCGACGATCAGGATCCCGTGCTTGCTGATCAGGCCGATCAGCGTTACCAGCCCCACCTGGGTGTAGATGTTCATGCTCGACCAGCCGAGGAACAGTGGAATCAACGCTCCGCAAATGGACAGCGGAACCGTCACCAGAATCACCAGCGGATCCCGGAAACTTTCGAACTGAGCGGCCAGCACCAGGAAGATGATCGCCAGGGCCAGGGCAAAGGTGACCCACAGAGCGCTACCTTCCTGTACGAACTGCCGCGAAGCCCCGGCGTAATCGAAGGCAAAACCTACCGGTGCTTCCTCCTGGGCGATCTGGCGGACGGTCTCGATGGCTTCGCCCATGCTCACGATGGGAAAACCGGAAATCGTGACTGCATTGAGCTGCTGGAACTGGTTCAATTGCCGTGGCCGTGCCCGGTCGCTGACCTTGATCAGGGTCGACAGCGGCAGTAACTCACCCTGGGTATTTTTCACGTAGTAATTGTTCAACCAGTCCGGGTTGTCCCGAAAGGACCGTTCGACCTGCGCGATGACCTTGTAGCTGCGCCCTTCAATGGTGAAACGATTGATCTCGGCCTCACCCAGCAAGGTCGCCAGGGTGCCGCCCAGGTCCTGCATCGAAACCCCCATCTGGGCCGCTTTGGCGCGGTCGATGTCGACCACCACTTCGGGCTTGTCGAACGCCAGGTCAATGTCCATGAAGGCGAACTTTCCGGATTCCAACGCGCGTTTTTTTACCCGATCGGCGATTTCAAGCAGTGTGGCGTAATCCTTCGGTGAGTTGATGACAAAGGCGAATGGCAGACCCTCGCCCGTGCCTGGCAGGGAGGGCAGGTTGAAGCCGAATATCTGCAGGCCCGGAATGCTTTTGAGCCTGGCCTGGACTTCGGGCAGGATTTCCATTTGGGTGCGGCTGCGTTCGTTCCACGGCTTGAGCAGGAAACCGCCGATGCCAGACTGCACGCCGTTGTAGCCGTTGATCTGGAACGAGGAGTAGTACTCGGGGAACTCCTTGAAGATCGTGATGAAGTGATCGGTGTAGGCGTTCAGGTAGTCGAGGTTGGTTGTCTGCGGGGCATTGGCCATCATGAAAATGATGCCCTGATCCTCGTCGGGTGCCAGTTCGGACTTGCTGAACATGATCAGCACCGGAATCAGGAGCAGGATGATCCCGGCGAACACCAGCACCACCGGCCGTGCATTGAGCGTGCCGTGAAGCAGGCGCTGGTAACGGCTCTTCAAGCGCTCGAAGATCATGTCCAGCCGATGGGCCAGCCCCGAGGGGTTTTCGTCGTGGCGCAGCAGCAGGGCACACATCATGGGCGACAGGGTCAGGGCGACGATCCCGGAAATCACCACCGCCCCGGCCAGGGTCAAGGCGAACTCCTTGAACAAGGCCCCCGTCAGGCCTTCGAGCAAGCCGATCGGCGCGTACACCGCCGCCAGGGTGATGGTCATCGAGACGACCGGCATGGCGATTTCCCGGGCCCCTTCTATCGCGGCGTCAAAGGGGGTCTTGCCTTCCTCGATGTGCCGGTGGATGTTCTCCACCACCACGATGGCGTCGTCCACCACCAGGCCAATGGCAAGCACCATGGCCAGTAGCGTCAGGAGGTTCATCGAGTAGCCCATCAACTGCATGAAGAACATCACGCCGATCATCGACAGCGGTATGGTCACCACCGGGATGATCACCGAGCGCAGGGCACCGAGGAACAGGAACACCACGACGATGACGATCAGCACCGCCTCGAACAGGGTTTTCACCACCTCGTCGATGGACGCCTGGATAAACAGGGTGGCGTCGTAGGCGATCTCGGCCTTGAGGTTGGTCGGCAGTTGGGCCTCCATCTCCGGCATGATCTTGCGCACTTCCTTGATCACATCCAGCGGGTTCGCGCCGGGCGTGGCCTTGATCCCGATGTACACCGAGGGCGTGCCGCCGAAGGAGCTGATGGTGTCGTAGTTTTCGGCGCCCATCTCCACGCGGGCGACGTCCCGCAGCAACACGCGGCTGTCGCCATCGGTCTTGAGCGGGATCGCCGCGAAGGCCTCGGCGGACTTGAGTTCGGTGTTGGCGTTGATGCTGGTGACCACATACTCGCCTTTCACTTCACCAGCGGCAGAGAGGAAGTTGTGCTGGCGCACGGCGTCGGTCACGTCGGCGGCGGTGAGGCCGAAACCGGCGAGCTTGACCGGGTCCAGCCACAGGCGCATGGCGAAGACCTGGTTGCCGAGGATCTCTGCTTCGGCCATGCCCGGCAGTGTCGCCAGCTTGGGCTGGATCACCCGTGAAAGGTAGTCGGTGATCTGCGGGTTGTTCAATTCCTTGCTGAAAAAGCTGATGTACATCAGCGCCGAGGCATCGGCGGCCTCGCGGCTGAGGACCGGGTCTTCGGCATCCTGGGGCAGTTGGTTCTTGACCTCGTTGGCCTTGGCCAGCAGTTCGGTAAAAAGCCGGTCGCTGTTGGAGCCGATGCGGGCATAGACCGATATCACCGAGAAGTTCTGGCGGCTGACCGAGGTCATGTAGTCGATGCCCTCGGCGCTGGCCAGGCTCTGTTGCATCGGTTGGGTGATGTAGCCCTGGATGGTCTCGGCATTGGCCCCGGGGTAGGCGGTGGTCACCGTGATCAGGGCGTTCTCCATCTGCGGGTACTGCCGCAGGGGCAACTTGCTCCAGGCCTGGAAGCCCAGGAGCACGATCAACAGGCTGACCACGGTGGCGAGCACCGGGCGGCGGATGAACGGGTCGGTAAAAGCCATGGGGGTTCCTTGATCAGTCCGCGCGCGGCGGGCTGTTCTGTTCGGTCAGGGTCTTGTCGTCGCTGATGGCGATGGGCGTACCGTTGTCGAGCTTGATCTGGCCGCCGATCACGACTTGTTCGCCGCTCTGCACGCCCTTTGAAACCAGGACTTGCCCGTCGCGTCGCTCGCCGGTTTCGACAAAGCGCCGCTCGGCGATCAGGACCGGCTGGCCCTTGTCGTCTTTCTCGACTTTGCCGTCGGCGTCTTTCTTCTGCGTGACCACGTACATGGAGTTGCCGTAGAGGGTGTAGGTCACAGCGCTTTCCGGCACGACGATGCCGGCGGCCACGTCTGGCAGGATCACCTGCAGGTTGGCGAACATACCGGGCAACAGTTTGCCGTCGGGGTTGGCCAGGGTGGCACGTACCAGCACGTTGCGGGTGCTGTCCTCGACCTTGGGGTTGATCGCGCTGATGGCGCCGACGAACGTCTGCCCGGGATAGGCCGAGACGCTGACGTTGACGGGTTGGGCAACGGCGAGCTTGGGCACGGTTTGCTCGGGGACGTAGAAATCCACATAAAGGCTGCTGAGATCCTGCAGGGTGGCGATCACCGTGCCGCTGGCCAGGTAGTCGCCGACGTCCACCTGGCGAATGCCGATGGTGCCGCTGAACGGTGCCAGGATGTGTTTCTTGGCCAGGGACGCCTTGAGCTGATTGACCGTGGCCTGGTTCTTTTTCAACTGCGCCGAGAGCCGGTCGAACTCCCCCTTGGAGATCGCCTGGCTGCCCACCAGTTGTCGGCCACGACCGAAATCCAGTTGTGACAGCCCAAGGTCGGCCTCGGCGGTCGACAGCAGGGCACTTTCGACGTCACTGTCCAGTTGCAGGAGCGGTTGGCCGGCCTTGATCTTCTGCCCGGACTGGAACTGCACCTTCTGCACGGTTCCGGCAATTTCCAGGCTCAGGTCCACGCCTTGCAGGGCCTTGAGGCTGCCGACGGTGGGCAGGCGCGCCTGCCAGGGCTGCTCGACGGCCTTGGCCACGGCGACGCTGACCGGTGGCTTGGGTGCAGAAAACATCTGGATCTGCTGGTAAACGGAGTAGGCCTTGTAGCCGGCGAGCAACAGCACCACCAGCAGGACAACACCCAACATGATCAGCATGCGGCGTCGCAGCATGTTCCACTTCCTTGGAAAAAAGCCGAGAGAAAAGACAGACAGGCGGGCACATTACTCCGAGTGTGCGGGGTATTCCAGATCCTGATGGGCCGCTGGGGCGTGGGATTTTTCCCAAAAACCAAGGCGCTGAGCGCCGATAGGCTTCGCCCCCTTGCTCAGGCCAGATGCAAATGGTTGTCCCAGAGCCCTGCCGGCAGATCCAGCGGCTTTGCAACCAGTTGTGTCTGCCTACAATCGTAGTAGCGGCAACGTCCCTGGCCAGATGTCACGACGAAACCGTCGGCCACCGCACCCACGCCAGCACAGTCCGGCAGCGGCGCATCCAGGCGTACTTCGCCGCTGTCCAGGTCCCAGATGAAAAAGCGGTTGCCACGGGGAGCGGTCAAGGCCACCAGGCGCAGGTCGCTGTGCACGGCGACGCTGGCGGTGTAGTGCCCCATCGCCTGCAATTGCTGCTCGGGCACCGGGAACGCCTGGAACGGCTGGCCCGGCCGTTTGATCGCCAACAGCTGCGAGGACTCGTGGGCATCGCCCATGAACTGCTGGCCGGACACGATGGTGCCGTCGCTGGCGATACCCAGGTGGCGCACGCTGTTCATCGATTGGGCAAGGGTTTCCTTGCTCAGCAGCGTGCCATCGCGGTGCATCAGCACCAGGCTAGGCTCCATGGCGTCGAGGTTCATTTCGACCCGACTTTCGGCTTCGGTGCGAATGCCGCCATTGGCCACCACCAGCGTCTCGCCATCGGGCATCCAGGACACCTGGTGCGGGCCGATGCCGTGGGTGGACATCTCGCCGCTGTGCACCAGCCGCTCGCCTTCGAAACGGTACACGCCGAGCAGGCCGCGTCCGGGATCGCTGGTGTCGTTCTCGGTGGCGTACAGCCATTCGCCGCTGTTATGGATCACGGCGTGGCCGTAGAAATGCCGGTTCGGCAGCGAGGTAATGGTTTGCAGCAACGCGCCGTCGCGCAGGTCGATCAGGTAGCTTTCGGTACCTGGGCGGCGGGCGACGAACAGCGCAATCGGCTGCGTCGGATGATGGATGATGTCATGGCAGCGCTGGCCGACTTGGGTGGCGAACACCTGGGTACCGTCCAGTCGATAGCCGACGGCGTAATGCTTGCCGTCGCCATCGTCCCGTGCTGAAAGCAATAGCGGACGCTTGTCCTGTTGCTTGAACAGCGTCCAGCCGCCCAGGGTAACGGCGCCGAGCAGCAAGCTGCCCAGTGCCAAGGCCTGACGTCGAAACATGGTCAGTCACCGTCGTTGGCGTTGAAGCCCAGTTGAATGCCCAACGCCTTGGCCAGTTCGCCTTCGTGCAGGCGATGGACGACGTTGAGGCTGTCGTACAAATCGTTGAGTTGCTGGCGCCCGGCGTCGTCGTTGAGCATCTCGGTCAGCGAGCGCTGGCTGCTGGCGAACAACTTCAACGAGGCATCGTAGGCGGCATCGATCTTGTCGGCCAGTGGCTTCTGGTCGCTGGGCAACAGGCCGCGCAGGCCCTTGTTATCCACGCCTGCCCAGACGGTCCTGGCCGCGTTCAGGCTGGCTTCCAGACCTTGCAGGGACGACTGGCTGCGCCAGGCATCGGCCTGGAATGGTTGTGGCACGCCCTTGCTCTGACGGCCCATCGGCGTGCCGAGTTTTTTCTTCAGGGTGTCAAGGGCGGTGACCTGGACCCGCAGCAGATCGGCGATGGCTTCGTGGGAATCGGCGTAGCGCTGGTTCGGGAACTTGCTCATCTGGGCGAGCATGCCGTCGTTGGTGTTCCAGCGCGACAGGATCTCTTCGGCCAGTTGTTTCTGGCGTTCACCGATGGCGGTCAGCAGTGGGCAGTATTTGGCTTTTTGCGCACTGTCGGCCATGTCGATCTTGGCGTCGAACAGCAAGTACTCATAGGCCGAAAGGCCCTGGACCACGACGCTGGACTTGGCCAGTCCAGCGGCGTCGATCTGCGGCTGGCTGTTGACCAGTTGCTCGACCTGACGGCCCACGAGGTTTTTCTTGTCTGGCCAGAACTGCACCTGCCAGGCGCGGTTGCCCTCGGCCAGTGGACCGATCAGCAGCGGCTGCAGCTCGGCCCAGGCTTTTTGTGCCTTGAGGAAATCGGCGCGGGCGGTTTCCAGGTTCTCCTTGCCTTGGCAGAACGCCAAGGCGCTGGTCGCCAGTTGCCGGTCGGCGTCGACCCAGCGGCTGTAGGTCGGCAGGATCACTTGCTTGGCGATGGCCGCCGAGGTGACCGCTTGCGGGTCCTGGGGCGAACAGGCACCGAGGGCGAGGGCGGCGAGGCTGGTGAACAACAGCTTGGGACGGAACATGTCGGGCTCCCGTTTTCGGAAAATGCGTTTAAAGGGAATTCAGAAAGGCCAGCAACGCAGCACGCTGCTCGGCGTTGAACGATAGAACCTGTCGCTGTGCCGCTTGTGCTTCGCCGCCATGCCACAGCACGGCTTCGAGCAGATTGCGGGCGCGACCGTCGTGCAAGAACTGGGTATGGCCGTTGACGGTTTCGGTCAGACCGATGCCCCACAGCGGCGGTGTGCGCCAGTCACGGCCGCCGGCCTTGAATTCGCTGCGGTTGTCGGCCAGGCCTTCGCCCATGTCGTGCAACAGCAGGTCGCTGTAAGGGCGGATGACCTGGTTCGCCAGCTCCGGTTCGGCCGCGTTGGCGGAGGTGGTGTATTTCGGTGTGTGGCAAGACTGGCAACCGGCCTGGAAAAACAGATTCTTGCCGGCCAGCACCTGGGGCGAGTTCACCTCGCGACGGGCCGGCACGGCAAGATTGCGGCTATAGAACAGCACCAATCGCAGGATGTTGTCGCTGACTTCTGGCTCGCCGTCCGGGCCGTTGCCGCTGGGCGCGCGTTTGCAGTCGACCTGGGTCTCGGTGCAATCGTCGAAGGGTCGCAGGCTTGTGGTCAGGCCCATATCACCGGAGAAGGCGTGGACGTTCTGTTGGTTGAGGTTGGGTTGGCCGGCTTTCCAGCCGAAACGCCCCAGCACGGTTTTTTGCTGAACGTCGTCCCAGACTTGGTTGGGACGACCGGCAATGCCGTTGTTTTCCCGCGCCTGGGCCTCGGCGTTGGCCAGGATCGCTTCGTCGGGGATGGCCTCCAGCAGGCCCAGGCCGATCATCGGCGGGGCGACGCGGGCGGAAAAACGCGTGTCCGGATGCATCGGTCCATAGGCCAGTTGGGTGATTCGCAGGTCTGGCTTGCGCAATTCCACGACGGTGCCGTCCTTGAAACGTACCGGGACCGGGCTGTAATCGACCCGGACCTTGCCTTCGGGAGCGACACCGGGGACGGACATGTCCTGCAACTGCCCGCCGTAAACCGGCTCCGGCACGACCCCCAGTTGCTCGATGATCTTGGCGTAAGGCGGCGCATCGGGGATCGACAGGCGTACCAGCATCGATACCGCACTGGCGGCGTCCGGCGCCGGCGGATGGCCGCGACCGTCCTTGATGTGGCAGTTCTGGCAGGCGTTGGTGTTGAACAACGGGCCGAGGCCATCGCGCGCGGTGGTGGTCGAAGGGGCGATCACCCAGGGGCTGCGGAAGAAACTGTTGCCGACGCTGAAGTCCACGCGCCGCGAGGGCGGCAGGTTGGCCGAGGGCAAGGAGAAGGCGTTCTGATCGGTCTTGCGTACCGTCGCGCCACCACCGGAGCGGGCTTCACCGGGTTCGGCCTGGGTAAAACGCGGGGCATCATCGCAGGCACTCAGGCCCAGGGCCATGAACAGAGCGCATAGACGAAGAGGCAACGACGGCATCGGACATCCTGGGAGACGAGTGAAACGAGGGCGCAAAGTCTAACAGGGCGGGGCAGTTTGAATAAGAGGAATTATCGTTTGGTTTGAGGGGGGCTCTCTTGCTATTGGGTTCGGCAACACCGCTCACTTAGGCTTGCTTGATTCCCTGTGGCGAGGGAGCTTGCTCCCGCTCGGTTGCGCAGCAACCGCAAAATCTTGGGGCCGCTTCGCAGCCCAGCGGGAGCAAGCTCCCTCGCCACAGAGTGCAGCATTGCCCTGGAGTCAACAGATCAACTGTGCATTTGCAGGTTACGGCTGGACAACAGCCCCCGGCACCAATGGCAACTCCAGAGTCGCGATGAACCCACCATCAGGATGGTTGGCCAGCACCAGCGCACCACCATGGCGTTCGGCGGCACGGCGCGCAATGGCCAGGCCCAGGCCATGGCCGGCGGCGGTCTGGCCGGGGGCGCGGTAGAACGGCTCGCTCAACTGGCCCAGGTGTTCGGCCTCCACGCCCGGCCCGTGGTCGCGCACGCTGATCAGGATCCGTTCGCCCTGATGCACCGCGCGCATCTCGATCGGTTGTCCGGCGGGATTGAAGCGCTGGGCGTTGCGCAGCAAGTTGTCCACCGCCCGCTCGATCATGGTTGGCCAGCCCTTGAGGGTCAGGTTCGGCTCCGTTTCCAGTTGCACGTTTTGTTCGGGTGAAGCCAGCTGCGCATCTTTCTGCAGGGTGATCAGCAGGCCGTTGAGGTCCACCTCCTCGGCGCTGGCGTTGTCGGCATCGACCCGGGCCAACACCAGGATTTCGCTGATCAGCGCTTCCAGGCGATCGCATTCGCGAGTCAGGCGAGGCCAGAGCTTTTCACGTTCCTCGGGGTTGGCTCGTTCAGCCAATGCCAGGGCGATGCGCAAGCGGGCCAAGGGCGAGCGCAGTTCGTGGGACACGTCGCGCAACAGCTGCCGTTGACTTCCGATCAAGCTTTGCAGGCGCGCGCCCATGCGGTTGAAATCGGTGGCGAGCACACCGAATTCATCCCGACGGTTGGCGAGCTTGGCGAGGCTGTTCTGCTGGTAGGTGGCTTGGCCCAAGTCATGCACCGCACCGCGCAGGCGACTCAGCGGGCGGGTGATGGAGAGGGTCACCAACAGGCTGAACAAGGTCAGCACCACCAGGGCGATACCCAATGCGCTGAGGGGCCAGAGCAGGCTTTCGCGGTGCCAGGCGTCCAGTTCGGGATGGGGGATGCGGTAGATGAACAGGTACGTGTCGCCCGTTTTGGCGCTGGTGAACTCGTCGGTCAGTCGCCGCCAGGGCAGGCGCCGGTCGTCATTGTTCTGCCGCGCTTCGAAGGCGGCGGCGCGACGCGGGAAGGTGCCGCGGACCACCGGGTCGCCGCTTTCGTTGAGCACCTGGACGTCGATGTGATACTGGTGCTTGCGTTGTTGCAGGATGTCCTGGGCCGCGTCTTCGCCCTGGCTTTCGTAGATTTGCGTCCACTCTTCGGGCAGCGTGTTGAGACCCGGATGGCGACTGAGGATCCAGGCGTCCTGGTTCAGCATGTGGCCCATAAGAATCGAAAGCCCCCCGACCAGGGCGATGGCCAGCCAGAAACTGGCCAGGATGCGCCAGAACAATGAACGCACGTTGAATCCTCGAGAACAAAGAAAGCCCAACGGCGATTTGCCGTTGGGCTGGGTACCTTCAACGCATTATTGCGCTTTTTGCGGTTGTTGCGCTTTCCAGGCCTTGAACTCGGCCCACTCGGCCCGACGCTCGGCTTGCTTCTTCTGAATCGCGTCGAACTCTTTTTGCTGTTCAGGCTTCAGCAGCCCACGAATCTGCGCATCGACTTTCTCACGCCGAGCCTCCACCTCGTCTTTCATGGCTTTCTGATCGGCTGGCGACAATTTGGCCAGGTACTTCTCCATCAATTCGCGGCGTTCGTGACGCTGTTCGCCCATGATCTTGCGAATCTGCTGGCGTTGTTCGCGGCTCAGGTCCAGTTCGCTGAAGGGGCCTTTGTCATGCATCATCCCGCCGTGGCGCGGGCCGTCCATCGGACCCATCGGGCCGGGGCCCTCGGGCATGGCCATGGCGACGGTAGGCAGGGCGGCAGCGAACATCAGAGCGATAAGGGTCTTGCGCATGGGGTATCTCCTTGTCTCATTCCCGGTCAGTTCCGGATGTGTGCAGATTACGGAGATCAAGGTCAGCGGCGGTCAGGGGGGCGTAAAGCTTGGGTAAAGACGACTTGGTGCAGGGCTTACAAAACCAATAAGCCTGCACACCGATTGTGTTGAAGATAAGGCAACCAGGTGGCGAGGGAGCTTGCTCCCGCTGGGCTGCGAAGCGGCCCCGAGATTTTGCGGTCGCTGCGCAACCGAGCGGGAGCAAGCTCCCTCGCCACAGGTTAGCCATGCCCCTCGGTCCAAACAGTGTCCTAGAGACTGTAGTAATAACCCCGGCTACGCAGGGCGACAATGCGTGGGCGCCCGTCGGGGTGGGGGCCGATTTTCTTGCGCAGGTTGCTCACGTGCATATCGAGGCTACGGTCGTACAGGGTGAGTTTGCGGCCCAAGGCGATCTGCGCCAGTTCCTGCTTGTCCAGCGGCTCGCCCGGTTGCTTGAGTAGCGCTTCGAGCAAGCGGCTTTCGGAAACGGTGAGGGTCTGTTCCTGTTCATCGATGCTGACCACGCCACGCACCGGGCTGAAGGTCAGGTCCCCCAATTCGATCTGGCTGGACACCGCCGTCGGATGGCTGCGGCGCAAGACGGCGCGCAGGCGGGCGGTCAGTTCGCGGGGGTCGCAGGGCTTGGCGAGGTAGTCGTCAGCGCCCAGTTCCAGGCCAAGGATGCGGTCCAGCGGCTCGCCCCGGGCCGAAAGCATCAGCACCGGCAGTTCCGGGTGATCGTTGCGCAACTGCTTGAGCAGTTCCAGGCCGCTGCCGTCGGGCAGCATCACATCCAGCACCACCGCCGCCGGGGCGGTTTCGGCCAGGGCCTTGCGAGCACTCTGGCCGTCATGGCAGGCGCGGACCTGGAAACCTTCCTGGCCCAGCCAACTGCCGAGGAGCTCACACAGCTCCTGGTCATCATCAATCAGTAACAGCTCGCTCATGACTCACTCAATTTAGCCATTGCCGACGTTGTCTACGTCCACCGCTGGCAAAGATACCGCAGAGCAGGGCCAATAGCGCTACCCCGGCGCCAATGACGAACCATTGCTGTTGATCGGTCAACAGGCGTGGCAGAGGGCTGGCCTGGGCTTCCTTGAGTTGCAGCTTCAGGCGCTGGTTCTCCTGGCGTAACCGGGCCAGCAACGCGCTCTCGCGTTCGCTGTCGGCGTTTTGCAGTTGTCTGCCCAGCTCTTCGCGCTGGCGTTCGCTGTCTTTCAAGCGTTGCTGCAGCTCGGCGATATGGCTGCCGGCGCTCAGGGACAAGGGCGCCGAATGGCTGCCCTCGGTGTTTTCTTCACCATGGGCGGGAGCCCCGATCGCCAACGTGACCAACAACAGGCACAACGGACCTTTGCGCATTGCAACTCCTGAATTCCAATCGAGATTAGACAGGTTGTCGGCAGGCCAACGAGAACAATGAGCAATCGGGCGCAATGAGCCGGCAAGACTCATCGCCCCTGGGGATTCAGGGCAGGACTTGCTTGAACGGCTTGACCACGACATTGGCATAGACGCCGCAGGCTACGAACGGGTCGGCCTCGGCCCAGGCCTGGGCAGCTGCGAGGGAGTCGAACTCGGCCACGATCAGGCTGCCGGTGAACCCTGCGGCGCCCGGGTCATTGCTGTCTACCGCCGGGAGCGGACCAGCCAGCACGATGCGGCCTTCGGCCTTGAGCTGTTGCAGGCGCTCCAGGTGCGCGGGGCGGTTGGCCAGGCGTTTTTCCAGGGAGTTGGCGACGTCGGTGGCAATGATTGCGTAGAGCATGTCAGTCCTCGGTTTTTGGCGTGGTGGTGTCTGCATCGTGCAGATGACGGGCCAGGTAGATGCCCTGGGCAATCAGGAACAGCAGCGTCATGCCCAGGCTGCCGAAGACCTTGAAGTCGACCCAGTAGTCCTGGTACGTGAACGCGACAAACAGATTGGCGGCGCCGCAGAACAGGAAAAATGCGATCCAGGCGATGTTCAACCGGGTCCAGATCAGGTCGGGCAGGTTCACGGCGTGGCCCATGATGCGCTTGATCAGCAGGCGATCACCGATGAAGTGGCTGCCGATGAAGGCCAGTGCGAACAGCCAGTTGACCACCGGGGCTTTCCATTTAAGGAAGGTTTCGCTGTGGAACGCCAGGGTCAGGCTACCGAACACGAGGCAGGCGATCAGGGTCAGCCACTGGCTCTTCTCCAGCTTGCGCTGGGACACGAACAGCGCGCCGTAGACCACCAGGGAACTGATGATCAGCATCGCGGTGGCGCTGTAGATGCCGCCTACAGTCAAGGAATGACCGGCGATATCGACGGTCCGTGGATCAAGTTTGTAGACGATGAAAAACAGCAGGAGCGGGATGAAGTCGATGAATTGTTTCACAGTGGCAGCCAGAAGCAGGATGTGGCGGCATAATAACAAACATCCTTGGCCGCGATAGGGCCAGCTGATTTGAGGTAACAAACTCTCGTGAATGTTGATTTGCACTGCCACAGCACGGCCTCCGATGGCGCCTTGGCGCCTGCGGTTCTGGTGGCGCGGGCGTTCGAGCACGGCGTGCGAGTCCTGGCCCTGACCGATCACGACACCCTCGAAGGCCTCGACGAGGCCCGTAGCGCCGCCACGGCGTTGGGCATGCAGTTGGTCAATGGGGTTGAGTTGTCTTGTACCTGGGGTGGGGCGACCATCCACGTGCTGGGCTACGGTTTTGATGTGAATGCCCCGGCGCTGGTTCGGGCTATCGCCCAATTACGCGACGGCCGCTGGCTGCGCTCCGAAGAGATCAGCCGCAAGCTGGCCCTCAAGGGCATGCCCGGTGCGCTGGAAGGCGCCCGGCAGATCCAGCAGGAACTGGGTGACAGCGGCAATGCACCGGCCCGGCCACACTTTGCCGACTGGATGGTGCGCGAAGGGTTCGTCAAGGACCGCGCTGAAGCGTTCCGCAAGTGGTTGGGCGCTGGCAAGCTGGGGGACGTCAAACAGCACTGGCCGACGCTCGAGGAAACCGTCGAGACCCTGCGGGCCGCTGGCGCCTGGGTCAGCCTGGCGCATCCGTGGCACTATGACTTCACTCGTAGCAAGCGCCGGCGCCTGATCGGCGACTATATTCAAGCAGGGGGCCATGCCATCGAGGTGGTCAACGGCCATCAGCCGGCCGAGCAGGTCGGCAGCCTGGCGATTCTGGCCCGTGAGTTCGGCCTGCTGGTCACCGCCGGCAGTGATTTCCATGGCCCTGGAGGCTGGTCCGAGATTGGCGAATACCGCCCGTTGCCGGAAGATCTGCCACCGCTTTGGTGTAGATTCAAACATGATCCCGTTACCGCCGCCGTCTGAACAGGTAGAACATGTGAGTCAATTTTTCCAGATTCATCCGGAAAACCCGCAAGCGCGCCTGATCAAACAGGCGGTTGAAATCATCCGTGGCGGTGGCGTCGTGATTTATCCCACCGACTCCGCCTACGCCATTGGCTGCCAGATCGGCGACAAGAACGCCGTGGAGCGGGTGAGACGCCTGCGTCAGTTGGATGACAAGCACAACTTCGCATTGATTTGCAGCGACCTGTCGCAGTTGGGTCTGTTCGCCAAGATCGACACCGGTACCTTCCGCCTGCTCAAGGCCCATTTGCCAGGGCCGTACACCTTTATCCTCAACGCCACCCGGGAAGTCCCGCGGCTGTTGCTGCACCCGAAAAAACGCACCATCGGCCTGCGGGTGCCGAGCCACCCCATTGCCCTGGCACTGCTGGCGGAGCTGGGTGAGCCACTGATGAGCGTGACGTTGATCATGCCTGGCGAGACCGAGCCGATGACCGATCCTTACGAAATGCGTCAGTTGCTCGAACATCAGGTGGACCTGATCATCGACGGCGGTTTCGGCGGCATGGCGGCGTCCACGGTGATCAACCTGGCCGACGGCGAACCGCAAGTGGTACGCGTCGGTTGCGGCGATCCGGCGCCGTTCCTGGTCGAGGCCTGAATGTCCGCTGTGGAAGCCGCCGTGGATAGCGCGGACAGCCAGGCCGGCGCGCAGCAAGAACTGCCGTTTGCCATGGTCTATGGCCAGGCGGTCATGGAAATGCCCCTGGACCTGTACATCCCGCCGGATGCGCTGGAAGTGTTCCTCGAGGCCTTCGAGGGCCCGCTCGACTTGCTGCTGTACCTGATCCGCAAACAGAACATCAACATCCTCGACATCCCGGTGGCGGAAATCACCCGCCAGTACATGGGCTACGTCGAACTGATGCAGTCGGTGCGCCTGGAGTTGGCGGCGGAATACCTGGTGATGGCGGCCATGCTGGCCGAGATCAAGTCGCGGATGCTGCTACCGCGCTCGGCGGAGGTCGAAGCGGAAGAAGACGACCCGCGTGCCGAGCTGATCCGACGCTTGCAGGAATACGAGCGCTTCAAGGTCGCCGCCGAAGGCCTCGATGGCTTGGACCGGGTCGGACGCGACGTGGTGGTGCCCAAGCTTGATGCGCCGGAGGCTCGGGCGCGCAAGTTGCTGCCGGACGTCAGCCTGGAAGAGTTGCTGATGTCCATGGCCGAGGTCCTGCGCCGGGGCGATATGTTTGAAAGTCACCAGGTCAGCCGCGAAGCGCTGTCCACCCGCGAGCGCATGAGCGATGTGCTGGAACGGCTCAAGGGCGGTGGTTTCGTGCCTTTCGTCGAGCTGTTCACCGCCGAGGAGGGGCGGTTGGGGGTGGTGGTGACGTTTATGGCGGTCTTGGAATTGGTCAAGGAATCCTTGGTCGAGCTGGTGCAGAATGAGCCGTTCGCAGCGATCCACGTGCGGGCACGAGCCGAATAACGAGCAAATCAATGAATCTGACTGAACCCCGCGAGCTGGCGCCCTTGCTTGAAGCTTTCCTGTTGGCTTCGGGAAAGCCGCAATCGATGGAACGGCTGTTCGAACTCTTCGAAGAAGGCGAACGGCCGGAGCCGGCCGTGTTCAAGAAAGCCCTGACTCTTTTGGGTAAGTCCTGCGAGGGGCGGGCTTTCGAACTCAAGGAAGTGGCTTCCGGTTATCGCCTGCAGATTCGCGAGAAGTTCGCGCCATGGGTCGGGCGTCTGTGGGAGGAGCGGCCGCAGCGCTATTCCCGCGCCATGCTCGAAACCATGGCACTGATTGCTTATCGCCAACCGATCACTCGGGGCGAGATCGAGGACGTGCGCGGCGTAGCGGTCAACAGTCACATCGTCAAGACACTGCTGGAGCGCGAATGGATTCGTGTGGTTGGCTATCGCGACGTACCCGGCAAGCCTGCCATGTTCGCCACCACCAAGGGTTTCCTTGATCACTTCAACCTGAAGAACCTGGATGACCTGCCGCCCCTGGCCGAACTGCGGGAGCTGGAACCCGAACCGATGCTGGAGTTCGACGACGTGCCGGTGCCCCAGGGCCTGCAGGAATTGGCCGATGCCAGCGCAGAACCGGAAGAACCCAAGGAGGAGACCAGCTTCCACACGTTGTTGCTGGAGCTGGACACCATGGAAGAAGGCCTGAAGACCGATTTCGACGACCTGCTGCGTGAGGGGCCTAGGCTTGAAGGGGAGCCGGATAAGCTGGCGGAGCCCGACAGCGAGGTGGAACCAGAGCCAGAGCCAGAGCCAGAAGCGGAACCGGAACCGGAAGAGGACATCCTCGGCGTTGCCGAAGCCCGGGGGAAACTGCTGGCCGCCGTCGCCGCCCTCCAGCCGCCGGAACCCGAACTGAGCGACGAAGAAGCCGAAGCCCGGGCCTTGGCCGAAGCGATCGAAAACGAACGGCGCCAGCTCGACGACTGATCCGATTTTTTGGTGACTGGACCACCGCTATCGCGAGCAAGCTCGCTCCCACAATGGATCTGCGATGGTCACAGGAGCCCTGCACACCCCAATTCCCTGTGGGAGCGAGCTTGCTCGCGATAGCGGTCTGACAGCCAACGCTGGCAATCGCGAGCGGGCTAGCTCCCACAGGAGTCGTGCGCCGCACCGGTCGGCGGAAAAAGTACCGGACGTTCGTCGATCAGCTAGTCTCTGATGCGCAATCGCCTCAACAGGCGTATGATTCGCGACCCTTCGGCGAAGCCTTCGCCAAAGACCCGTTTTCAAAGCGTCAGGCCAAGCGCCTGACCCGACCACACCGGGAGGTGCCCAGAATGAAAGACCTAGACCAGAACGACAGCCAGGAAATCGGCCCAGCAGGCGAGAAGCTGCAAAAGGTTCTCGCCCGGATCGGCGTCGGCTCGCGCCGCGACGTGGAAGCCTGGATCACCCAGGGCCGGATCAAGGTCAACGGCAAAGATGCCACCTTGGGCCTGCGTGTCGACATGCACGACGCTATCACCATCGATGGCAAGGTGATCAAGCGCGAAGAAGCCGCCGAAGCGGTGCGCCGCGTGATCATGTACAACAAACCCGACGGTGAGATCTGCACCCGTGACGACCCGGAAGGCCGTCCGACCGTGTTCGACAAGATGCCGCGTCCTAAAGAAGGCCGTTGGATCAACATCGGTCGCCTGGACATCAACACCACCGGTCTGCTGATGTTCACCACCGACGGTGAACTGGCCAACCGCCTGATGCACCCGTCCTACGAAATGGACCGCGAATACGCCGTGCGCGTGCGGGGCGAAGTCGACGACGAGATGATCGAGCGCCTGAAGGCTGGCGTGGTGCTGGAAGACGGCCCGGCGCGTTTCACCGACATCAAGCAGGCGCCGGGAGGCGAAGGTTTCAACCATTGGTACCACTGCGTCGTGATGGAAGGCCGTAACCGTGAAGTGCGGCGTTTGTGGGAGTCCCAGGGGCTGGTGGTCAGCCGCCTGAAGCGCGTGCGTTTCGGCCCGGTGTTCCTCAACTCTGACCTGCCGATGGGCCGCTGGCGCGAAATGAGCCAGTACGAAGTCGACATCCTGGCGGCCGAAGTCGGCCTCCAGCCTGTGGCGATGCCGCAGATGACCGCCAAGAGCAAGGACAAGCTGGAGCGGATGCAGCGCAAGTCTTCGCGTCCGATGGGCAAGACCGAGCGCGTGCGTACGCTGCGCCCGGCTGCCGAGGGCGCGCCGACCGGCCCACGTCCTTCCCGCGAGCCGCAGATCGAAGGCGAACGCCCGGCCCGTAAGCCTGCGGCACGCCAGGACGGTGAGCGCGGCCCGCGCACGCCACGTCCGGCCAATGGTCGCACTGAGCGCGGCGAAGGTCGCGGTGCTCCTGCTGGCCGTGGCACGCCAGTGGCCGATCGCCCGGCTGACACCAAGCGCCCGGCCAAGCCAGCACCGAAAAAGCGCCCGGGCATCGTCCTGGTCGACCGCGACACGCCATCGGGCAAGCGCCGTGGCGCACCGGCAGGTTCCGGGCAGCGTCCGGGGTTTGGGCGTCGCAAGCCGGAGTGATCGGCGAGCGCCCATGAAAAACGCCAACCTTAGGGTTGGCGTTTTTTTTTGGCCTGGCTTTAGTGATGTGGCGCAGATGGGGCCGCCATCGCGAGCAAGCTCGCTCCCACAGGGGTCTTCAGCGAATGGAAGATTTGCATTCAACGCCGTCCCACTGTGGGAGCGAGCTTGCTCGCGATGGCGGCATCAGCCTTACGAAAACCCCAACCTAGAGTACAAACCGCCCATCAAACATCCGTTCATTGTCCAGCGCCAACACGCCGCTCTCGAAAATCAGGTCCAGGTGATGGCTGCCCTTGGCCCCGCCTCCGAGCCCCAGGTGCAGGCCGCAATGGCGCTCCTCGAAACCGGCATTGCGGGCATAAAGACTCTTGACCCCCTCGTTGGTGCCGATTCCCAGTTCCTCGATGCGACGGTTGGATGGGTTGGCGTCCAGGTACTTGTTGAAGTCGTGTTCCAGGCCCGGCACGTCGGTAGCGATTTTCTGGATGGTCGAGTCTTCGATCCACAACTCCAGCGGCGATTGCAGCACTCCGTACTTGCGGGCGAACGGGATGGTGCTCAGGAACGTACCGACGAATTTCACCTGGCCATTGATGGTGTCGCTGTGGGTGGCGATTTCGCCGGGGGCCAGGTCATAGTTGCCGAGGCCGTTGATGTCGGTCCATTTCTTGACGCTGTTGAGGTCGGTGTCGAAGTACGAGCCCAGGTCATCCTGGAAGCTCAGGGTTGTCGCTTGGGACATCCGCCGGATCAAGTGGCTGTTGAGCCCGGCGATACGCTGGGGAATGACGCTGAAGGTGTCGTAGAAATAATCGCCGTAATCCTTGAACAACAGCGACTTCTTCCAGTTGTCCGCCATCACACCTTGCAGCGCGCGGACAAAGTCCGGGCCGTCGGGGCGCGGGTTGGGCAAGGTGGATGAATCGTAGAAAAAAATATACAGATCGCTGTCGGCAATCGCCTTGGACAGGCGCTCGGTGGATTCAAGGTCCAGGCGCATGGCGCTGAACCGGAAGGGTGAGCCGCTGCCAGCCTGTTCGGCGATGGCACCGGTCAGTGCTTCGTAGTCGGCGGTATGGCCGAGCAACACCTTGGCGGACTGGATGCCGGCCAGGGCGGGATGATGTTCGAGGTAGTAAAGGAAATGTGAGATGGCTCGTTGTGTGTCCATGCTTATTCTTCCCTGACAAGTAGAGTGGCTTTCCTGACAACCGGCAGAAAGCGGCGGAGTCGATCGGCCGGATCGCCTCCGCCGGGCAATGCCTACAGAGGCCACATCGCCGTGCCGAACGGAACGACGGCGTCGGCTTGCATCATTTCAACGGCGGCTTCATGGGTCGGTGCTTCAAACCATTCGTCCAGTTGCAGTTCGGTTTCCAAGTCTTTGTCCAGTGCTTGCATAGTGAATCTCCTAGATGACTTTTACGGAAAATTGCGGAGCGAGTCGGCGAGCGAAATCTGACCGGAAGCTGCACCGCAAAACTTGGCGACACGACGCATCGGCAAGTCGCTGAAACCTAGTCCAGGGTTTTTTGGAATGCAAAAAAATAATTTCATTTTATTCTTTTGAATTTTTTATTCCATTTTTTGCGAGGAAATTACTCATTCAAAAACAGCTGTCTGGCGATTTTTTTTATTAGGTAGCTACCTACCGTCAATTTGCAGGCAGTTGAAGGAAAATTCCTACTTGGAAACCATGCGTTACACGTTGTAAAGAAATCCTTACGAATTTCCCTTGTCGAGTTGACCCAAAACGGCAATTTCAGAAGTTGTAAGAAAAAGCTTCCGCCGCGCCCGCGGTAGGGGGCTTACCGAGGCTCTGGCCCGATTGTTTCAACGCGGCGGGAAGGGTGATATGCGTCCCAGTGTCTGGTAGCAGGGGGGCGGCGGTGTACAATGCGCCGCGTTTTTCTGTGACCCTATGCGTACCCACGCACTTTCAAGGTTATCCGCCTTGTTCACTCCGCCACGCCACAAGCGTGTCGGGTTCGATTTCGTCACAGATAAAAACAAGCAGGTGACGCATGACCGTTGTAAAAACGCTGAATTCCTGGTGCCTGCGCTGGGGTTTGATCGGCGCTGCTTGAGATCCGATTCGAGCGGCAACGTCCAACGAGCATCATCAAACCTTGCGTGAGACCTTTTTCATGAGTGGACAAAACTCGCATTCAGGCGAGCTGAAACGCGGCCTGAACAATCGACACATTCAACTGATCGCCCTCGGTGGCGCAATTGGCACCGGCCTGTTCCTCGGTTCGGCGGGGGTGCTGAAGTCAGCCGGTCCGTCAATGATCCTCGGCTACGCCATTTGCGGCTTCATCGCCTTCATGATCATGCGCCAGTTGGGGGAAATGATTGTCGAAGAGCCGGTAGCCGGTTCCTTCAGTCACTTTGCCCACAAGTACTGGGGCGGATTCGCCGGGTTCCTGTCGGGGTGGAACTGCTGGATTCTCTACATCCTGGTGGGCATGTCCGAGCTGACGGCGGTGGGCAAGTACATCCACTACTGGGCGCCGGACATTCCGACCTGGGCCTCGGCCGCAGCGTTTTTCATCCTGATCAACGCCATCAACCTGGCCAACGTCAAAGTCTTCGGCGAGGCCGAGTTCTGGTTCGCGATCATCAAGGTCGTGGCGATCGTCGGCATGATCGCCTTGGGCAGCTACCTGCTGGTCAGCGGTCACGGCGGGCCACAAGCCTCGGTGACCAACCTGTGGGCCCACGGTGGGTTCTTCCCTAATGGCGTCAGCGGCCTGGTGATGGCGATGGCGATCATCATGTTCTCCTTCGGTGGTCTGGAGATGCTCGGCTTCACCGCCGCTGAGGCCGACAAACCGAAAACCGTGATCCCCAAGGCCATCAACCAAGTGATCTACCGGATCCTGATTTTCTACATTGGCGCCCTCGTGGTGCTGCTGTCCTTGACGCCTTGGGACAGCCTGCTGAGCAGTCTCAACGCCTCAGGCGATGCCTACAGTGGCAGCCCGTTCGTGCAGGTGTTCTCGATGTTGGGCAGCAACACGGCGGCGCACATCCTCAACTTCGTGGTGCTGACCGCCGCACTGTCGGTGTACAACAGCGGCACCTACTGCAACAGCCGTATGCTGCTGGGCATGGCCGAGCAGGGCGATGCGCCCAAGGCCCTGGCCAAGATCGACAAGCGCGGCGTGCCGGTGCGTTCGATCCTCGCTTCGGCTGCCGTGACTCTGGTGGCGGTGCTGCTGAACTACTTGATCCCGCAGCATGCGCTGGAGTTGCTCATGTCGCTGGTGGTCGCGACCCTGGTGATCAACTGGGCGATGATCAGCTACTCGCACTTCAAGTTTCGCCAACACATGAACCAGACCCGCCAGACGCCGTTGTTCAAGGCGCTGTGGTATCCGTATGGCAACTACGTCTGCCTGGCGTTCGTGGTGTTCATTCTGGGCGTGATGCTGTTGATCCCCGGCATCCAGATCTCGGTGTATGCGATCCCGGTGTGGCTGGTGTTCATGTGGGTGTGCTATTGGATCAAGAACAAGCGCAGTGCCCGGCATGAAATGGCCGTGGCAGCGGCTGCCAAGTAAACACGAAACCCTGTGGGAGCGAGCTTGCTCGCGATGGCGTTGGGTCAGCAGTATCAAGGGTGACTGACACACTGCAATCGCGAGCAAGCTCGCTCCCACAGGGATAGGTGTTGGCTGGGGAATTCGGGGTATTCTGTGGGTCCTGATAGCGGACCCTTTTCCCATGCTGGCGATTTCCAACACTGTGCACATCCCGGACGCCGAAATCGAGCTGACGGCCATCCGTGCCCAGGGTGCCGGAGGGCAGAACGTCAACAAGGTGTCCAGTGCGGTGCACCTGCGCTTCGACATTCCTGCCTCATCCTTGCCCGAGTTCTATAAGGAGCGCTTGCTGGCCCTGCGCGACAGTCGCATTACCAGCGACGGCGTATTGATCATCAAGGCCCAGCAATACCGCACCCAGGAACAGAATCGAGCCGATGCCCTGGAACGCCTGGTCGAACTGATCCTCAGCGCCACCAAGGTGGAAAAGAAGCGTCGCCCGACCAAACCGACCCTGGGCTCGAAAAAGCGTCGGCTGGAATCCAAGACCAAGCGCGGCTCGATCAAGGCCGGGCGCGGCAAGGTGGACTTCTAGCGTCTCTGCCGTTCTTCGCGATACCTCGGCGCCTGACGGTACAGATAGACGCTCAGTGCCAATCCGCCAAGGGCCGCCAGTGCGGCGAACAAAAAGATCGAGGCAAAGCCGAAGCCCGCCGCCACTGCACCGGCCAGTGGCCCAGTGATCCCCAGCGACAAGTCGATGAACAGCGAATAAGCCCCGACCGCCGCGCCACGGCTGGAGGCTGGCACCAGATTGACCGCCTCCACCCCCAGCGCCGGGAACACCAGGGAAAAGCCGAAACCGCTCAACGCTGCGCCCGCCAGGGCCCAATGGGCGTCCGGTGCGAGCCACAGCAGCAACAGACCGAGGGTTTCCACCGACAGGCAGGCAATCGCCACGCGGAAGCCGCCCAGGCGGTTGATCAGGTTACCGAACAACAAACGCGCGCCGATGAAGCTGGCGCCGAACAGGCTCAGGCACAACACCGCGTTGTCCCAATGCTGGGTGGCGTAGTACAGGGTGATAAACGTGGCGATGGTGCCGAACCCGATGGAGCCCAGGGCCAGGCCACAGCCGTGCGGCAGGACGCGCCCCAGCACGTGCATGAACGGCAGGCGTTCGCCGACGACAATGGGCGCAGCGGCCTTGCGCCAGGCCAATGCCAACCCCAACAAACCCAGCAGGATAATGCTGACGCCCATGCTCCACAGCCCCAGGCGATTGACCAGCCACACCCCCAGCGGTGCACCAATCGCCAGCGCGCCGTAACTGGCGATACCGTTCCAGGAAATCACCTTGGCGGTATTGGCCGCACCGACCCGGCCGATGCCCCAGCCAATCGAACCCGAGCCCACCAGGCTTTCCGCACTGCCCAGCACCAGGCGCCCGATCAACAGGCTGATCAGGCTGAACGTTGGCAGGTGGGGCGTCCAGGCAGACACCAGCATGAACACACCGCTCAACCCGCAGCCGGCGAGGCCGAACATGACCGCACGCTTGCTGCCCAGGTTGTCGATGATTCGTCCTGCGTACGGACGGCTGAGCAGGGTGGCCAGGTACTGCACGCTGATCACCAGGCCGGCGACCACCGCGCCGAAACCCAGCTCGCCATGGACGTACCCGGGTAGCACGGCCAGGGGAATGCCGATATTCAGGTAGCCGATGAAAGTGAACAGGACGATGGAAACGACTTGCAGCGTGACCGCCAGGGGGCGCTGGGAATCTGACATGGGGAAAAGGTCCACGGAGCAGCTGGATAGATAGGCTGCTTATGATAACGGCGACCGTGGTGGCAGGGCGTGGAAAAGTAAAACTATTTGCCCAGTGGTGATTCAGCGGTCGTTTTGTCCCGCGACAAGGTGCGTGGTGACCAGGGCGGCGAGGGCGTTTTCTTCGGTGCCGAAACGAGCCAGCAGGGCGGCTTGTTTCTCGGGAGAAAGGCGTGTCCAGATTTCGACCATTTTCTCGGCGGTGCCGATCAGCACGCTGGCTTGGGTTTCGCTGAAGGTGGGGGTGTTGTCGGTCATGGTGCGGGGCTCGGGATTCAGGCAGTGTGGAAAGCGCATCTTAGCGCTTTCCACACGGTCTGGTGGTGCGGGTCAATCAGTCTTCGCTGTCAGCCTGGCGGCGTTCAGTGGCTTCTTTCGGCTCGGGTTGCTGGGCAGGTTGCCCCCCGGCTTGTAGCGTGGTCGTCTGCTCAGTGTCGTGCAGGCTTGGGAAGGGGAGATTAGGGATCTCGTGCATATCGCGCTCCTCGCAAAGTCTGTGGATAGATCTGGTAGATCCGCGCTTTTAAAAAGCCTGGGCAGGATACCCCAGGAGAAATGACAAAAAGACTTTTAAATCCCGCTGTGCCGACAAAAGGGGTTGTCTGGACAGGTCATGTTCAATGCTCCGACTCAATAGTCGCGACGCTTGCGAAACGCCCATCGGCCAGCAATCAGCGTAAAGGTTGCCACCAGCGCCACCAGGATCCAGAAACCTTCGGGATCGCTGGCCAGCGGAACGCCGCCCACGTTCATGCCAAAAAAACCGGCAATGATGTTGATGGGCAGCGCCAACACCGTGACCACGGTCAGGGTGAACAAGGTGCGGTTGCTTTGTTCGTTGAGGTTGGCGGCGATTTCTTCCTGCAGCAGCTTGATCCGTTCGCCCAACGCGGTGAGGTCGTTGATGATCAGGGCGAATTCCTCGGTGGATTTGCGCAGCTCCTTGACGTCTTCTTTCTGCAACCACTGCGGCGGGCGATTGAGCAGACGCAGCAACGACCCCGGCTCCAGGGCCAGCAAGCGCTGCAGGCGCACCAGTACCCGACGGTTGCTGCCCAGTTCGGTGCGGTTGGTCGACAGTTGCGAGGACAGTAACTGATCCTCGACCTGGTCGACGCTGAGACTGGTCTTGCGCACGATCTGGGTCAGCACTTCGCCTTGGTCGCGCAACAAATGCACGAGCAACTCCAGTGGCGAGCGAAAGCACTCGCCGGCCTTGACCGACGAGCGCAGCTTGTCGACCGAGTGCAGGGGCTGTAACCGCGCGCTGATAATCAATCGACTGTGAACGCACACCCACAAGGTGGAGACATCCGAGGACACCATGTTGCTGAGGTTGAACACGACATCGTTCACCACGGCCAGCAACGCCGAGTCGACATGCTCGATGCGGGTCGAGCGCGAGCCTTCGTGCAAGGCTTCGAAAAATTCCTCGGGCAGGGCCAGATGGCTTTTCATCCAGCGCTCGCACGCGGCATGAGCCAGGTTCAGGTGCAGCCAGAGGAACTCGTCTGATTCTTGGGGGTGTTGCAGGCTTTGCAGGGCTTGCGCCGAATCGATCTCTTGTCCACGTTCGCCGGGGCGGAAACGAAATCCGTAAAGCAGGCCGAACAGGTCCGGGTCGCGGTGGCTTTGATCGATGCTGTGGTTCATGAAATCTCGCTGGCGGGAAGTGCCTGTGGCGGCTACAGGTTCACTTGAATGGCATCATCGCAAGCTTTCTTGATGGTTTTGTGACAGTTCTATTCGTGCTGCCAAGCTGGTGTTACCGGCAGTCGCCAAAGGCTCAAGAATGCCCCCGACAGGTCGATGCTATGTTCATATCCCCTGCATTCGGGGTCCGACGTTGGGTGCTACGGACATGGAGGTCAGGATGTCGTCCCTGTTTTTTCTGCCTAGAGATTTCCTCCCATGTTTCTACAAAAATCCCTGAGAGCCCAGATTCTGGCTCTGTTGAGCGGTAGCCTGTTGGCCATGCTGTTGATCGCCCTTGCGTCCTTCCATTTCCTTTCCAGCGGTGTCCAGAGTTACCGCAATCTGATCGATGGCCCATTGCGTGCTTCGCAGTTGATCGACGAGGCTAACCTGCAGTTCAAGGTGCAGGTACAGGAATGGAAAAATGTCCTGCTGCGCGGTAAGCAGCCCGCGGAACTGGATAAATACTGGAAGCAGTTCGAGGCGCGTCAGCATGATGTCCAGAGCATCCTTGGTGAATTGAGCGAGCGTGAAGGTCTGCCGGCGCCAATCAAGACACGTATCGAGGGCCTGCGTGATGAACATCGTCAGTTAAGTACGGCCTACCAAAAGGGCCATGATGCATTTGTCGCCTCCGGTGGTGATTCCGCGGTGGGTGATGCGGCGGTCAAGGGCGTGGACCGTGCCGCCAGTGAGCAAATGAGCGCGCTGGTGGTGGAGCTGCGCAAGCTGGGTACCGAGCAATCGGTGCTGATCAGTGCCAGTGCCGATCGCACGATTATGCTGGGCACCCTGGTCATGCTGGTGTCGGGCGTGCTGATTGGCTTGTTCAGCCTGTGGCTGGTCAATCGCAACTTGGTTCAGCCGATCCGTAACCTGATCGAATACGTGACCCGATTGAGTCATGGGCGTTTCGCCGAGCGTGTGACGAGCAACCGTCAGGACGAGCTGGGCAATTTGGCGGTAGCGGCCAACACCCTGCGGGATTTTCTTGCCGAAACCTTTGCCCGCCTGCAACGCAGTGCCACGGAGCTGGACAGTGCCAGCGGTGAACTCAGTGCCATCGCCAGCCTGATGAGCCAGGGCACCAGCGAGCAATTCGAGCGCACCGATCAGGTGGCGACGGCGATGAACGAAATGTCCGCCACGGCCCAGGAAGTGGCCCGCCACGCCGCTGACGCTGCGAGGGCGGCCGATGACGCCGATCAATCGGCGCAGCAGGGCGAGAAGGTCATGCAAGGGACCATCCACACCATTACTCGCATGCGCGGCGAGATCGCCAACACGGCCACGGTCATCCGTCAGTTGGAAACCGACAGTGGGCGCATTGGCAAGGTGTTGGAGGTAATCCGCGGGATTGCTGAACAGACCAACCTGCTGGCCCTCAACGCCGCCATCGAAGCTGCGCGAGCGGGGGAGGCGGGGCGCGGTTTCGCGGTGGTCGCCGATGAGGTGCGCAGCCTGGCCCAGCGCACGGCGTCATCTATCATCGAGATCAACCAGATCATCCAGACGGTGCAAACCGGCGCGGTGGACGCAGCCCACGCCATTGAGAGTGGACAGTCCCGTAGCGAGGAAAGTGTGGAACAGGTGACCCAGGCCGGTGTAATGCTCGAACGCATTACCCAGGCTGTCGAAGCCATTCGCGACATGAATCGCCAGATCGCCACTGCTGCGGAAGAGCAGACGTCCGTGGCCGAAGACATCTCACGTAACCTGACTGAAATCACCTGCATTGCCAGCACCAACCTGGACAACGTGCAGCGCACCGAAGCTGCCAGCCAGGATTTGCACGACTTGTCGGGGCAGTTGAATGAGGTGACCGCACGGTTGAGTGCCTGACGGTCGTTTGCGGTAGTTATAAACGCAAAAAAGCCGCGCAACTCGAAAGTTGCGCGGCTTTTTTGTGCAGATGAATCAAGTGTCTTGCTTGTTGCTCAGGACCTTGCCGGTAGTCGCGTCGAAGTCAACGTCAAACTCTTTGCCATCGGCAGTCTTGAGTTCCACTTCATACTCATAACCGTTGAAGTGGTTATCCAGGTCGGTGTCGGTGATGGTGGCCCCTGGGTGCAACTTCAGGGCTTCTTCGTTCATTGATTCCAGGGACTTGATCTTGCCTTCCTTGACCAGTTGCGGAATCTGGTCGATTCGAACGTCAGCCTGGGCCAGACCAGCGGTGAGGGTCAATGCAGCAGCGGTGAACAGGGCAGTCAACGTTTTCATAAGTACTTTCCTTGGTGTCATTAAAGGCGTGTTTCGTTTAAGTGAGTTCAGATTATCTCTGGCAACTTAATTCACCCTTAATTCGGAAAACTTTTGAAATCCAGGATAAAAGCCCATGGGACTAAGCCGTTGTCCCATGGACGCGTTCGGGTCAGTAACCGTTCTTCTCCAGCAACTGGGCCACGCTGCCCGTGTCGGGGCGCTTGAAGTACTTGAGCAGTTCACTGGCGCGGTTGGTGAAGATGCCATCCACGCCGGCATCCATGACTTTCTTGAAGTCCACCGCTTCATCCACGGTGTAGACATGCACCAGCAGGCCCTGGTCATGGGTGTACTGGTTCATCCACGGTTGCACCAGGTCCGAGTAACTCTGGCTGCCGCCATGGGTCAACGCCGCGGAAGGTCCGGTGCCGGCGGCGCCTTGGGCCTTGGCGTACTGGACCCATTGCTCGAATTCTGCCCTGTCCTTGGGTTCCTGCTTGGCGTAGTAAGCCGCCTTGTCCTTCTCGCCGGACTCGGCAAATGTCACCTTGGACTTAGACTCGATGTAGCCATCACCCACCCACAACAGCAGCACTTTCGGCACTTTCGGCATTTCTTTATGCAGCAGTTCGAGGCTGCTCTTTTCGAAGGTCTGCAAGACCACTTTGCCCTTGCCTTGACCGACCCCGGTGGCGCGCTTGGCCAGTTTGGACCCGGAGGGGATCAGCCAGCCGCGGTCCTGCAGTTTCTCTTTCAGATCGCGTTCGATGCCGGGGAACAGCTTCGGCTCTTTGGTCTCGATGTACAGCCCCGGTTTGTGCTGCGGGTTACCCTCGGCGATGTTGATCACTTCATCGAGGGTGAGGATTTTCAAACCCACGAACGACGGTCGAGCGCGATCCGGGTAGGTGGTGTTGAACCAGCTGCCGGCATCGAGGGTTCTGAGTTCCGCCATGGTGAATTCGTTGGCGGTGCTGTCCTTGCGCTCAGGGAATTTTGTCGCGACATCCGTGGTACGCAGCAGGCTGTCGTCATGCAGGACGAACAACACCCCATCCTTGCTGCGTTGTAGGTCCAGTTCCAGATAGTCGGCGCCCAGGTCGCGGGCCAGTTTGTAGGCGGCGGCGGTGGATTCCGGCGCG
The DNA here is from genome assembly GCF_030064125.1 of Pseudomonas sp. G2-4. Taxonomy (NCBI): domain Bacteria; kingdom Pseudomonadati; phylum Pseudomonadota; class Gammaproteobacteria; order Pseudomonadales; family Pseudomonadaceae; genus Pseudomonas; species Pseudomonas sp. G2-4. The sequence goes on along the minus strand of NZ_CP125957.1, from coordinate 5,041,034 downwards.
TCGAACGAGGCGCCGCGGTGGGCGATGACGGCTGGATGAGGAATGCCCTGAAGGGCTGCCAGGGCCTTGGGGCTTGGGGTCTCGGCAGCCTGGGTCTGGCCGAAGCCGAGCAACAGGCTGAGCATCAGGGCGCTACGGGTGAAGGTGAGAGGCATACTCGAGGTCCTTTCGTAGGTTTCGCAAAGACCTCTCTTTTAACAACTGAATGCTATCGGCGCTATCGCTATACCGACATAAACCTGTGCAAAGCGATTTTTCCCACGCATTTTCAGGATGCTTTGCAGTACCCTTAGCGCATCAGTTTCCCCGGCAGAGGGAAACCCGAAGCAGCGTTACTTGCCTAGCGTGTAAACCATCGATCAGACGTCCCGAGGGACGCATCCATGAGGTTTACCATGCGCACCACTTCGACATTCATCTGCCAGGCCGCTGACCAACTCAAGGGATTTGTGGGCTTGAACCGCAAGACCGGCCACTACATCGTACGGTTCAGCGAAGACGCCTTTGGCATGGACGTGGCCGATGACGGCATCATCCCCACCAGCGAATTTGTCTGGGTCCCTGTGGCGGACGGCACCATGGCCCTCAAGCGCGAGCGGATCCAGTTGTTGCTGGATCAGAACATCGACGACCGGATCAACCTCACCGAACCTTTGCGGGTGTACATGGCCCGCAGTGATTTGCCGGAAATTATGGCAGTGCGGCAGTTGGTGGAAGGCTGAGCCTCGCTCTTGAATTGAACAGAAGGCCCTGTGGGAGCGAGCTTGCTCGCGATGGCGGACTGTCAGTCGATATCAATGTTGACTGGTCCACCGCTATCGCGAGCAAGCTCGCTCCCACAGGTTTTGTGTTTTTGCCGAGGGTGGTGCTATGACATTGACTTGGCACAGGCTTCGACAAACGCACTGACCAGCGGCGGCACACGGCCTTCCAAGGCTGCACGCTCAGGCTGGAACAGCGTCGCCACAAAAAACGGATGATCGCGCAGTTCCACCGCTCGCAGGTCGCCGGCCGAATCCCGGGCCACGGCGTGCAAGCGTTCGCCGAGCAAGTCTTGTTCAAATTGTGGATTGACCCCAAAGCGGCATCGATAACCTTCGAATACCGTCTGGCGACCGTAGGCCTTGGCAATCAAGGAATCCGCTTCGAGCTGGAGGCTGTCGATGGTTTCGATCAAGGCACAGCTCAGCGGCGTCAACAGCACCCGTTCCGCTTCAGGGGCGGTTTCGCCATGGGCGGCGTCGGCCCAGCCCATCACATTGCGGGCATATTCCAACACCGCGTGCTGAAAACCGCCGCAGGTGCCGAGGAAAGGGCGACGCTGTTCGCGGGCAAAACGAATGGCTTGCAAGGCGCCGTCTTCGTTTCGGTAAGGAGTGTTGGGCACGCACCAGACGCCGTTGTAGTCGTTCAGCACGTTGTGGTCAGCGATGGAGTCGGTTGCCAACCAGTGGAAGTGAATGTCTTGGCCTGTTTGCCTGGCGATGAGTTCAAGGGCGATGGGGATCGCCCGGTGAGCTGTTACCTGGGGGTCGTAGTCGCCGACCAGGGCGATGTGCAAAGGACGCTGGTTTTCCATGAGAGATTCGCCGCTTGTTGATTCCTGGTTGCCACTATAGATTGGCGTTCACGCAATCAATATTGGCGTTTGCCCAAGTGATCAATGCATCGACGCACTATCGTCTGGATTACCCCGATCTTTCCCTGGTCCTGGCGCTGGTCCGTGGCGGCTCGCTGGCTCGGGCTTCGCGGTTGCTGAAAGTGGACGTGTCCACGGTGTTCCGTTCGGTACGTCGGTTGGAGGCGGCCCTGGGCCAGGGCTTGTTCGAGAAGAGCCGTGCCGGGTACTTGCCCACGAGCCTGGCCCAGGCCTTGGCCGAACAGGCTGAACGTGCTGAGCAGGCGCTGGAGGCTGCGCGTATCGGCGTGGAGCAGGGCGGCGAGGTTGTCAGCGGCACGGTGCGCCTGACGTGCACGGACTCGGTCCTGCAAGCCTTGTTGCTGCCCGCGCTGGCGCGGTTCATGCCCGCCTACCCGGCGTTGACGCTTGAACTGAGCACCTCGAACGACTTCGCCAACCTGAGCCGCCGTGATGCCGACATCGCGTTGCGTTTGACCCGTACGCCGCCGGAACACCTGGTTGGTCGAAAACTCGGCGACGTGGCTTACCGGGTGTGTGCCAGCGCCACGTATATGCGCTCGGCGAATCCCGATGAACTGGCTTCCATGACCTGGATCGCCCCGGACGACTTCCTCCCCGATCACCCCACCGTTGTCTGGCGCCGTCAACAGCTACCCGGTGTAGTGCCTGCCTATCGCTGTAACAGCATGCTTTCGGTCACCGAGCTGGTGCGGGCTGGTTTGGGCGTTGCGGCGCTGCCGGACTTTCTGATCGACGAGCGCCAGGGCCTGATACCCTTGGGCGAATCGCTGGCAGGGTATGACACCGCGCTTTGGCTTCTGACCCGCCCAGACTGCCGCGCCTTGCGCTCGGTGGTGACATTGTTCGATGAGTTGGGGCGCAATCTGCGCTGCTCCTGACGCTCAGGCCTGATAGCGGGCCAGAAACATGTCGAGGGCCGATTCGATCACCCGTGTCTGTTCATCCTGAGTCAGGCTCGGCTGGCCCATGGAAATCTGCGGCCAGAAGGCGAACGTCTTGAGCAATCCATGCATTTGCTGGGCTGCAAAGGCCGGTTCCACGGGCTTCAACTGGCCATCGGCCTGGGCCAGGCGAATCCAGGCGGTCAGGCCTTCTTCGCGCTCGCCCATGCGCCCAACCATGTCCTGGGCCCGCTCGGGGGAATGAATCGTTGCGGCGATGGCGATGCGTGCCAGGTCGAGGAAGTTCTCGTCCGCCAGCATGCGCAACTTGGCTTGCAGCAAAGCCTGCAGTTGCTCCCGTAGCGGTTTTTCGCAGCGGTAGGACACGTCCTGTTCTGCCGTAATGCTGTGCCATAACCGATTCAGAATCTCGGCAAACAGCGCTTCCTTGCTGGGGAAGTGGTTGTACACCGTGCGCTTTGACACACCGGCAGTCGCAGCGATCTTGTCCATGCTGGTGATCTCGAACCCGCTGCTGCGGAATTCGGCAATCGCGGCCTGGAGGATGGCTTCGCGTTTTCGCTCGGTAAGGCGCAGCGGTACGGTCATGGGCATTCGTCGGTTGGGGAGGGGAGGATTTACACTCGGCAGTTTACTTGCTCACAAGATTCATGCAATCTAGAAACTACACCGAGTGGTGTAGTTTGCGAGTCAAGCGGCTGAGCGTGCATGCAACGGCCATCCAGCGTCCCACAACGGCGAAGCGCGATTGCGACGACGTCCTTGGAGTTATCGATGACCACTCCCTCCTTTTCCGACAACCCGTCTGCCCAGCCTTCATCCCGGCATGAACAGGGCAAGTATCGCAATCACGCATTCACTCCGCGGCAAGGGTTCGGCACCACCTTGCGCATCATCTGGAACATGACCTTCCATAAGCCACGCGCCACCCGGCCCGAGGGCGCCATTGAGGTTCAATCGCTGACGCGCGCCGCTTTGCTGGCAGCGCCGAACAGCAGTGTCTGGCGCCTTGGCCATTCCACCGTGCTGCTCAAACTGCGGGACAAGTTCTGGCTGACCGATCCAGTTTTCTCCGAGCGCGCCTCACCCGTGCAATGGCTCGGGCCGAAGCGTTTTCATCAGCCGCCCATCAGCCTGGAAGAGCTGCCGCCGATTGAAGCGGTCATCCTTTCCCATGATCATTACGACCATCTCGATCATCAGGCCATCCTCAAGCTTGCAGACAAGACTCGCCATTTCCTGGCTCCCCTTGGCGTGGGTGACACCCTGATCAAATGGGGCGTCGACGCCAGCAAGGTCCGTCAGCTCGATTGGTGGCAAGGCACCGAGGTCGAGGGTATCGAGTTCATTGCCACGCCATCCCAACACTTTTCCGGTCGCGGCCTGTTCGACAGCAACAGCAGCTTGTGGGCGTCATGGGTGATGATCGACGGTGCCACCCGGATTTTCTTCAGCGGCGACACCGGCTATTTCGACGGTTTCAAACGCATCGGCGAGCAATACGGCCCCTTTGACCTGACGCTGATGGAAACCGGCGCCTATAACGTCGATTGGCCCCATGTCCACATGCAGCCGGAGCAAACCCTGCAGGCTCATATCGACCTCAGGGGCCGTTGGTTGCTGCCGATCCACAACGGCACGTTCGACCTGGCGATGCATGCCTGGTATGAACCCTTCGATCGCATCCTGGCCCTGGCCTGGGAACGCAACATCTGCATCACCACGCCGCAAATGGGCGAAGCATTCACCCTGACACAGCCGCAACGTGGCCAGGCCTGGTGGCTGAATGCGGAGCCCTCGGCTTACCAGGACCAGCCCGACATGGCCTGACCCCCGACGCATCGATCATTCGATCATTGCGTAGTCTGGCCGCTCCATCGGGTCCGGCGTGGCACCCTTGATGTTCATGCCACGCCCCGGTGCGAAGCCGGGAAAGAACACCAGGCCTTCGGATTCCAGCCGAAAGGCCAGGGCCAGGCGGGTCACGTCGAGCAACTCGCCCCCGGCTTCGAAGCGGCGGATGGCCTGGACCGAAACGCCGGACTGCCGCGACAGCTCCTCGACACTCCAGCCGAGCATGGCTCGGGCCTGTGCGCTGTGGGCGGGGGTGAATTGATAGACAGCGATGCGTTGCAGGGTGGTTTTGATTGCGAGAGAGGCCATGGGAGTTCTCCAGAGCTGTGGATTCAAAAGTACTGTGTTTTTGTACAGTTGTTTTGAATCCGGATCAATCTCATTTTTTTGATCAATGACCAGCGGCCGCTTCTTGCCAGGCGCTCGGGGCTTGACCCAGCACCCGGCGAAACATGGTGGAGAACGCCGCAGGGCTGTCGTAGCCCAGATCGAGGGCTATGCGGGTCACCGAATGGCCCTCAGCCAAGCGAGGCAGCGCCGACATCACGCAAGCCCGTTGTCGCCACTGACTGAAGCTCAGCGTGGTTTGCCGACTGAACAGCCGATTGAACGAACGCAGGCTGACTGGCAACTGCGCGGCCCATTGCGCGGGCGAGGCGTGGGCGTCGGGATGTTTCAGGAATGCCTGGCACAGGCCCAGCAGGCGCGGGTCTTTCGGCAATGGAAGGTGCAGCGGTAAATGGGTGCTGCGCAACAATTCGTGCAGCAGCAGGTTGATCAATGCGCCGTCCCGTCCAGCCTCGTCATAGTCCGGGGCAAGCGCCACGGCTTCCATCAGCAACTGACGCATCAGGGGCGAGACGCTGATGACCTGGCAACGCGCGTCCATGGCCGTCACGGCGGCCGGTTCGATGTAAAGGCTGCGTGTACTGACGCCCACCATCAACACCTCATGGGCGACGCCTGGCGGAATCCACACCGCCCGTTGCGGCGGCACCACCCAATTGCCCTCCGCCGTGCTGACCTGCATCACACCAGTGGCGCCATACAGCAACTGCGCCCGGCGATGATGGTGCAGCGGCAGTAAATGCCCATGGGGGTAATCGGTGCCAATGGCGACGACGGCCCTGGGCGTTGCATCCAATAAATCGATCGAAGTGTTGCGCATCGAAGGGCGACTCGCGATTGGCGTAAACGCGAATATTATTGGCCGGTTTGCTACAGCGGGCCAACCCTCGTTTACCTATCGTGGACGCCTCCCATTCCACGGACTTCCCTAGATGTTCTACGTATTGCTCGCCTGTTTCGGCTGCCTGAGTGGCATGACCGCCGTGCTGTTCGGGTTCGGCGGCGGTTTTGTCGTGGTGCCCTTGATCTATCGCCTGCTGATTTCGCGCCACGCAGGTGACGTTATCGGAGAATCGGCGATGCACATCGCCGTGGCCACTTCCACCTGCGTCATGATCGTCAACGCCCTGGTTGCCACTCGAAAACATCACCGCGCCGGTCAGCTGCTTCGTCAATACTTGTGGCCGTTCGGCGGCTTCATCGCCCTGGGCGCGACCCTCGGCGCAACGGCTGCCACCTGGATGAGCGGCGAGATTATCCGCTACGCTTTCATTGCCTACCTGGGCCTGACCATTTTGGATTGCCTGCTGCGGCGAGGTTTTCTGACACGCGCTAGCGGTGCTGTCCCACGACTCCTGTCGGCGATGGAGACGACGGTGGGGGGCGCTGCTGTCGGAATCATTGCCACGTTCCTGGGGGTTGGCGGCAGTGTCATGACCGTGCCGCTGCTGCGCCGTTGTGGTCTGGGCATGTCCCAGGCCACGTCGATGGCCAATCCGCTGAGCTTGCCCGTCGCGTTGGCCGGTACTGTTACCTACATGGCCTTGGCCGGCTTCACCGGAACGGACCTTGGACCGTGGTTCGTTGGTTATGTGGACTTGCTGGCCTTCGCTGTACTCACGCTCGGCGCGCTATTGGGCATCCGCCTGGCAACGCCGTGGATCGGACGGATACCGGATCGGCTGCATGCGCGGGTGTATGTGGGGTTGTTGATGTTGGTGATGGGTGGGATGTTCAGCGGTTAGTATTGACGAACAAGCGGCAGGGTAGAGATTTACTCCGCATGATTGAGAGGAGTTGCATATGCATATGCCTATCCCGGAAAAAGACTGGAAAGTATTCAAAGGGCTGCGTGAGTTGGCGCTGGAGCGTTTTTGCCAGGGTGTACTGATCGATGCCATGACGATAAGTGAACGCGGCGCACTAACGGCACACGCCCGATACCTAAAGCTTTATAGGTTGATGGAGGATCGCGACAAAGACCTTGCCAATGCCTTTAACCATTTCAGTCGGTCAACTGCGAGAATGTGCCTGGCGCTTATGGTCATGCACGACTTGTTGACCGAGGCCGAGTTGTCCGTGTTAAGCGCAGAAACGCTAAACGGAATCAGCTATGTGGTTCGTCAACCCTATGAGCTGGAGTGGGGGCCAGAGACTGTGCCACAGGATCAATACACGCGAAGAGCTCCCTGATGCTGATATTCAACTGCACCGAAGCGGCGAGCAAGTTCTTCAGCCGCGTACATAAGGGCAAAAAAATAACGCCCGTTGAAGCTCCACCAGAAAATGAGCCAACGGACGATCTACCCAGCGAGCAATGGCTGGTCCATGCCGTCACCCTTCAGCGCGAGCATGTGCTGTTCGTCATGCACTTTGGAACGCGCTACTGCATGGTTTTTTCCGGTACCAATAAAGCCGATCTTCAAGGCTTTATTCAAAAATTCATGCTGCGCTGGATCGATGGCGTGATGCAGCACGCGGCGCGAACCGGTGTGCTGGAGCAAATTGATTTCACATCCACGTTTGAACGTCTCCAGGCGGGTGAAAGCCAATACCACTTTTACAGGCGCGGCGACCGTAGTGTTCAAGGCCATCTCAACGAAATTGTCTGGATGTTCACTGATCAGACGATGGAAATGGGCCTGCCTGCGGACGAGATCGCGGCCAATCAATGTGATCGCAGGCTCAACGGTATGCTTAAGTGCCTCAAGGGCCAGAAAGACTACATTGTACCGAATGAAGAAATGCTGATGCATTGGTTCAAGCACTATTGCGGTGTCAGTGATGCCGACGTTGCATCTGCACGCGGGCGGTACAAGGCATTGATGCGCGAAAGCGCAGCCTTTGAGTGAGCTGTTTGATATCGGCTGACGCGTTCCGAAGGTGGAGCTAGGTTATCCGGCTGCCAACCCCGGCGCCTCCCGAATAATGAAGTGATCCAGATTCTCAATATTGGCAGTGAGCACCCCGAACGTCTGGTCGGGGTTTTTCTTGCTCGGTACCTGCTTGAACTCCGGCGTCACGCCATAAAAGAAGCAATACAACGGCGCGTCACTGTCGGCGGCGTGCTTGATCTCTTCCAGGAACGCTTTGCGCTTGCGGTAGTTATCGATCAGCTTCTTGCTCAGATAAACGTTGACTGAGTAAGGCTTTTTCTTCGTCTCGCCCGGTTGCTTGACCCAGACCTTCTGTTCGAAATCGATGCGAAAACTGGCGCTGTGGTAATCCTCGATTTTCTTGATCTTGCCCCAGTAGATCAGCCCTTTGTTGTCCTGCAGGAACTCGATTTTCTTGAAAAAAGAACTGTAGGGCGCCGTGTGCTCGCCAATCTTCAGCGGCATGCGCTTGAGCAGGTCCTTGTCCGCGAAGTTCGACACGAAGCACTCCACCGGATGGGCGAAGACATGGGTCTTGTCCGGCGCCGAATCACGGCCCGGGTGCTCGCTCTGAGTGGCGGCTGGAGGTATGCGCTCATCGCGTATTACGTCGACCGCCACCGTCGGGCTGGACGGCTTGCGCACATACTCACGCCGAGTCAGCAACAACTCCGAAGGGAAATGCTCCTCCCGACCGTCATCCGATTCCGCACCATCCACTTCCAGGCCCGACGCCGGCGCCTTCAGGCTGACATAAGGACAACCCTCGACATGCCGCGTGCTGGGGATGTTCTTGAAGTGCGGCGTGCGCACGTAATTCACATTCTTGGCGTTGAACGTCCCCAACACATTCGCCGCATCAAACGCCATTCGACAGGCATCGTTGGGGCATTGGAAATGTTCTTTCGCGGAGTCGAACGCCACTGTCTCGTCGAAATTCAAATCGCGCACGTCATAGATCGACAGCTTATCGTCGAGGCTGATGCAGTAGGCGAGGTCGAATTTCATAGCGGGCTCGGGTCCTTGAGGGGGAAGGGTATTAATAGCGGGAGGCGGGACGGGTTGCACTGACTGTTTTCAGCTCGGAGCAAAATTTGTAGTAGTGCACCGGCCATGGACAGGGCACGAGGAGACTTTATTGATATTCCTCCAGCTTGACGATGACCTGTGGCGAGGGAGCTTGCTCCCGCTGGGCTGTGCAGCAGCCCCAATTCCATATCACCCACAAAAAGCCGCCGCCCGACACAGGCGGCGGCATCTCATCAACAGGGCTGGTACTGACTGCCTCGATCCAGCGTCAAAGCACGCAGTCATAGGTGCGGATGTTCTGCCTCAGCGCCGCCAGAAACGAGAAGGCATTTTCCACCCGCTCGCCCTGGAACCCGTGGTAATAGCTTTCCGGCGTCACCACGGTGCCGGCACCGCGTTTGTTGTCGGGGTGCAGGCAGTAAGGGATCGACAGAAAACCACTGTCGAAGGCACCGAGCAGGGCTTCGGACAAGTTGCTGTCGTGGGCCAGCGTGCCTTCGATCAGGCGTTTCGCGCTGCGCAGGACGCGCCGGTGTTCCTGGGAATCGAACGGAATTTGCGGTAAAACACCGTCGGTGTTCAGGCAGTAGTCGCAGTACTCCAGTGCCGCGATATTTTCCTCTACCCGTGGAATGCGCCTTGATTCCACTGGCGTCTTGATGATCACGCGTTGCACACCCGTGGCGCGGATCATGGCCAGCGCATCACCTGTGATTCGGCAAAATCCGCCAAGCGAGCGCGGGAAGAACCCCATGAACACGTAGCCGACAAAGTGATAGCTGCCCGGCGCAAAATATTCGGCCGCGAGTTGTTGGAGGGCCGTCACCGCCGCACGATCCTGCACCGGCGAGGTACCCTGAGCATAGGAGAACGACAGCGTCTTGATGCCATGCGCGCGCAAGAACAATCCTTCAAGAATATTTAGTGCCACCAGAATCACCGGGTCGCACATCTGTCCCATCATGCAACCGGCGAAGCTTTCGATGTGACTGTTGTCGACGCCGCTGGATAGCACCTGACAGGCTTTCTCCCAGTGACCAAACGCCTCGCGCAGCGGCGTGCGACTGTATGGCAGGCAATAGGAAATCGGCCCGCCCTCGGTGGTGGGCAGACCGACTTCGACCATTCGCTCGAAAATGTGCAACGGGTCGGGCGAACCATGACGAACCTGAACTGGCAGGCGATAGCGCGCATCGATCTGGTCGATCATGGCACGGGTTTGCGCTGGCGAATGGTTGACGATCGGATAACCGTTGAGCATCGATTCGCTGTCGATGGCCCGTTGCGCTGCTTCAAGATTGTTTACCCGGGTGAACGCATCAAGGGTGATGGTGCACACAGTGTTCGCCCCGCTCGCTGCTGTGGCTTCCAGGCCAGCTTGCATCCGGGCCGGGTCACTGAAGCCCATTCGCGGCTGGAGCACCGGGCCGTGCGCGTTGAAGCGCTCAAGAACATGAGTGTTGAAGTCGATCATCCTGATCTGCCTTTTCTGCGAATCGGTAAGGGTGCAACGGGTCAGCGAGCGATCCGTTTCTCCAGGTAATGCTCTGGATACAACTGGGCAGACACCAATTCCTGGAAGGCATCGAAGCTGTTGGCCACGCTGTCGTCGAACACCTCATCGAAACCTGCGGCGCGCAGTGTGTCGCTATGTCGGGCAATGTTCTGAGGATCGTTTTCGGTGCAGATCTTGCCGCCGATATACACCCCGTCGGTGTGTTTGGTTTCGCTACGAATACGCCGCGCGAGTTCAGCGCCTTCGATGTAGCCATGGCCATTGACCGTGCTGACGACCACCATGGCGCTGGCGTGGCGGTTGAGCCGCGCGATCACCTCGTCCATGGGCGTGTTCGGTCCCAGATTCTCGACGTTGTAGCCCATGTCTGTGAGCAGGAACTCCATGAATACCAGATTCCAGCTATGGGAATCCGAAGGCACGGTGGTGAGCAGAGCGGTTTTGCTGAAAGTCATCGTTAAAGTCCCTTTTAAGTTGCTGTCCTGGTTGTGTAGTACGGGAGCGCCCGCTGAAAGTTGCGAAAGTTGGTGGTCACCGAGTTGATATAGCCCCAAGTCTCGGCGTAGTTCGTGGGAAAGGGTTTGGAGCCTTCGATCCTGTCGCGTTCGCGGGCAGTGATGTAATTCGGCCAGTCTTTGGATCGTGGGCGCCGGTGATGAAAGTCGTGACACGGTGTATCGCCGACCATCACAAACACCCGGACAAACAAGTGGAACGCCAGCATCTTGATCAGCCAAACGCTGATATGGGCGAAGCGTCGAACAGTCCCCGCACCTTCGGGGATGCGCAGTTCTTCGCCGATGAATACGCCGGTGGTGCTCTCGCAAATGAAGTCGATGCCGCGCCGTTCCAGTACGTCCACGCTGGGCCAGGTGTGCTCGGCCGCCAGGCGAAATGTGGTGCTGATGTGGTAGCCGGCGAAGATTGGAATCACCCACGCCACGATGAACAGATCGAAATGGCCCAAGGCTGCTGACAGCAGTGCAAGGCCTGCCCAGAAGACCAACGTCAATACTGCGACGCGGCGGTTTGCAGCCGTGGCGGTGCCTTTCAATCGGCCCCAGCACGAACGCAGCACGGCCAGTGGCGACAGCGCGGTCGAGACCAGTTTGGTCCACAGCGTGGCGATGCTGTCGGACGGTTTTAACCCCACCACACTTTGCAGGTAGGAGAGGGTGTCATCATCGTCGGTGAGCAGCGTTTTCGAACTGTGATGCAGCGCATGTTCGCTCTTGTAGGTATCGAAGGGTTTGAGCATCAGGACGCCGGAAATGATCCGGCCGACGGTCATATTGGTTTCGCGCGATTCGAAGACCATGTCATGGGCGCAGTTGTGGCAGATCATCACTTGCATCTGCTTGATGCCACCGGTGGCCAGGACAAAGCCCAGTAGCCACAGCGCAATGCTGGCCTGCGAATAACCGATACCGGCCAACAGCGCGCCGCCGGCTATTAATCCCGCCGACACAACGATATGGTGGAACGGCTTCAGAGGACGGACTTTATCGAGATCTTCGGGTAGAGGCTTGGCTGTCAGCCAACTCAGAAACGGCTGCATGAACCCTGGAAGGGCGCGCATTGAGTTACGTATCATCCATGTTTCCTCTAGGGTTTTGCTCCATGCAAAAACTGTAACGTGGCCTCTGGATATTTCGAATAGAAATAGATGAGGATCGATTTTCCATTTTTGGATATGTCATCGACATGGATTGGGATGATCTGAAGGTTTTTATCTTCGTCGCTAAATCGAACAACGTGACCGAGGCCGGAATCTCGCTCAAGGTTTCGGCCTCGACGGTGTCGCGCAAGATCGCGGCGCTTGAGGAATCACTCGGTACGGTATTGTTTTCGAAGAAGACTAACGGTTACTTCCTGACTGAAGCGGGAAGAGCGTTGCTGCCATTGGCACTGGAAACGGAGGAGCGTTTCAAACTGATCGAGCGGCAGATGTCGCAACCGGGTGATCGGATGGCGGGACAGGTGCGCATCGATTGTCCGGAACTAATGGGCACGCACTTGATCATTCCGCAACTCGCGGTATTTCATGATCAGCACCCGGAGATCAGTTTCGACTTCATTAACTCGGCGGTGTCGTCGAAACTCACGCAGAGCCACAGCGACATCATTATCCGCTTGCGCAGGCCGGAGAACGGTAACTTCACCATGCGCCGGGTCGGGACACTGATGCAGGGGCTTTTCTGCTCCCAGGCTTATGCCGATGCCAACGGTCTGCCGGCCGAACCCGCCGACCTCAAGCACCACAGTCTGATCGGCTGGACCGAAGAAATGTCGTATATGCCGCTCGCCCAATGGTTGAGTGAAATGACCGGAGACCAGAAACTGTGGATGCGCGTTTCAAACCTGAATGCGCAGCTCAAGGCAGTCGAAGCCGATCTGGGGATTGCCGCGTTACCCGCCTACGTCGGACACCAGTCCGGTCTGTGCCAAGTGTTGGCCCATCGCCCTGCGCGCCGCTCGGAAATCTGGTTGCTGCGCAATCAGGCTACCCAGGGTGTGAGCCGCGTTGATCGAGTGGTGGAATATCTGACGGAGCTGTTTCACGGCAAAGCGGTCGGCATGCACTGACGGCCGTCTTACCGCGAGGTCATGGCACCAGAATCAACGAACCCTGGGTTTGGCGGTATTGCATGACGCAGTGGGCCTGGGCAGCCAGCGCGAGGGGGAAGCGCGCTATTGGCGGCAAACGAATCGCGCCGCTGGACACTGCTTGCAGCCCCCGCGCGGCCGCATGGGTCAATTCAGCGTCGCCGCCGATGTAGTGCTTCAACGACGGCCGCGTCACATGCAGCGAGCCCATTTGACCGAGCCGGGACAGGTTGAAATCCGTCACGTCGCCCGAAGCATTGCCAAACAGCACGAGGTGGCCGCGGGGGCGCAAACTCGCCAATGACAGCTCTACGGTGTCTTTGCCGATAGAGTCGAATACGACATGGGCGCCTTTGCCATCGGTCAATTCATGGATCAACCCCAGTGTGTCTGGCGCTTCGGCATCGAGGGCCGCTATGCACCCCACATCCAGAACCTGACGGCGTTTGGCTTCGGTCGAAGCGAGACCTATCACGTGTACACCGCGAGCGACCAACCAGCTTGTAGCAATGCTGCCTACGCCACCCGCCGCCGCATGCCATACCACAAAGTCGCCTGGCGCCAGCGGCACGCAGCGGTGCGTCAGGTACTCGGCCGTCAGCCCTTTGAACATTACGCCTGCCGCGACTTCACTCGACACGTCATCGGGCAGGCGTATCGCCCGCGAAGCGCGAACGACCGCGTGACCGGCGTAGCTGCCGGTCGAGCTGTCGACGAAGGCCACTCGATCGCCAATGGCCAAGCTTTCCACCTGCGATCCACATTCGACGACACGCCCCGCACCTTCCATGCCCAAGCCTCTGGGAAAGGCTGATCCATCGTCCAGCGCGCCGGAGCGCCGGTGCAGGTCAATGAAATTCACGCCGGCGGCTTCGATGGCAACGGTGATTTCTTCAGGGCCGGTGGCACGCAACGGGTATTTGCGCAATTCCATGACGTTGGGTGTCCCGGGAGCGGCGAAGACAATTCCGTGGGTCTGGGTCATGGGAGCCTCCTCAAAGTGGGCCGATGCGCAGGAAAATCCATACAGCAACCGCTATCAGCATCAGGCCGAACGCAGCGTTCTGAAACATCAGCAATTTGGGGCGGGACTGGATCAGTTTCTGCACGGTCGAACCCATCGACACCCAGATGACGTGCGAGAAGAAATTCAACGAAATCAGCGCCGCACTGAGGATCAACACCACAGTGCCGCTGGTCTCGCCGGAAGGCATGAAGGTGGAGAACATCACCAGCAACATCACGATCCCTTGCACGTTGCCCAGTTGTACAACAATGCCGTCTCGAAATTGCAGGTGCATGGCCTTGTCGGTGGGCGCCTTCAGTGGACGACGCAGCATGCGCACCCCCAGCCACAAGATGTAGAAACTGCCCACCACTTGCAGCGCCCATACCAGCGTCGGATTGTTCATCAGCGTGTGATAAAGGCCTAAGCCAACCAACACGGCGATCAGGAAGTAAGTGATGTCGAGCCCAACGATAAACCGCACCGAACGACGTACACCGCTTTGCGCACCCGACGTCGCCACCATCAAATTGCCAGGGCCTGCGCTCAGGGTCAGCGGAACCATGGTCGATAGCCAAAGCAACCAGTTGATACTGAAAAATTCTTGCATGCTGTCTTCCTTAATCACAACGCGGACTTAACTCCGGCCAGTCTAATTCGCAGTTGCTTCTAAGGTTATAGCGAAGAGCGCAAGGCGGTTTCCCATAAATGGGGGAAGCGTGGTGGGGACTCGGGCAGCCCCCGTTGCCTTTAGGTGAACCGAGGTTTCGGGAGGGCCAAGCTCTCGGGCGCGAGGCATCCGGTAGCCTGGGCGCTTCTATGTTTGGCGATTAGCTATTACGTTGGGCGTTTCTTAGGCACCTGCGACTAAGATAGGTAACGAGGCGATACGGCGTCAATGCGGAACGATTCTGCTTTTTTCGTAGGGTAAAGGTAGCGTGCCTGCGCCGGAGTTAAACGCGGCTTTGGTTCTGTAGAACACAAAAAACCCCGTTTTCACGGGGTTTTTAGTTAAGTGTGCAACCTAGGATTCTTTCGAATCAATCCCAGCTCAAAGCCCCACCCGTCTGATACTCAATCACTCGCGTCTCAAAGAAGTTCTTCTCTTTCTTCAAGTCCATGATCTCGCTCATCCAAGGGAACGGGTTAGTCGTCCCTGGGTACTCTTCCTTCAGACCAATCTGCGACAGGCGACGGTTAGCGATGAACTTGAGGTAATCCTCCATCATCGCCGCATTCATCCCCAATACCCCACGAGGCATGGTGTCGCGGGCGTATTCGATCTCCAGTTGAGTCCCTTGCAGGATCATCTGGGTCGCTTCTTCCTTCATCTCGGCATCCCACAAGTGCGGGTTTTCGATTTTGATCTGGTTGATCACGTCGATGCCGAAGTTCAGGTGCATGGATTCGTCGCGCAGGATGTACTGGAACTGCTCGGCGACGCCGGTCATTTTGTTGCGGCGGCCCATGGAGAGGATCTGGGTGAAGCCGCAGTAGAAGAAGATGCCTTCCAGCACGCAGTAGTAGGCGATCAGGTTGCGCAGCAACTCTTTGTCGGTTTCCGGGGTGCCGGTTTCGAACTTCGGATCGGAGATCGAGCGGGTGTATTTCAGGCCCCAGGCGGCTTTCTTCGCGACCGATGGGATCTCGTGGTACATGTTGAAGATTTCGCCTTCATCCATGGCCAGCGATTCGATGCAGTACTGATAGGCGTGGGTGTGGATCGCCTCTTCGAATGCCTGGCGCAGGATGTACTGGCGGCATTCGGGGTTGGTGATCAGGCGGTACACGGCCAGGACCAGGTTGTTGGCAACCAGGGAGTCGGCGGTGGAGAAGAAGCCCAGGTTGCGCATCACGATGCGGCGCTCGTCGTCGGTCAGGCCTTCCGGGTCTTTCCAGAGGGCGATGTCGGCGGTCATGTTGACTTCTTGCGGCATCCAGTGGTTTGCGCAACCGTCCAGGTACTTCTGCCAGGCCCAGTCGTATTTGAAAGGCACGAGCTGGTTGAGGTCGGCGCGGCAGTTGATCATGCGCTTTTCATCGACGGCGACACGGGCGGCGGCACCTTCGAGTTCGGCGAGGCCTTCGGCTACGTCGAGTTTGTCGAGGGCGGCCTTGGCGCGAACGATCGCGGCCGAGTCGCTGGCCGTCACGGCCCGGGCTTCGCGGGCGGCGGCACCGCCGGCGCTGTCGAGGCGGTCCATGTTGGCTTCAGAAGCGTGGCCGGCGTTGACGCCTTTTACAGCGACTTCGCCGTCTTCTTTGTCGAATTCGTCCCAGCTCAGCATGACGTGTCGTCTCCTGCGTGAGGGCCAGATGCCCGATGAAGGCCTACTGGCCGCGGTGGATCTTGAAAAATCGTTTGTTGCAGCAGCTGACGCAGGCAATAAACAGAAAAATGTACGGGTCATTCTGAAGCGGCTGTGTACGCGAGGAGGCGATGAGCCTCTGCGTGGGCTTCAGGCTGGCTTGATCCCCTGTAAGGGAATATTGCAGGCCCGTTTAAGGCGGCATTATAAGGACTTTTTTGCCTACGTGCTGCGGCGAAATCGCCCACGAAGGAGGTGGCGGGGGGCATATCCGCGTGGGAGCGAGGGTTTACAAGGCTTTGGCTGCTGAAGATTTTTTTTGCATGGGTCGCGGGGCAGGTTTTTTTGATCAAAAAATGAGCGTTTTTTACGGTTTTGCACTACATGTTGTGTTTGTGGAGGGTTTTCGACGCTTTCAAACACAACCAGGCCCGATCAAAACCGGGCCATGGAAAATGCCATTAATGATCACAATGCGGTTCATCTAAGAGAAATGATGGACCTGTGGCGGGGGAGCTTGCTCCCGCTCGGCTGCGAAGCAGTCGTAAACCGGCGGGTGCGGTGTGTCTGATGCTCCGCATTTGGCAGGTTTTGGGGCCGCTTCGCGGCCCAGCGGGAGCAAGCTCCCTCGCCACGGGTTTGTCGATTGCCTTAAGTGAACAGCATTACATTGATGATCAACCGATACGGGCAGAACCGGTGTGGTCGTAGCCGTCAGCGGCGACGGTGGCGGAGCCGGTACGGTCGTAACCGTCTTCAGCGACGGTGGCGGAACCGGTGCGATCAAAACCGTCGGCGGCAAAGGTATGCGCGGCCAGTACGGACAGGATCAGGGCGAAGAACAGTTTGATTTTCATGGTAGGTGCTCCTGGTGGGTTTAGACGTTGATCAGCCGTTGGAGCAGCCGTTGCCCATGACGCTGTAGCGCAGGATGTGGCGCTGGCCTTTGGAGTCGTCGTATTCCATCTTTGCCGGGACCACTTCGCAGACGTTCGGGATGTCGCTCATGGAGATGACTTTGGCGATGTCCAGGTGGGTGGAGTAGGTGTACTCCTCAATGGCTGGTTTTTGCTGTGCGACATCGGTCGGGACTTCGTCTGCCATTGCGCTGGCGCAAAGGCTGCCGAGGACCAGAACCCATAAAGCTTTCATCTGATTCACCTTTCTTCAGGTCGAGTGGGGTCACGCAACCTTTTTGGGGTTACGTGTGGAGCAGGTTTCGGGAGTTGGATTAACGGCCTTCGTGGGGGCTGTGTTGCGTTAATCGTGTTTGCCGGTTGGCGAGGTTGATTTTAGGGGGTGGGGGTGGGCGTAAAAAGACTCGGTTTTGATAAACACTGTTGGTTGATCTGGTAATAATCGCTGCAGGTGGTGGGGTTGTCTGTGGCATCTATGTTGGAGGTGCCGGCCTCATCGCGAGCAAGCTCGCTCCCACTAGTACCGACATTTTGTAGGGACTTGTTACTACCATCGTCGAATGGTTCTATAGGCCCGCCCCGGGCTACAACGGGACCATACAAAAACAACTATGTCACCGAGGTAAGAAAGATGAGTGCGGCTTCTGTGTATCCCGTTCGCCCCGAGGTTGCGGCCAGTACGTTGACTGACGAGGCAACCTACAAGGCCATGTACCAACAGTCGGTGGTCAACCCGGATGGCTTTTGGCGCGAGCAGGCCAAGCGCCTCGACTGGATTCAGCCTTTCACCAAGGTGAAACAGACATCCTTCGACGATCACCATGTCGATATCAAATGGTTCGCCGACGGTACCTTGAACGTTTCCTACAACTGCCTCGACCGGCATCTGGCCGAGCGCGGCGATCAAGTGGCGATTATCTGGGAGGGCGATGACCCTGCCGAGAGTCGCAATATCACCTATCGCGAGCTGCATGAAGAAGTCTGCAAGTTCGCCAACGCCCTGCGCGGCCAGGATGTGCATCGCGGCGACGTGGTGACGATCTACATGCCGATGATCCCCGAGGCCGTGGTCGCCATGCTGGCCTGTGCCCGGATCGGTGCGGTTCACTCGGTGGTGTTCGGCGGTTTCTCGCCGGAAGCGCTGGCCGGTCGGATCATCGATTGCAAATCCAAAGTGGTGATCACCGCCGACGAAGGCGTTCGCGCCGGCAAGAAGATCCCGCTCAAGGCCAACGTCGATGATGCGTTGACCAACCCGGAAACCAGCAGCATCCAGAAAGTCATCGTGTGCAAGCGCACCGGCGGTAGCATCAAGTGGAACCAGCACCGCGACATCTGGTACGAAGACCTGATGAAAGTGGCCGGCACCGTTTGCGCGCCGAAGGAAATGGGCGCCGAAGAGGCGCTGTTCATCCTCTACACCTCCGGTTCCACCGGCAAGCCCAAGGGTGTGCAGCACACCACGGCCGGCTATTTGCTGTATGCGGCCCTGACCCATGAGCGCGTGTTCGACTACAAGCCAGGTGACGTCTACTGGTGCACCGCCGACGTTGGCTGGGTCACCGGCCACAGCTATATCGTCTACGGCCCGCTGGCCAATGGCGCGACCACGCTGCTGTTCGAAGGCGTACCGAACTACCCGGATATCACTCGGGTGGCCAAGGTCATCGACAAGCACAAGGTCAACATCCTCTACACCGCGCCGACCGCTATCCGCGCGATGATGGCTTCGGGCACCGCCGCCGTCGAAGGCGCCGATGGCAGCAGCCTGCGCCTGTTGGGTTCGGTGGGCGAGCCGATCAACCCGGAAGCCTGGGACTGGTACTACAAGAATGTCGGCAAGGAACGTTGCCCGATCGTCGACACTTGGTGGCAGACCGAAACCGGTGGCGTGCTGATCAGCCCGTTGCCGGGTGCTACGGCGCTGAAACCGGGTTCGGCCACACGTCCGTTCTTCGGCGTGGTGCCGGCGCTGGTGGATAACCTCGGCAACCTGATCGAAGGCGCCGCCGAAGGCAACCTGGTGATCCTCGATTCGTGGCCAGGCCAGGCCCGTACGCTGTACGGCGACCATGACCGTTTTGTCGATACCTACTTCAAGACCTTCAGCGGCATGTACTTCACCGGTGACGGTGCGCGTCGCGACGAGGACGGTTACTATTGGATCACCGGTCGGGTGGATGACGTGCTCAACGTGTCCGGCCACCGCATGGGTACCGCCGAGATCGAAAGTGCCATGGTTGCTCACCCGAAAGTCGCCGAAGCGGCGGTGGTCGGTGTGCCGCACGACATCAAGGGGCAGGGGATCTATGTCTACGTCACCCTGAACGCCGGGGAAGAAACCAGCGAAGCTCTGCGCCTGGAACTGAAGAACTGGGTGCGCAAGGAAATCGGTCCGATCGCTTCGCCGGATGTTATCCAGTGGGCCCCGGGCCTGCCGAAAACCCGTTCCGGCAAGATCATGCGCCGCATCCTGCGCAAGATCGCCACGGCGGAATACGATGGGTTGGGTGATATCTCCACCCTGGCCGATCCAAGTGTGGTGGCGCACTTGATCGAGACGCACAAGACCATGAACGTCGCCTGACAGCGGTTTGTGACCTTTGAAAGCCCCGCCTGGCATTTGCCTGGCGGGGCTTTTTTGTGGGGTCTGTCTGGTTCTGAATAAGGTTTACACCTATTTCAGGTCTGGACACCCTTGTGGCGAGGGAGCTTGCTCCCGCTCGGCTGCGCAGCAGTCGTAAACCGGCCAATACGGTATGACTGAATGACCGTGGTGTCTGGCTTTGGGGCTGCTTCGCAGCCCAGCGGGAGCAAGCTCCCTCGCCACGGGGTCGGCGTAGGCTGGCTAATGGGGTATGACTGGATGGGCGTGGTGCCTGGCTTTGGGGCTGCTTCGCAGCCCCGCGGGAGCAAGCTCCCTCGCCACGGGTTCGGCGGATGAATAAATATCGGCGTTTAAAGTGGGAGGTGTCTGAACGTTACCGGTGTTTCGAAATGTGTAACCAAAGGCGCCACGACGGGGCGATGTGAAACGTGAAGCCCCGTTACAGGGCGGCTCCTGGCCTCGGATAAAATAAGCCGACACGCTGTGCTTGCCGGATTAGAAGGGTTTGCGAATAATGGGCCCGCTATTTGCAGCATAGATCGGTTTCCCTTCTTTTGCTCTTGCATGATTTTGCGGGGCTGTCAATGCGCTCGATCAGCTTTCTCGGTGCTTCTGTAATTTGTTGTCGCATTGAAGAAATATCGGCTTCGGGCCTGTCGTTAGAATGCCGATCACTCGCTCGTCGTGGCTCGCGTTGAATAAAACGTGGGCTTCCTAGGACGCAGCACCAAAGTTCGTTCCACCCATTCGCATATTGGGCTGTTGCTCACTCTGCCGTTTTTGCCCTTTACCGATGGAGTCCCAAGATGAAGAAACTTGTGCTGCTTGGCGCCCTGGCACTGTCCGTGCTGTCCCTGTCGACATTCGCCGATGAAAAGCCTGTGAAAATCGGTATCGAGGCGGCTTACCCGCCGTTTGCCTCGAAAGCCCCGGATGGCAGCATCGTCGGTTTCGACTACGACATCGGCAATGCGCTGTGCGAAGAGATGAAGGTCAAGTGCGTGTGGGTCGAGCAGGAATTCGACGGCCTGATCCCGGCGCTCAAGGTCCGCAAGATCGACGCGATCCTGTCGTCCATGTCGATCACTGAAGATCGCAAGAAATCCGTTGATTTCACCAACAAGTACTACAACACCCCAGCCCGTCTGGTGATGAAGGCCGGTACCCAGGTCAGCGACGGCCTGGCCGAGCTCAAGGGCAAGAACATTGGCGTGCAGCGCGGTTCGATCCACGAGCGTTTCGCCCGTGAAGTCCTGGCCCCGCTGGGTGCCGAGATCAAACCGTACGGTTCGCAGAACGAGATCTACCTGGATGTAGCCGCCGGCCGCCTCGACGGTACCGTGGCAGACGCTACGCTGTTGGATGACGGTTTCCTGAAAACCGACGCCGGCAAAGGCTTTGCGTTCGTCGGTCCGGCCTTCACCGATGAGAAATACTTCGGCGACGGTATTGGTATTGCGGTTCGCAAGGGCGATGCGCTGAAAGACAAGATCAACAGCGCAATCGCTGCCATTCGCGAGAACGGCAAATACAAGCAAATCCAGGACAAATACTTCGCCTTCGACATCTACGGCAAGTAACACCGTCCCGCCACTCGTGCGAAATGGCGCAAGCAACAGGATTTCTGCGGTTTGCGCCATTTTTTCATCCCACATTCGAGGACCTGAATCATGTTGAAAGGCTACGGGGCTGTCATCCTCGATGGCGCATGGTTGACGCTTCAGCTCGCCTTGTCGTCCATGGCCCTGGCCATCGTCCTGGGGCTGATCGGCGTCGCGTTGCGCCTCTCGCCGGTGCGTTGGCTGGCGTGGCTGGGTGACCTGTATTCCACGGTCATTCGCGGCATTCCCGACCTGGTGCTGATCCTGCTGATTTTCTACGGCGGCCAGGACCTGCTCAACCGCGTGGCGCCGATGCTCGGTTATGACGACTACATCGACCTGAACCCGCTGGCGGCCGGTATCGGCACCCTGGGTTTCATCTTCGGTGCGTACCTGTCGGAAACCTTTCGCGGCGCGTTCATGGCGATCCCCAAGGGCCAGGCCGAGGCGGGCATGGCGTACGGCATGAACGGGTTCCAGGTGTTTTTCCGGGTGCTGGTGCCGCAGATGATTCGCCTGGCGATTCCGGGCTTCACCAACAACTGGCTGGTGTTGACCAAGGCTACCGCGCTGATTTCGGTGGTAGGCCTGCAAGACATGATGTTCAAGGCCAAGCAGGCGGCAGATGCCACGCGCGAGCCTTTCACCTTCTTCCTGGCAGTGGCGGCGATGTACCTGGTGATCACCAGTGTCTCGTTGCTGGCATTGCGTCACCTTGAGAAGCGCTACTCGGTAGGCGTAAGGGCGGCTGATCTATGATCTTCGACTACAACGTCATCTATGAAGCCTTGCCGCTGTACTTCAGTGGTCTGCTGACCACCCTGAAGCTGCTGGCCCTGTCGCTGTTCTTCGGCCTGCTGGCGGCGCTGCCCCTGGGGCTGATGCGCGTGTCCAAGCAGCCGGTCATCAACATGACGGCCTGGCTCTACACCTATGTGATTCGCGGCACACCGATGTTGGTGCAGCTGTTTCTGATCTACTACGGGCTGGCACAATTCGCAGCCGTGCGCGAGAGCTTCCTCTGGCCGTGGCTGTCCAGCGCGACCTTCTGTGCGTGCCTGGCGTTCGCTATCAATACCAGCGCCTACACCGCCGAAATCATCGCCGGCAGCCTGCGGGCTACGCCTAATGGTGAGATCGAAGCGGCCAAGGCCATGGGCATGTCGCGCTACAAGTTGTATCGCCGGATCTTGTTACCGTCGGCCTTGCGTCGGGCGCTGCCGCAATACAGCAACGAAGTGATCATGATGTTGCAGACCACCAGCCTGGCCTCCATCGTGACCCTGATCGACATCACCGGTGCCGCGCGTACAGTGAATGCGCAGTATTACTTGCCGTTCGAGGCCTACATCACGGCCGGCGTTTTCTACCTGTGCCTGACCTTCATCCTGGTGCGCCTGTTCAAGCTGGCCGAGCGCCGCTGGCTGGGTTACCTGGCGCCGCGCAAGCACTGATAACGCATCGATCCGATCGACTGCTCAACGACTGACGTTTTGTGAGAACCGACCGCATGTACAAGCTTGAAGTCCAAGACCTGCATAAACGCTATGGCAGTCACGAAGTGCTCAAGGGCGTGTCCCTGAAAGCCGCCGCTGGCGATGTGATCAGCATCATCGGCTCCAGTGGCTCTGGCAAAAGTACTTTCCTGCGTTGCATCAACCTGCTCGAGCAACCCCATGCCGGCAAGATTCTGCTCAACAACGAAGAGCTGAAACTGGTGGCTGGCAAGGACGGCGCATTGAAGGCCGCGGACGCCAAGCAACTGCAGCGCATGCGTTCGCGGCTGTCGATGGTGTTCCAGCATTTCAACCTGTGGTCCCACATGACCGCGCTGGAAAACATCATGGAAGCACCGGTGCATGTATTGGGTGTTTCCAAGGCCGAAGCTCGCGAAAAGGCCGAGTATTACCTGAACAAGGTCGGCGTGGCCCATCGCAAGGACGCCTATCCGGGCCACATGTCCGGCGGCGAACAACAGCGGGTGGCGATTGCCCGGGCGTTGGCGGTGGAGCCGGAAGTGATGCTGTTCGACGAGCCGACTTCGGCCCTCGACCCGGAGCTGGTGGGCGATGTGCTCAAGGTGATGCAGGCCCTGGCCCTGGAAGGCCGGACCATGGTGGTGGTGACTCACGAAATGGGTTTTGCCCGTGAAGTCTCGAACCAGCTGGTGTTCCTGCACAAAGGCATCGTCGAAGAAAGCGGCAATCCACGCGAAGTGCTGGTCAACCCGCAATCGGAGCGCCTGCAGCAATTTCTTTCGGGCAGCCTCAAGTAATCGCTCCCGTTTCGCACCTGATTTAGGTCATGCTGCGCACCGCGCGCCAGATGGTCTAATTTGGTTGCAGCCGCTTTTGGCTTTAACACTGTTTTCGCTTCGGATTGCCCGCCATGACTGCCCATCGAATTGGTTTCCTGATTTGGCCCAGCACTAAAGCCTTGACGCTGGCGCTGGCCGAGGAGGCCTTGCGTGTCGCTCAGCGGGTGCATCCGGATGTGGTCTACGAGCTGTCGTTCTTGCAGGCCGAACCGCCAGTCGAAGGTGCCTGGCAGCTGCCGGGCGAGCCCTGGGCCGGCAAGCTCGAGGGTTTCCAGAAGCTGTTCCTGCTGGCCGATGAACCACCGACCGCGCTGGCGTCGCCCCTGAGCAGCGCCCTCAAGCAACTGGTGCGTGCCGGTTGTGTGATCGGTGGCTTGTCCGCCGGTGTCTATCCCCTGGCGCAGTTGGGTTTGCTCGACGGTTACCGCGCCGCCGTGCATTGGCGCTGGCAGGACGACTTCGCCGAACGTTTTCCCAAGGTCATCGCCACCAGCCATCTGTTCGACTGGGATCGCGATCGCCTGACCGCCTGCGGTGGCATGTCGGTGCTCGACCTGTTGCTGGCGGTGCTGGCCCGGGATCACGGCGCGGAACTGGCCGGTGCCGTGTCGGAAGAGCTGGTGGTCGAGCGGATCCGTGAAGGTGGCGAGCGTCAGCGCATCCCGTTGCAGAACCGTCTCGGCTCCAGCCATCCGAAGCTCACCCAAGCCGTGCTGCTGATGGAAGCCAACATCGAAGAGCCGCTGACCACCGATGAGATCGCCCAGCATGTGTGCGTGTCCCGTCGGCAACTGGAGCGGATTTTCAAGCAGTACCTCAATCGTGTGCCCAGCCAGTACTACCTGGAACTGCGCCTGAACAAGGCCCGGCAGATGCTGATGCAGACCAGCAAATCCATTATTCAGATTGGCCTGTCTTGCGGGTTTTCCTCGGGGCCGCATTTCTCCAGCGCCTACCGCAACTTCTTCGGCGCCACGCCGCGGGAAGATCGCAACCAGCGCCGCAGCAGCAGCCCGTTCGAATTGTCATCGGTGCCGTCCGAGCGGGGCTAGGCGGCAAGGCTGCGAATAGGGCAGTCAACACAAAAAACTGTGGGAGCGAGCTTGCTCGCGATAGCGGTGTATCAGCCACCTAATTTGCAGTTGACCCACTGCTATCGCGAGCAAGCTCGCTCCCACAGGTGTTTTTTGCCTGGCAGCAGAAATGTGGATGCAGGCCCCTCAAATCCCTTGGCAACGTTTAAACTGCGCCTTTGCGACGCTATTTGTCGCATTGCCGTAAACCCGCGGAAAACGTGGGTTGGCGCTATAAGAAGTTGTCGCTTGGCGGCAAGGCCGGGCTGAAAACTGTCCTTACAATCCTTACCAAGCTCGCCAGTTCCAGGCGGGTGTTCCTCTTCAGGAGACTCCGATGTCCGTTGAGCAAGCCGCGGTACAACGCGCCGATTTCGACCAGGTGATGGTTCCCAACTATGCACCTGCTGCCTTCATCCCTGTGCGGGGTGCCGGTTCCCGCGTATGGGACCAGTCCGGTCGCGAGTTGATCGACTTCGCTGGCGGTATCGCAGTCAACGTACTGGGCCACGCCCACCCGGCGCTGGTCGGTGCACTGACCGAGCAGGCCAATAAGCTGTGGCACGTGTCCAACGTGTTCACCAATGAGCCGGCCCTGCGCCTGGCCCATAAGCTGATCGACGCAACCTTTGCCGAGCGCGCGTTCTTCTGCAACTCCGGCGCCGAAGCCAACGAGGCCGCCTTCAAGCTGGCCCGTCGTGTCGCGTTCGATCGGTTCGGCAGCGAAAAATACGAAATCATCGCCGCGCTCAACAGCTTCCACGGTCGCACCCTGTTCACCGTCAACGTCGGCGGGCAATCGAAGTACTCCGACGGTTTCGGTCCTAAAATTACTGGCATCACCCACGTTCCCTATAACGACCTGGCGGCTTTGAAAGCGGCTGTTTCGGACAAGACCTGCGCCGTGGTGCTGGAACCGATCCAAGGCGAGGGCGGCGTGCTGCCGGCGGAACTGGCTTACCTGCAAGGCGCCCGCGACCTGTGCGATGCCCACGACGCGCTGCTGGTGTTCGACGAAGTGCAAACCG
This sequence comes from Pseudomonas sp. G2-4, assembly GCF_030064125.1. Classification (NCBI taxonomy): domain Bacteria; kingdom Pseudomonadati; phylum Pseudomonadota; class Gammaproteobacteria; order Pseudomonadales; family Pseudomonadaceae; genus Pseudomonas; species Pseudomonas sp. G2-4. The sequence goes on along the minus strand of NZ_CP125957.1, from coordinate 5,015,380 downwards.
GCATGGGCCGCAGCGGCCACCTGTTCGCCTACATGCATTACGGCGTGATTCCGGACATCCTCACCAGCGCCAAGAGCCTGGGCGGTGGTTTCCCGATCGCGGCGATGCTCACCACCGAAGCGCTGGCCAAGCATCTGGTCGTCGGCACTCACGGCACCACCTACGGCGGCAACCCGCTGGCGTGCGCGGTGGCCGAAGCGGTGATCGATGTGGTCAACACACCTGAGGTGCTCGCCGGCGTCAACGCCAAGCATGACAAGTTCAAGACCCGCCTGGAGCAGATCGGCGAGAAGTATGGCCTGTTCACCCAGGTGCGCGGCTTGGGCCTGCTGATCGGCTGCGTGCTGAACGATGCCTGGAAGGGCAAGGCCAAGGACATCTTCAACGCCGCCGAACAGGAAGGCTTGATGATTCTGCAAGCCGGTCCGGACGTGATTCGCTTCGCCCCGAGCCTGGTGGTGGAAGACGCTGACATCGACGCCGGCCTGGACCGCTTCGAGCGAGCGGCGGCGAAGCTGACGCAAGCCTAAGACTGAAGCCGGATCCCTTGTGGGAGCGAGCTTGCTCGCGATGGCGTCGGACGAGCCAGCATCAATGTTGACTGACACACCGCTATCGCGAGCAAGCTCGCTCCCACAGGAGTCTTGCCGCGGCTGAAAAATCGAAGACCGCCGCAGATGCAATGCGGACCGGCGTGTTCGTTTAGTTATTTCCCGTGTATCGACCTGATGGTCGAACCGTTTATTTCAAGTTAAGGAGTGACACCATGCTGGTGATGCGCCCCGCGCAAATGGCTGATCTGGGCGAGGTACAGCGTCTGGCTGCGGACAGTCCGATCGGTGTCACTTCCTTGCCGGATGACGTGGAACGCTTGAGCGACAAGATCGCCGCAAGCGAAGCCTCGTTTGCCGCCGAAGTCAGCTTCAATGGTGAAGAAAGCTATTTTTTCGTCCTTGAAGACACCGCCACCGGCAAGCTGGCGGGCTGTTCGGCGATTGTCGCTTCGGCTGGATATTCCGAACCCTTCTACAGTTTTCGCAATGAGACCTTCGTTCACGCCTCCCGTGAGCTGAAGATCCACAACAAGATCCACGTGCTCTCCCAGTGCCACGACCTGACCGGTAACAGCCTGCTGACCAGTTTCTACGTAGTGCCGGAACTGGTCGGGTCGCCGTGGTCGGAACTCAATTCCCGTGGGCGCCTGTTGTTCGTCGCCAGCCATCCGGAACGGTTTGCCGATTCGGTGGTGACCGAGATCGTCGGCTACAGCGATGAGAATGGCGATTCGCCGTTCTGGGACGCCATCGGTCGCAACTTCTTCGACCTCAACTACGCCGCCGCCGAGCGCTTGTGCGGGCTGAAAAGCCGTACGTTCCTCGCCGAACTGATGCCCCATTACCCAATCTACGTGCCGCTGTTGCCGGATGCCGCCCAGGAAGCCATGGGCCAGGTCCATCCGCGGGCGCAGATCACCTTCGACATCCTGATGCGCGAAGGTTTCGAGACCGATCACTACATCGACATCTTTGACGGTGGCCCGACCCTGCATGCCCGTGTCTCCGGGATCCGCTCGATTGCCCAGAGCCGCGTGGTGCCGGTCAAGATCGGCGAACCGGTCAAGGGCGCCGGCCGGCAATACCTGGTGGCCAATGCGCAATTGCAGGATTACCGCGCCGTGCTGCTCGAGCTCGACTACGCGCCGGGCAAGCCTGTGACGCTGGACATGGAAGCGGCCGAAGCCCTGGGCGTTGGCGAAGGCGCCAGCGTGCGTCTGGTGGCGGTTTAACGCCTTACAGCTGAGTTTCGCGGGTGGCGCAAGCGGCCCGTTTGAGGAGATAGCATGATCGTTCGTCCCGTACGCAGCAGCGATTTACCCGCTCTGATCGCCCTGGCCCGCAGCACAGGCACCGGCCTGACCACCTTGCCGGCCAACGAAGAGCGCCTGGCCCATCGGGTCGGTTGGGCCGAGAAGACCTTTCGCGGCGAAGCCGGGCGCGGTGATGCGGACTACCTGTTCGTGCTCGAAGACGACGATGGCCGCGTGGTGGGCATTTCCGCCATCGCGGGCGCCGTGGGCCTGCGTGAACCCTGGTACAACTTCCGGGTCGGCCTGACGGTCAGCGCCTCCCAGGAGCTGAACATCTACCGGGAAATCCCGACCCTGTTCCTGGCCAACGACCTGACGGGCAATTCCGAGCTGTGTTCGCTGTTCCTCCACGCCGACTACCGCAATGGCCTCAACGGCCGCATGCTGGCCAAGGCGCGGCTGTTGTTCATCGCCGAATTCCCGCAGTTGTTTGGCAACAAGATCATTGCCGAGATGCGCGGCATGTCCGACGACAGTGGTCGTTCACCGTTCTGGGAAAGCCTGGGCCGGCACTTCTTCAAGATGGAATTCAGCCAGGCCGATTACCTGACCGGCGTGGGCAATAAGGCATTCATCGCCGAACTGATGCCCAAGTTCCCGCTGTACACCTGTTTCTTGTCCGAAGACGCCCGGGCCGTGATCGGCCAGGTTCATCCGGATACGGAACCGGCGCTGTCGATGCTCAAGAGCGAAGGGTTCAGCTACCAGGGTTACGTCGACATCTTCGACGCCGGCCCGGCCGTGGAATGCGAAACCGGCAAGATCCGCGCGATCCGCGACAGCCAGGCGCTGGTCCTGGCTATCGGCACGCCGGGAGACGACGCCACGCCGTTCCTCATTCATAACCGCAAGCGCGAAGACTGCCGCATCACGGCGGCACCGGCGCGCTTCGCCGCTGGCACTTTGGTGGTTGATCCGCTGACCGCCAAACGTCTTCAACTCAACGCTGGCGATCAGGTGCGCGCCGTCGCGTTGTCTGCTGCTCGGGAGTCGAAATAATGAAGTCGCTGTACATCGCAGGCAGCTGGCTGGAAGGCCAGGGCGACCTCTTTGAGTCGTTGAATCCGGTGACCCAGCAAGTGCTGTGGGCTGGCAAGGGCGCGACGGCGGCGCAAGTAGAGTCGGCGGTGCAGGCAGCCCGCCAGGCCTTCCCGGACTGGGCGCGGCGTACGTTGGATGAACGCATCCAGGTGCTGGAAGCCTTTGCCGCGGCCCTGAAGAGCCGCGCGGACGAGCTGGCCCACTGCATCGGTGAGGAAACCGGCAAGCCGTTGTGGGAGTCGGCCACCGAAGTCACCAGCATGATCAACAAGGTGGCCATTTCGGTGCAGAGCTACCGTGAGCGGACCGGCGAAAAGAGCGGCCCCCTGGGCGACGCCACCGCCGTGCTGCGCCACAAACCTCATGGTGTGGTGGCGGTGTTCGGTCCTTACAACTTCCCTGGCCACTTGCCCAACGGCCACATCGTCCCGGCCCTGCTGGCCGGCAACAGTGTGCTGTTCAAGCCAAGCGAGCTCACGCCGAAAGTCGCCGAATTGACGGTCAAGTGCTGGGTCGAGGCCGGTCTGCCGGCCGGCGTGCTGAACCTGCTGCAAGGCGCGCGGGAGACCGGTATCGCCCTGGCGTCGAACCCGGGCATCGACGGGCTGTTTTTCACCGGGTCCAGCCGTACCGGCAATCTGTTGCACCAACAATTCTCCGGCCGCCCGGACAAGATCCTGGCCCTGGAGATGGGCGGTAACAACCCGCTGGTGGTGGATGAGGTGGCGGACGTCGATGCGGCGGTCTACACCATTATCCAGTCCGCCTTCATTTCTGCCGGCCAACGCTGCACCTGCGCACGTCGTCTGTTGGTGCCGCAAGGCGCGTGGGGCGATGCCTTGCTGGCGCGCCTGGTGGCGGTCAGCTCGACGATTGAAGTGGGGGCCTTCGATCAGCAACCGGCGCCGTTCATGGGCTCGGTGATTTCCCTGGGCGCGGCGAAGGCGCTGATGGATGCGCAAAACCATTTGCTCGGTCTCGGTGCCGTGGCGCTGCTGGCCATGACCCAACCCCTGGCCCAGGCGGCTTTGCTGACCCCGGGAATCCTGGACGTGACGGCGGTGGCCGAGCGTCCTGATGAAGAGTTGTTCGGACCGTTGCTGCAGGTGATTCGCTACACGGATTTCCCTGCGGCCATCGCCGAGGCCAACAACACCCAATACGGTCTGGCGGCGGGCCTGCTTTCGGATTCCCAGGAGCATTACCAACAGTTCTGGCTGCAGAGCCGGGCCGGTATCGTCAACTGGAACAAACAGCTGACCGGTGCCGCCAGCAGCGCACCGTTCGGCGGTGTCGGCGCCTCGGGCAACCATCGCGCCAGTGCTTATTACGCGGCGGATTATTGCGCGTACCCGGTGGCTTCCCTGGAGACCCCGAGCCTTGTCATGCCGGCTGCCCTGACCCCCGGCGTAAGAATGGTGTGAACCCCGATCGCGAGCAAGCTCGCTCCCACAGGGTCTTGCACTGTCCTTGTGGGAGCGAGCTTGCTCGCGATAGCCGCGACGCGGTTGTAATTGATGCCTATAAAAACAGATTCTCGTGGAGCCTCGCTGATGAAATCCTATGAAGTCAACTTTGACGGTCTAGTGGGGCCGACCCATAACTACGGCGGGCTCTCGTACGGCAACGTCGCGTCTCAAAGCAACAGCCAGCAGTCCTCGAACCCCAAGGAAGCGGCGTTGCAGGGCCTGGCGAAAATGAAAGCGCTGATGGACATGGGTTTCCAGCAAGGTGTGCTGGCGCCACAGGAGCGCCCGGACGTGGCGGCCCTGCGCCGGTTGGGGTTTGCTGGCAGCGATGCCCAGGTCATTGAGCGGGCTGCGAAAGAAGCGATGCCGCTGTTGGTCGCCAGTTGCTCGGCCTCCAGCATGTGGGTGGCCAACGCCGCCACCGTCAGTCCGAGTGCCGACACCGCCGACGGGCGCGTGCATTTCACCGCCGCCAACCTGAACTGCAAATACCACCGCAGCATCGAACACCCAACCACCAGTCGCGTGTTGGGGGCGATGTTTGCCGATCAGCAGCACTTCGCCCACCACGCCGCGTTGCCGGCGGTGGCGCAGTTCGGCGACGAGGGGGCGGCCAATCACACCCGTTTCTGCCGCGTCTACGGCGAAGCTGGCGTGGAGTTTTTCGTGTACGGGCGCAGTGCCTTCGACAGCCGTTACCCGGCACCGCAGAAGTACCCGGCGCGCCAGACACTGGAAGCCTCCCAGGCCGTTGCCCGCCTGCATGGCCTGAGGGAGGAGGGTGTGGTGTACGCGCAACAGAACCCTTCGGTGATCGACCAGGGTGTGTTCCACAACGACGTGATTGCGGTAGGCAACGGCGAAGTATTGTTCTATCACGAGGATGCGTTTCTCGAGACCGACAAGATGTTGGCCGAGCTGAGCAGTAAACTCGCCAAGGTCGGTGGGAAATTTCAGTCTGTGTGTGTACCGCGTTCGGCGGTGACGGTGGATGACGCGGTGCGCTCCTACCTGTTCAATAGCCAGCTGCTGTCGCGCCCAGACGGCTCGATGCTGCTGATCGTGCCGGAAGAGTGCCGCAGCAACGAGCGCGTCTGGCAATACCTGCAAAGCCTGACGGGCGCGGGCGGGGTGATTCGCGAAGTGAAGGTCTTCGACCTCAAGCAGAGCATGCAGAACGGTGGCGGCCCGGCGTGCCTGAGGTTGCGCGTGGCCCTCAATGAAACCGAACTGGCGGCCGTCAACCCAGGGGTTATCATGACTGCGCCGTTGTACGATTCGCTGACCCAATGGGTCGAGCGGCACTACCGCGACCGCATGACCGAAAACGATCTGGCGGACCCGCAATTGCTGCTTGAATGCCGTGGCGCACTGGATGAACTGACACAAATCCTTAAACTTGGCGCGGTTTATCCTTTCCAGATCAATTGAAAGCGCGCGCGACCTGACTACAGTCAAAGTAGGGCGCGTTGCCTTTATCTCCAGACGAGAACGTAAAACATGAGCGATACCCTGCAACTGATCCTTGAAGACACCGACGGTACCCAGCTGGAAACTTCCTGCACCCGCGTCGCGGTGATGTGGCAAGGCAAGGAATTGTGGATCCAGCAGGACGGCCGTGGTCAGTTGCTGATCGGCGTGGAAGTCGAGGAAGGAGACGAGGAATACGCCAACCTGTTGTTGCGTCCATTGGCGACCAACCTGGTCAGCCTGCAATTGGAAATGGAACCGGCGGACGTCGGCGACGATGACCATGTCCATGGCCCGGATTGCGGCCACGACCACTAAGGAAACCGCGCTATGCTCGCCCTCGGCAAATTGCTTGAACTGACCCTCGCCGGCCGTGAACCGGCGGAGAAGACTCAACTGACTGTCGAAGGCGTACGGATGCGCTGGTTGAGCGAGGGGGCGCTGGAGGTCAAGCCGCCCGAGGCTCGGGATAATGGCCTGGACCTGCTGCTCTCGGCTGGTATCCACGGCAACGAAACCGCCCCCATCGAACTGCTCGACCGTTTGCTGCATGACATCGCCCGGGGAAACTTGAAACCTCGGGCACGCATTCTGTTTCTGTTCGGCAACCCCGAGGCCATTCGGCGCGGTGAGCGTTTCGTCGAACAGGACGTCAATCGGCTGTTCAATGGCCGCCATGAGCTGAGCGGTGGCGCCGAGGCGCTGCGGGCTTGTGAGCTGGAGCGGCTGGCCGCCAGTTTCTTCAGTCGGCCCGAACGCAGTCGCTTGCATTACGACCTGCATACCGCCATCCGCGGCTCGAAGATCGAGCAATTCGCCCTGTACCCGTGGAAAGAAGGTCGCCAGCACTCACGCCGTGAACTGGCGCGCCTGCGTGCGGCGGGCATGGAGGCGGTGTTGCTGCAAAACAAACCGTCCATCGTCTTCAGTGCCTACACCTACGACCAGCTCGGTGCCGAGTCCTTCACCCTGGAGCTGGGCAAGGCCCGGCCGTTCGGGGAGAACGACGGCGTCAACGTCGGCCCGCTGGAAACCCGCCTGCACCAGATCATCGAAGGCAATGAACCTGAGCTGGACGAAGGGCTGGACGGCCTGCAGTTGTTCAGCGTGGCGCGGGAAATCATCAAGCACAGCGACAGCTTCCGCCTGAACCTGCCGGCGGACGTCGAGAACTTCTCGGAGTTGGGTAAAGGCTATGTCCTGGCCGAAGACATCGCCCAGACCCGCTGGGTCATCGAAGAAGAGGGCGCGCGGATTATCTTCCCGAATCCCAAGGTCAAGAATGGCTTGCGGGCGGGGATTCTGATCGTGCCGGCCACGGATGAAAACCTGGCCTGAAGCTCACACCGAGCCATTGTGGGAGCGAGCTTGCTCGCGATAGCGGTGTTCCAGTCGAAGTTGAAGGTGACTGACACGCCGTCATCGCGAGCAAGCTCGCTCCCACAGGTTTTTTTAGTGGCTTTTAGCTCGCTACCGCCCGCTGCTCACTGCGGCGCAACGCCCGGGTCTTGTGCAGGGTGTCGGCACAGGTCTTCGCCGCTTCCTGGCCCTTGTGCACAAAATGCTCGAAGAAGAATTTCTGATGCTCTTCCCCAGCATGGAAGTGATGCGGTGTGAGCACGACCGAGAACACCGGCACTTCGGTTTCCAGTTGAACCTGCATCAGGCCGCTGATCACCGATTGGGCGACGAATTCGTGGCGGTAGATGCCTCCGTCCACGACCAGGCCGGCGGCGACGATGCCGGCGTAGCGGCCTGACTTGGCCAGCAGCTTGGCGTGAAGCGGGATTTCGAAGGCGCCGCCGACTTCGAAGAAGTCGATATCGCTTTCCTGATAACCCTGGATGATCATTTCCGCAACGAAGCCTTTACGGCTTTGGTCGACGATTTCCTTGTGCCAGCAGGCCTGGATGAACGCGACGCGCTCGCCCGGGTGGCTTTTGATCTTGCTGTCGATTGCAGTGGGTTGCATGTTCTGGTTCCTGTTTGTGTGAAAAACAGGGCGTCATGAATCGAAGGGGATTCGAGGGTACGCCGCGTACAAGACAGTCGCGATCGGCCCTTGGGTGTCAATCCCGTTCTCTCTTCATCCGGACTATGACCGTCGGCCCCGGGATCACACCGGGTCTGCTGACCTTGCCGCTACACCGCAAAAGACCGTGTACCGCCAAGCGCTCGCGGGCTATGCACGTTGCGTGCAATTACCGCCGGTGGGGAGTTGCGCCCCGCCCTGAGAACGTTTTTGCCGCCATGGTTTGTGGCAGCGGAGGTTTTTTAACACATAACCCCCTGTGGGAGCGAGCTTGCTCACGATGGCGGCAGTACATCCAGCATCGATGCAAGCTGAACCACCGCCATCGCGAGCAAGCTCGCTCCCACAGGTGTTCTGAATAATTTTCAGACACCGGTGGTGTTTTCCTACGACTGGTCTTGATTAATCGTCGCCATGCCCGCAGTAATTGCCCTTCTAAAGGAATTTCCCTACACCTGAACCCGAGGCCAGATTCATGAGTGTTATCGATCTTCGCAGCGACACGGTCACCCAACCCTCTGCCGCCATGCTGGATGCCATGGCCAGCGCGCCTACCGGCGACGATGTGTATGGCGAAGACCCGACCGTCAATCGCCTCGAAGCCGAACTGGCCGGGCGCCTGGGGTTCGCGGCGGCGTTGTTCGTGCCGACGGGCACCATGAGTAACCTGCTGGGGTTGATGGCCCATTGTGAGCGTGGCGACGAATACATCGTCGGCCAGCAGGCCCACACCTATAAGTACGAAGGGGGTGGGGCGGCGGTGCTGGGTTCGATCCAGCCTCAGCCTCTGGAGGTGCAAGTGGACGGCTCTCTGGACCTGGCACAAGTGGCCGCGGCAATCAAACCCGATGACTTCCACTTTGCCCGCACCCGCCTGCTGGCCCTGGAAAACACCATGCAGGGCAAGGTCCTGCCGCTGGACTACCTGGCCCGGGCCCGGCGTTTCACTCAGGAGCATGGCCTGGCCCTACACCTGGACGGTGCGCGGCTGTACAACGCCGCCGTCAAGCTGAATGTCGATGCCCGGGAGATCACCCAATACTTTGATTCGGTCTCGGTGTGCCTGTCCAAGGGCCTCGGCGCTCCGATTGGCTCGGTCCTTTGCGGCAGCGCTGAGTTGATCGGCAAGGCGCGCCGGCTGCGCAAGATGGTCGGCGGCGGCATGCGCCAGGCCGGGATCCTGGCAGCGGCGGGGTTGTATGCCCTGGAGCATCAGGTCCAGCGCCTGGCCGATGACCACGCCAATGCCCAGCGGCTCGCCGAGGGCTTGCGTGCGGCGGGTTACGAGGTCGAGCCGGTGCAGACCAACATGGTGTACGTGCAAATGGGCGAGCGGGCCGAGGCGATCAAGGCCTTTGCCGAGGATCGTGGCATCAAGCTCAGTGCCGCGCCACGGCTGCGGCTGGTGACGCACATGGACGTGAGCGGGGCGCAAATCGACCAAGTGATCGCCACTTTCGTCGACTTTTCCCGTAACTGAGCCATCCAGCGGCCCAATTGACCGTTTCTATCGCATAAACACGCTGTACCCCACGCGAAGGGCCGATATAATGCGGCCCTTTGCCGTTGCTTCGTCTGTTGACGTTTTGCACAGGCCTTTGGCCGCAGCCTCCGTGGAAGAACCTAATGAAAAGCGCAGAAATCCGTGAAGCCTTCCTTCGCTTCTTCGAAGAGCAAGGCCACACCCGAGTAGCCTCCAGCTCTTTGATCCCGGGCAACGACCCGACCCTGCTGTTCACTAACGCGGGGATGAACCAGTTCAAGGACTGCTTCCTGGGCCAGGAAAAACGTGCCTACACCCGTGCGGTAAGCAGCCAGAAGTGCGTACGCGCCGGCGGCAAGCACAACGACCTGGAAAACGTCGGCTATACCGCTCGTCACCACACCTTCTTCGAAATGCTGGGTAACTTCAGCTTCGGTGACTACTTCAAACGCGACGCCATCACCTTTGCCTGGACCTTCCTGACCTCCGACAAGTGGCTGAACCTGCCCAAGGAGAAGCTCTGGGTAACGGTCTACGCCACCGATGACGAAGCCTATGACATCTGGACCAAAGAGGTCGGTGTCCCGGCCGAGCGCATGGTGCGTATCGGCGACAACAAAGGCGCGCCTTACGCCTCCGACAACTTCTGGACCATGGGCGACACGGGCCCGTGTGGCCCGTGCACCGAGATCTTCTACGATCACGGCGCCGACATCTGGGGCGGCCCACCCGGCTCGCCGGAAGAAGACGGCGACCGTTACATCGAGATCTGGAACAACGTGTTCATGCAGTTCAACCGCACCGCCGATGGCGTGTTGCATCCGCTGCCAGCGCCGTCGGTCGACACCGGCATGGGCCTGGAGCGGATCAGTGCGGTGTTGCAGCACGTTCATTCCAACTACGAAATCGACCTGTTCCAGAGCCTGCTGAGCGCTTCGGCCAAGGCCATCGGTTGCACCAATGACAACCAGGCTTCGCTGAAAGTGGTGGCCGACCATATCCGTTCCTGCGGCTTCCTGATTGCCGACGGCGTGTTGCCGTCCAACGAAGGCCGCGGCTATGTACTGCGCCGGATCATCCGCCGCGCCTGCCGCCACGGCAACAAGCTGGGCGCCAAGGGCAGCTTCTTCTATCAGATCGTCGCGGCGCTGGCGGCCGAGATGGGCGAAGCCTTCCCGGAGCTCAAGTCCCAGCAGGCGCACATCGAGCGCGTGCTCAAGGCTGAAGAAGAACAGTTCGCCAAGACCCTGGAGCAAGGCCTGAAGATCCTCGAGCAGGACCTGTCTGAGCTCAAGGGCGACGTGGTGCCGGGCGACGTGGTGTTCAAGTTGTACGACACCTACGGCTTCCCGATGGACCTGACCGGTGACATCGCCCGCGAACGCAACCTGACCCTCGATGAGGCAGGTTTCGAGCGCGAGATGGAAGCCCAGCGGGTGCGTGCGCGTTCCGCCAGCTCCTTCGGCATGGACTACAACAGCCTGGTCAAGGTTGACGTGGCCACCGAATTCACCGGTTACGCTGGCACCACCGGTTCGGCCAAGATCGTTGCGATCTATAAGGACGGGCAGTCGGTCGACATCCTGAGCGAAGGCCAGGAAGGCGTGATCGTGCTGGACAAGACGCCGTTCTACGCCGAGTCCGGTGGCCAGATCGGCGACAGCGGTTACCTGCAGGCCGGCAGCTCGCGTTTCGACGTGCGCGACACCACCAAGACCGGCGGCGCGTTCCTGCACCACGGCGTGTTGGCCTCGGGCAGCCTGATGATCGCCGCCCCGGTGGCCGCTCATGTCGACGCCGAGGTGCGTCACGCCACGTCGCTGAACCACTCCGCCACCCACTTGCTGCACGCTGCACTGCGCCAGGTACTGGGTGAGCACGTCCAGCAGAAAGGCTCTTTGGTGGACAGTCAGCGCCTGCGCTTTGACTTCAGCCATTTCGAAGCCATCAAGCCTGAGCAACTCAAGGCGCTGGAAGACATCGTCAATGCCGAGATTCGCAAGAACTCTCCGGTAGAAACCGAAGAAACCGACATCGAGACCGCCAAGCAGAAGGGCGCGATGGCGCTGTTCGGCGAGAAGTACGGCGACAGCGTGCGCGTGCTGAGCATGGGCGACTTCTCCGTGGAGCTGTGCGGTGGCATCCACGCCAACCGCACCGGCGACATCGGTCTGATGAAAATCATCAGCGAAGGCGGCGTGGCGTCCGGCGTGCGGCGTATCGAAGCGGTCACCGGCGCGGCGGCCCTGGCGTACCTCAACGCAGCCGAAGAACAACTCAAGGAAGCGGCGAACCTGATCAAGGGCAGTCGCGACAACCTGATCGACAAGCTGTCGGCTGTGCTGGAACGCAACCGTCTGCTGGAAAAACAACTCGAGCAGTTGCAGGCCAAGGCCGCCAGCGCCGCAGGCGACGATCTGTCGGCCCAGGCCGTGGACGTCAAGGGTGTCAAAGTGCTGGCCGTGCGTCTCGATGGCCAGGATGGCAAGGCACTGCTGGCGCTGGTCGATCAGCTGAAGAACAAACTCGGCCGCGCAGTGATCCTGCTCGGCAGTGTCCATGAGGAAAAGGTCGTTCTCGTCGCGGGCGTGACCAAAGACCTGACTGGCCAACTCAAAGCCGGTGATTTGATGAAGCAGGCCGCTGCGGCAGTGGGCGGTAAGGGCGGTGGTCGTCCGGACATGGCGCAGGGCGGCGGTACCGACGCCGGCGCACTGGATGCGGCACTGGCCCAGACCGTTGCATTTGTAGAGCAGGGTATTTAAGGCAGTGTTCCGGGCTTGCGGTCTAGTGGCGAGCCCGGCCGCTGTTGAGTGATTATTGGGCGCCCTTCATGGGCAGAGGCGGCTTTGAAATGGCTTTGATCGTACAGAAATTTGGAGGCACCTCGGTCGGCACTGTCGAGAGAATCGAACAGGTCGCCGACAAGGTTAAGAAATTCCGTGAAGCGGGCGATGACCTGGTGGTTGTGCTGTCGGCAATGAGCGGCGAGACCAACCGTCTGATCGATCTAGCCAAGCAAGTCAGTGGCGACCAGCAGCCGGTTCCTCGCGAACTGGACGTGATCGTTTCCACCGGCGAGCAGGTGACCATCGCCTTGCTGGCCATGGCGCTGATCAAGCGCGGTGTGCCGGCGGTGTCCTACACCGGTAATCAGGTTCGTATCCTGACAGACAGCGCGCACAACAAAGCGCGTATTCTGCAGATCGACGATCAGAAGATTCGCGGCGACCTTAAGGCAGGTCGCGTTGTGGTGGTCGCCGGTTTCCAGGGTGTGGACGAGCACGGCAACATCACCACCCTTGGCCGTGGCGGTTCCGACACCACCGGCGTAGCGTTGGCGGCGGCTCTCAAGGCTGATGAATGCCAGATCTACACCGATGTGGATGGTGTCTACACCACCGATCCGCGGGTGGTGCCTGTGGCTCAGCGCCTGGACAAGATCACGTTCGAAGAGATGCTGGAAATGGCCAGTCTCGGCTCGAAGGTGTTGCAGATCCGGGCGGTTGAATTCGCTGGCAAGTACAACGTTCCGCTGCGCGTTCTGCACAGCTTCAAAGAGGGTCCGGGCACCCTCATTACTATCGATGAAGAGGAATCCATGGAACAGCCGATCATTTCCGGCATCGCTTTCAACCGCGATGAAGCCAAGCTGACCATCCGTGGCGTGCCAGACACCCCCGGCGTGGCGTTCAAGATTCTCGGCCCGATCAGTGCCGCGAACATCGAAGTCGACATGATCGTGCAGAACGTCGCGCACGATAACACCACCGACTTCACCTTCACCGTGCACCGCAACGACTACCAGGCCGCAGAAGCTGTATTGAAGAAGACGGCTGGCGAGATCGGTGCCCGGGAAGTGGTGGGTGATACCAAGATTGCCAAGGTCTCGATCGTCGGTGTCGGCATGCGCTCTCACGCAGGCGTGGCCAGCCGCATGTTCGAATCCCTGGCCAAGGAAAGCATCAACATCCAGATGATCTCTACTTCGGAAATCAAGGTTTCCGTGGTGATTGAAGAGAAGTACCTGGAGCTGGCCGTGCGTGCCCTGCACACGGCTTTCGAGCTCGACGCTGCTGCCCGACAGGGCGAGTAAAGCGTTGTCTTGAGGGCGCGGTCATACCGCGCCCTTCGTTTTTTTGAATGGCGCGTTCCAAAACTGTTCTTTTGCTCGCGCTGGTCAATACTAGGCCTGTAGGCTGCGACCGTTTCGGTTGTCGGTCCAATGCCTTTTTTTTGCAGACTGTTGTCCCTTAAGTGAATCGCGTGAGGAGAAAGGTATGCTGATTCTGACTCGTCGGTGCGCAGAAAGCCTGATTATCGGTGATGGCGAAATCACCGTGACCGTGCTTGGCGTCAAAGGAAACCAAGTGCGTATTGGCGTCAACGCCCCGAAAGAGGTCGCTGTGCACCGGGAGGAAATTTACCTGCGTATCAAGAAAGAGAAGGACGACGAACCAAGCCATTAATTTTTATCGATTTTTATGTTTGCAAACGGGGATGAAGGTGGTTAATATACGCCCCGTGTTGCGGAGAGCTGGCCGAGTGGCCGAAGGCGCTCCCCTGCTAAGGGAGTACACCTCAAAAGGGTGTCGGGGGTTCGAATCCCCCGTTCTCCGCCATTATTCGTTTAGTGCGTCAAAACCTGGCTTGTTCAGTAAGTGATTGAATTTACAGAATAAAGCGCTTTACAAAAGGATTTGACGACCTATAATGCGCGGCAACAAATGCACTCGTAGCTCAGCTGGATAGAGTACTCGGCTACGAACCGAGCGGTCACAGGTTCGAATCCTGTCGAGTGCACCATTTAAGAGTTGTTTGCAGCAATGCAAATAACTTGGCTTCAACCAGTTGTGATCTGGTATAAAACCACAACTTGCACTCGTAGCTCAGCTGGATAGAGTACTCGGCTACGAACCGAGCGGTCACAGGTTCGAATCCTGTCGAGTGCACCAAACACCAAAAAGCCCGCGTTTAACGCGGGCTTTTTGCTGTCTACGATTTGCCTTTTACACACCCTTTGTCATCAAACACGATCTCGGCGCTGCGACCTTTCTTTGTCTTGTAGGTATAGCGTGTGCTCGAGTTCCGGGTTTTGATTGAGTCCGGCTTACCCAAAGCGCTCTCGACGTCCTGCTGGCTCATGCCAGTGACGATTCGCTTGTTCATGATCGCTTCGCGGCGTTGTCTGGCGCTGACCACATTTCCACAGCGGTCTTCGAATTGGCCGACCACTGTCGGTTCCTTGCGATTGGTTTTGTTGCCGGATGTTTGCCGAAACTCCGCTTCGGGCAGCATTGCATGGGTCTTTGGTTCGGTTGTGCCCACGTTGAAGGGATGGATTTCCTGAAGCGACAGATCCTCTCCCTGGGCGCAGCTCAGTGTCGTGAATGTTACCTGCCCTGCGCTATTTTCACAGCGATGGACGGTCTGTCCTGCGGCCCACAAGGGCTGGCAGAGCAGGGTGGCGAGCAAAAACAGATAGTGGCTGACAGACATGCGCGCGTCCTCCTTGACGATGAAGAGGAGAAGGCTAGCCGCTACATTTTCGCCGGGGCGTGTGTTTTCTTTTCAGGATAAGTCGTCGTAAGAACACAGGTTAAGCCTGCATTCAGGTTTGTGTCGCAAGCGCTTGTTCTTGCCATGATTTTTTAACGTTTTAAAGCGTCAGGCGGTGTATCATTGCGCCCGTTAGCCCCGCCGGGGCTTTGGAATATATCCATGGACTTACCCAGTAGTTACTCAAAATTTCGTTTTGCCAATCATGAATTAACTGATTGATCCTTCCGGCGTGCTCCACTGCTGGGAGTGGAGTTCGCCTATGAGCCAAGTAGAAGTAAAAAAAACGCAGGAAAGCCTTCAGGATCGTCTCGCTCAAGTCGTTGAGCTGCTGCAGCGCCAGCGGGTCGTTGAAGACCTGACGCATCGCCAGGAAGGTCCGCATCATGACCGGGTGGAAAACCTGGTCCACCGGCAGAATCTCGTCGAGTTGCAACGCAAGCTCGATGACCTGCACTCCGCCGACGTCGCCTACATTCTTGAAGCCTTGCCACTGGAAGAGCGTCTGACGGTCTGGCAGTTGGTCAAGGCCGATCGCGACGGTGACATCCTGCTCGAAGTGTCCGACTCGGTTCGTGAAACCCTGATCGCCGACATGGATGATCACGAGTTGCTCGCAGCGGCCAAGGAGATGGACGCCGACGAGCTCGCCGACCTGGCGCCCGAACTGCCGCGGGACGTCGTCCACGAACTGATGGAAACCCTCGACGGCCAGCAGCGAGAGCGTGTGCGCTCGGCGTTGTCTTATGACGAGGAGCAGGTCGGTGCGCTGATGGACTTCGAGATGGTGACGATCCGCGAGGATGTCAGCCTTGAAGTGGTGTTGCGTTACCTGCGTCGTCTCAAGGAGTTGCCGGGCCACACCGACAAGCTCTTTGTCGTCGACTACGACGGCGTGCTCAAGGGCGTGCTGCCCATCAAACGTTTGCTCGTCAACGATCCGGAGAAGCAAGTCGCCGAGGTCATGGCCAGCGATCCGGTGAGCTTTCACCCGGATGAAGACGCCTATGACGCGGCCCAGGCGTTCGAACGTTATGACTTGATTTCTGCACCGGTGGTCGACAAGAACGGCAAGCTGATCGGCCGTCTGACCATCGATGAAATGGTCGACCTGATTCGTGAGGAGAGCGAAAGCGAAGTCCTCAACATGGCCGGTCTGCGCGAAGAAGAAGACATCTTCGCTTCGGTCTGGAAATCCCTGCGCAACCGTTGGGCCTGGTTGGCGATCAATTTGATCACGGCTTTCGTCGCCTCTCGGGTCATTGGTCTGTTCGAGGGCTCTATCGAAAAGCTGGTGGCGCTTGCGGCGTTGATGCCCATCGTCGCCGGTATTGGTGGCAATTCCGGCAACCAGACCATCACCATGATCGTCCGTGCCATGGCGCTGGACCAGGTCAGTACCGGCAACACGTCGCGACTGATGCGCAAAGAGCTGGCCGTGTCCTTGATCAACGGTGTGGTTTGGGGAGGGGTGATCGGTGTGGTGGCTTATCTGCTCTATGGCAGCTGGTCACTGGGAGTGGTCATGACTGCCGCGATGACGCTCAACTTGCTGTTGGCGGCGTTGATGGGGGTATTGATTCCCATGACCCTGGCCCGCATGGGGCGTGATCCTGCCATGGGAGCCAGCGTAATGATCACCGCCGTGACCGACAGTGGCGGGTTCTTTATTTTCCTGGGGCTGGCGACGATTTTCCTGCTCTGAATCGCTGATCAAAAAGACCCGCCTATCTGGCGGGTTTTTTTATGGGGGTCGAAAACCCAGATCGAGGCCAAACCCCAGGCAAAAAAAAGCCAGCACAAGGCTGGCTTTAAGATATTGGGGTAATCAGGACGCGTCTGCGGCCATTTCTGCATCATGGGCGATCAGCGAAACGAGGGCGTTCTGCTGGCGATGGGAGAGTTGTCGGAAGCGTTGCAGCAGCTCGCGCTCGTGCAGTGACAGCTCTGGGCTGTCCAGGCGCATGCTGAGCTCTTCACCCAGCGCGCCTTCTTGTATAAGGCTTTGCTCAAGGCGCGCGATGATTTCAGAGTTCATGCTGCGGTGATGATTGCGAGCCACCTCGGCAATGCGTTCCCGCATTCCGTCTGGCAGACGTACGACAAACTTGTCAGCCGTACGGCTGGAATAAACTGCCTGTTTCAATGGGCGCATATATTTAACCGGTTAGTTCAGGGGAGCGGTTCTCGGGATTGGCCGCGGGATGTCGATAGGACAAGGCCCTTAGCCAAATGTTCAACCTGAATTGTTAAGAGGCCCGCATCATGCCTCAAAATTGCCAGATCATTGGCGCCAATTCTGTGACAAATATTGATCCGGGTAAAGGCGTTATGCCAGTACCCTTCGTCAAAAAATGCGGACTGGTTGGAAAAAATCAACAGGTCTGCATTTGTGACCACCGCATCGTGTCTATGTGCCATACCGTCCGGCGGATAACCGGAGCAGGGCGAAGACGTGTGCTCTCCTTGGTTTGTATAGCATAGTGGCAAATGGCCGATTTACTAGCGTGAACCTGCCACGGGTAGATAAAAGGCTGTTGGATTCGCAACTGCTTCGGCCTGTGATCCGGCTGAGGTGTACCATTTGCCTACACTTAAAAAGCCATGGACAACATGACAAACGCGGGGCCGACCGTTAACATGCACGCCGTCCTTCGCACCGCGGTTCTCGTGGTCGACTTGTGTCTCAGTAGCTCAATTGGATAGAGCATCCCCCTCCTAAGGGGAAGGTTGGCCGTTCGAACCGGCCCTGGGACACCATATAATTCAGGCCTTAGAGCCATTTCCTTGCCGGCCTGAGATCTTCGTGACAGCAGGGTGGCAGCGGCAATCTTGTGAAAACCCTCTGTTTCATTCAGCAAGCTGAGGCTTTTTTTGCGGGTACCCATTTTTCCGATTAAGATCAGCTTTTCGCAAGGATGCGCCATGAGCCGCTGTTTGGCGGTTAGCCCTGGATAGGTGATTTCTCATGAATGCTTTTTCCGACCGTGTCGCCGCTAACGTCCTTCCTTGCTCTCACAGTCAATCGCTACCTGATGCGTTGAAGGAATGGTCCGTAACAGATGCAATGATTGATCATGAGCACGCCACTGAGACGTGCGAGTTGTGTGATCATGAGGCTCTCAGGTACCAATACGAAATTGCCAACGCATCTACCCGGCGAACGCTCTGGGTCGGATCGAGCTGCATCCTGAAATTCGGAGTTTCTGTCCGAGAAAATGGTGTGGTGCTTTCTAGGAAAAACGCGGAACGTAAGCTTGAACGCCTTTTGCAAAATACAAGGCACGCTACATGCATTCGTTCACTTGAGAAATTAGCGCAATCTGATAACGATCAGCGCCTCGTGGGTGCTTTAGCTTATTACAGAAAGAACAAGTACTTATCGCCGAAGTACGCTTTCATGGTGCTCTGGCGGCTGCAGGTCGAAAAGATTGATCATAGCCCTAGTTTTTTCAAGATAAGCCTGCGCCGCTCTCAGCATAAAGATGACCTCAGGGCCATGCAGCTCAGCAAGGTACAATTGATCTGGCCCGCGCTGACTTCCTCGCAGCGCACGACAGCAATTGCAATGGGGCATCGTCCGCCACCGCCACCGGTACCACTAGACCCTAAGCCGTTGCCTCCACTGCCGTTGTCACCGCTGCCTCTCCCGCCGCTTCCCCGGCTCTAGATTTAAGCGGATACCTTATCCCTGATCCTTAAAACTGTGGTTGTCGAACAATTGGCGTGGCGGGCCGTTGCACGGATGCCTAGGCCTGCTTCAAGAAGCTCAGTGACCCGCTTGTGAAGGTCAGCATCGACTGGTCGACCCTGATACTTACCTTCGGCCTTGGCTTTCTCTATTCCTTGGGCTTGGCGCTCTCGGCGTTGCTCGTAATCTTTACGGGCAATGGCCGCCATCATCTCCACCAGCATTGAGTTGATCGCCCCCAGCATCCGCCCGGTGAACTCATCTCCCTTGGTGTCCTGCATTCCCTGGTGGCTGGTCGGAAGGTCGAGCGCAACGATGCGCAGGCCCTTGGAGTCGATAGCGGTCTTGAGCTTTTGCCAGTCCTCAACCGGTAGGCGGGAGAGACGGTCTATCGATTCCACCAGCAGCACATCACCCTTGCGCGCATCTTTCAGCAGGCGCACCAGCTCCGGCCGGTCGGCGGTGGCGCCGCTGGCGTTCTCCAGGTACACGCTGGCGATGACCTTGTTATGGTCGCTGGCGAACTGCTCAAGCGAGGCGCGGGCGCGGCCGGCGTTTTGCTCTTCGGTGGATGCTCGGAGGTATGCGCGGATGAACATTATGTGTGCCTGTATCAGTTAGGGCGTTCTACTAATACTGTTGCATTTTGGGTGTTCCTTATCAAGCGTAAAGCCCGAAAAAGGCAAAATAAGCCTGTATCTGGATAGGCATACGCAAAAAAATACGTATCTAACCAGCGGTTTTCTCGTATAAGTATGGCGTTTAGCTATCGTTTGCGTTGCGTGGATATTTGGAAAACGCTTGTTTTTGTAATCAGGGAGCTGGCATGACGTTCGTCGAAGTGGTTAAAAATCGTTTTGTGGAACTAGGATTAAATTGCGAATTTGAAGGCAGTAGTATCACGGTCACCGCTGAGGATGGCTTTGTAACTGTAGTCACCGTGAGTGATGAGTGGGAGGCCAGTTATAAGGCATTTGTTACTGCGCGAAGTGTTAACTACGACTCTGAGTCTAGGCTGCTGGTTTTAAATAATTCTGTGGAGATGCAAGTTTCGCGTCTAGCTACTGCTGGCTTATATAATGAGTCGTATACACTGAAGGATAAGGGGCAAAATACCGTTACTGTTGGTGATTGCTCTTCAATATTTGCTGTGGCCTTTTTTATCTCAAAAGAATATGAGAGGTTTTTTGAGATAAGGATTAAACGTCGACTTGCGAGCAGAATAAAACGGCGTACGGTGAAGCAGCTGTTGTTTATGCCTCAAACAGTTACTTATTCTGCAAAAGGTAGAAAGATACAGCCAAGCTTGAGCGCTGTAGCGCTACGAGTCATTGAGCGAGCACTTTTCAAACTCGCCGTTGAGCAAAATGATTGCATGGTGGTCTGGAAGCCTAAGAAGAAGCGAAATCGCTCGATATTCTGGGGGGATGTGGTCGATGACGAGTGCCTGTCGGAGGCGGATTATGATGAGACTGTTGTAAATTATTACAAACTTGCTAAAGCGAGTCCTTTTCCGAGTCAAAGTTTCCTAGCGTTTTATCATGTTTTGGAATATCAATTCCTTAAGGTCTCAGAGCTGGTGGTTCATGATCGCTTGGCATCTATACTGAATGAGACTAAATTTCGCGCAACTCGGAATAATCTAGATAAGGTTATATCTGCAATTCGAGGGCATGATTCGCGTAATGATGAGACGGAAATGCTTCGTAACGTGCTTGCGCGATATATTTCTGAAGAGGATTTAGTCGAGTTTATAACAACTTTTGAGGAAAGGTGTGGCGATAAAGTCTACACGAAATCACGTACTTTGTTTGGGCAGAAAGACGCTGTTATTAATAAGTCGCATGCGTTGGCGAATACGGCAAAAGTTCTCAAGCAAGTCAGAAACGCAATTGTCCACTCAACAGATCGTTACAAGCGTGAAGACTGCCACATACCATTAACAGACTCTGAAAGTATCATCGAGGAATATTTGCCGATCGTTAGGTTTGTTGCGGAAAAGGTGATTTTTGGTACCGCCTCCTGAACATAGATGAGGTCTTCAAGCTTGATCCTTAGTGTGGATCAGAGTCGAGATTATCATCCCGCCCCAGCGGCGCTTACCGATGCAGATTGGTATTGGCTCGCCGCTGGCCGCGGTGTTATTAGTGCCGCCCAAGGCGTAGGGCGTTTTGGCCTACATCTGGTCTTCGGCGTAGATCGCGGCACTGATGATCGCGCCTCCTACCCGCCGCTTGCCGTAACACAGCGGTACCGGGTTTCCGGATGCCGTGGTGTTCTTCGCGCTGCCGAAGGCGTAGCCAGGCGTATTTTCTGGAGCGGCGCTGGTCTTCAGGCCGCCAGCCTGGGGGCTGAGCATTTGAATGACGCCGCCTGCGACCATGCCCACGCCAGATGCAAACAGGCCGGCTGATACTGGAGGCGCCCAGAACGTGAAGAATGACGCTGCGATCAGCACGGCGCCGATGACGGTTTGCAGAACTCCCGAGCGTTTGCTGCCTACGATTACAGGGGCAATGATGATGTCGCCTTTGCCTTGAAACCCAAGCTCGCCCTCACCGATATTTTTCTTGCCTCGAAAGACCGCGAATACAAGCCCGCGAGACTTCGCGTTAGACAGAAACCTTTCAAACCCAGGGATCTGCACTGACAGTGCTTTGATGGCCTCGGCCGGCGTTCGGACGGAGAACTGGTAGGACTTACCGAACTGCCGTAGCTGCCCGTACAGTTTGATGGTGGTGAGCGGGGCGTATTCGATTGCTGTAGCGGCCATGCGGCCTCCTATGGATTGGGCGAAGGGATTGGAAGCCCAAGGCGAATGGGTAGTTAGCCTGCTTCGGATTGATCAGGAGACGCTTTCGCGGAGCTGCGAGTGGGCATTTTCGCCAGCCATTCCCGAAGCGCCTCGGAGCCTTCGCAGCCCGACCTCCATTTCTCAAACCGACCGGTGTACCCATTCGAATTGGCGACCATACCGCTCAGTGCGACACCGGCATTGGAGGCGGTGGCCAGCACGTCATCGTAGATCGCTAGCATCTGCTTGAGCCCTTCAATGTCTTCGGCGCGGGACGCGGCAATACCTGCGCGCGAAAGACTGTCAGCCGCCTCTGGTGATAGTCCGGAGAGCATTGGGTTTGCCCTTAGCACCGCCTCTACAACATCAGGGTGACTGCCTGCGCGCGCTTCAGCGACTAATCGCTGGCGCTCTTCCGGCTTGAGGCTACGCACGATGGCTCGTAGCTCCTGGTCAGCCAGGAAACCAACAACGTCCGAGCTAGCGCGAGGCGTGACCGCTGCAAATCCGCTCGCCACTGTTTGGGCCAACGTGAGCATATCTTTTGCCGCCTTCTCCATCGCAGGCATCAGAGCGGGGATGATTCCATCAATCTGCTCTTTGCCCTTGCGCTCAATGGCAGCGGCGTTGAGGTCCTTGTTCTCGCGAATCGAGATGATTTCTTCTCCGAGGTCCTTGAACGCCTCTAGCGACAAGCCCTGCAAATGGCGAACAGACTTCAGCAAGCCACCGGCCTGCCAGGTGCCTTTGGTGCCATCAGGTCGTTGAATGTTGAATGTTCTTGCCTCTACCTGGTGGTGTTCGTATTCGGAGTAATGGAGGTTGGCCAAGCCAACTTTGAGGACGGATCGTTTGCCGATTTTCATGGGGTTACCTTTTGATTGTCTGGCCGTGGTTCGGCCGGTTTTGGTCTGAGGCTTCGCTCAGGATTTGGAGTAGGGACAAGTTCTCCCGGGCGTCACCGCCGGTTGCTGCTGCGTGCAACTCGTCCATAAGGGCGCTGATCTCTCGCACGTCACGACTGAATTGAGTGAGCCCGGATTGCTGACGCAGCTTGGCCACCTGGCTACGGATGTTCATGGCGGGCCTCGAGGATCAGCCGGTACTGTTCGGCGACGTGATTTTTGATGTCTTGCCCGTCAGCCAATGGCGGGAAGATCCAGGCGCCAGCGCTTGGGAATGGCCGCATATCCATCACACCTACTGGAGCGGGACGGCGGAGACTTTCAATTGCTCGGACGTGGAGAATGAACGCCTCTGCCAGATTGGCCGCGTCATAGCTGTTCATGGTGCACAGTGGGAAGTGCATGACCGTCTGTACGCCGAGGACGGGATAGTTGAAGGAGTGGCCCACTGTTTTGGGGTAGTCCATCTCCTCCTCAACCGCGTCAACCCTGCAGTCCACCACCGTCAACATAACGAGCACTGTTTCTTCGTCATCGGCGCCGATCTTTTCTGCAATTCGCTTGAGCTCGGCCCGCATCCACTTAATGCTCATTGCCGCATTCCCTCCATCTGTTCGCGGAGTTCCTCAACCGCTTTCTGTAGCTCGGCAACTTCGATGACCCGGGCAACAGCGCCTAGCCCTTCGATCAATACCTTGCCCTGGTCTGGCGGTAGCTCGCCGGCGGCCACTGCGCGAAGGATTGATTTGGCTGCGCTGGGTAGGTCGGTGTCGTCGAGTTCGAAGCACACTGTCTCGGCAGTTGGCTTGATTGGCGGTACCAGGCGTTCAAGGATTAGGCGGCAAGCCTGCATATCGCCCTTCTTGGCTGCTGTTAGAACCTTCTTTGTCACGGCGTCTGCACCTTCCGCGAGTCGGGCGCGCAGCTCTTGCGTCTGGCCGGAACGGCCGCCGGGATTACCCGACTGTCCGGGCTTCCATTTGCCGGCTTTATCGCGATCAGTCATGCGGCGGGCGATTCCATGGCGATGACCGGTTTGTTTTCAGCGAGCGCTATCAGAAGGGCGGATGCTTGAACGCTTCCGTCTGCTGCGGCGTCGCGAAGGCGGCCCCAGGCGGCAGCAACTTCAGAGCGAGTTGGTTTGTGCTGGCGTCCTCGGGCGGGCTTAGCTGTATTCATAGGTGCGGCCTCGAATGGAGTTTTGAGTGGCTCAAAAACTCACATTAGGCATGATCTGATCATTTATCCAGTGCTTTTTAGGTGCACTCTAGGTGATACACGCAACCGGATTAAACGGGACTGAAATAGTTGGTTTGCAGCGAATCGAGAAGGAGACTTTTGTTGCAGTAAGTCGGAGGTAGGCAAAGTGATACATAGCCGAGTTTTCGGCTCAGTCCGATCTCAGATTGAGGATGGAGCGAGGAGGGCTGAGCTACCGTTTCGGTATGTGAGGTTTCCGAGCCACGTTTTGCAAGATGTGAAATGTGGCGCGGATTTGATGCGTCCAGATTTGGACGCATCTTCCACCAGTGGTGGATCACCGTGTCGCGTGCCTGTTCCGGCCTGCTGTCAGGCTTTGACACACGCCAGGTAACGGTAAGGTAACGTTAGAAGCGTTACCGGCCAGTCAGGCCGTACGGTCCGATTCGGCTCATATGGTCTGTCTCGCAATACTCGGGCTGAGCACCGATAACACCGGAACGACCCCAGATCTGCCAGATAGACCAAAACGTCTCAGTGAGACCAAACCATCCCACTTAGACCGAAACGTCTCACTCGGCACGGCAAGATTCTAAGGCTAGGCTGGGCATTGTCCTTTCCAAATGTTTTGACAAGACAGCGATCTAACGACCGCGAGGAGCGCGCACATGATCAGAGTTTATATTGACGCAAATGTCTGGAATCTACTGTTCGACCATCAAATAGATCTAACCGCAGAGTTTCCAGCTAACCAGTACTGTCTTTGCATGACCCGGGAAGCGGAGTTTGAGATACCACCAATCCCCGAGGAGAAGGCTGAGCTGAAGACCTTCATCAACACAACGGTCCAGCGAGCCGTCAAGACGGTTCCGTTATTCGGTTTCTACGACGAGTCTGTGCCGCCGGATGAACAACGATATGGGGGGTTCGATCAGGGCTGCTTCGCAAGCGAGGCGGAGTTGGCGTTCATGGCGCAGCAGCGGAGTACGTTAGGTGCGCGCATGAAAGCTAAATCAAGGCTTTATCCTAATGAAGCAGATGTAGCATTGGCTTCCCGATCCTTCGAGTCGGTTGTTCTCACCTTGGACGCTAAGAAAGGACCGCTGAACACCGCTTATCAGCAGGGCGGTCAAGTTGTGTTCCTGGATCAGTTCCTCACCTCCGGCCTCTGCCTAAGAGCGTTCGTAGAGCGAGCAATAGCATCCAACTAGGAGTAAGGGCCGCTGGTCTTTAGATATCGAGCACTAGCAATGTGAGCAGATGTGCTCACATTTGAGTGAGGGTGTTGCTGTCACAGCACCGCCTGCTCTTGCCTGCTGTCAGGTACGGTCTTCAGTTAGGCAAGAAAGTAACGGGAAGAGAAAGGGAGCGTTAATGGGAAGGTAAGATAATTTTGGTTGACGAAATTTTTAGGTGTTTTAAGTTATTTGCAAGAGAGTTTTGCTTTGGAGAGAGGCCTCTCCAAAGCGGAGTGGATGCATTTTTAAGAGCTTGTCTCTGATTTAAAAAAAACAGCAGCTTTGGCTTCAACATCTAAATATGATATTGGGAGTAATGGAACTCGGGTTTTTGCTTTGCTTTTGTCCCAGTCGATAACTGTTCCATCCTTGTTTTTTCTCTTTAGTTTGCTTCCAGAGCCAAGATTCATAGAGAAGAAATCAAGGAATCTTCTTGCGCCCACGCCCGTAAATGGCTCGAATATAACATTGAGTGAAGTCTTAGATGCCTCAAGTGTTGTATTCAATTCCACTGAATCTGAATGAAACTCGAGTGCTTTGCTTTTGGGGTATGGCTCTACATATATGACGCGTTTTACCCCAGCTGCGATAATGTGCTTGGCGCAATTGTGGCAAGGGAATGTTGTGCAATATAAATCGGACGCGGCGCTGCTTATGTCAGATCTGCTGCAAGAAAGAAGTGCCTCCATTTCCGCGTGAACCACCCTGCCGAACTCTGTAAGGTCTCTGATTCGGCTCTTCTCAAGAATAAATTGTATTTCTTTGTAAGAGTTATCTGATACTTCTTGGTCGTTTTTAAGGTGGCCTATTTCAGACAGGATCTCATTTATTATTTCTGTCTGTTCCGATTTGTTGGAATCTTCCCCTCGGGTGTAATCTTTGCCTTGAGGTGTATCGGATACGGTACCGCTATTTTCATCGGTCTCAGCCCAATAAAGTCCTCCGCCAAACTTAGGAGAGTCATTGGCGCCTGTTGCAATTATCTGGCGATCCTTGGTTATGACCGCTCCCACCTGTCGGGATAGATCGCCCGAACGAACCGAGCTAGAGAACGCCATAAACATAGCGAACTCATCAAATGTCGGATTTTTATAGGGGTGTGAAAGTATCAACTCTAGGAAGCGTTGGAGTGTATTTTTAACCTGGTCATCATTTTTTCCTAGGTTTATAAAAAAATCAGCTAGATGGTAAGTGTCTCTTGTTCTTTGCCCATGAGTGATGTTTTCATCTTCGTCAATTTTTGTGAGTTCAACCGCTTCTGATTGAGTCAAGCCTTTGTCGTTGATGAGGTAATGAAGCCGCCTTTTGGGGTCAGAGTGAATGCCGAATAGGTAGAATCCTTGGCCGTAGACTTTTCGTAGTAAGTCAACTTCTTCTGGGTGTTTTAAGGAGTTTATAATGTAAGCTCTTTTGGTGTTTCGCGGGTCTCGTTTCTCTCTTATGCTCTTGGCTGCCCCGTATGACAGGATTGCATTATTTTTTGTAGTTTCCCTAAGCTTGTCGCCAACACCCATTAAACCTTTTATACGGGAGTATTCAGATGTTCCTGACGTGTTTGTGCTGGGAGGTGTGAGTAAAGATGAGATCTTGATCT
Source organism: Pseudomonas sp. G2-4 (assembly GCF_030064125.1). Lineage (NCBI taxonomy): Bacteria > Pseudomonadati > Pseudomonadota > Gammaproteobacteria > Pseudomonadales > Pseudomonadaceae > Pseudomonas > Pseudomonas sp. G2-4. The sequence goes on along the minus strand of NZ_CP125957.1, from coordinate 4,989,037 downwards.
CTTCAACATGATAACCAAATTGCGAAATTCTATCCTTTAGGGGGCTTATTACACGGCTTGATTCTGTACCCACTGCACTAACAATACCTATTATTATTTCGGACTCCGTGAACACTCCTTTTAGATGCTGAGATGCTACGTCATCCGAAGGGTCAGGTTTAGGTTCAATGATGGCTGCTGGAGGAGATTCAATGGCTGGAGGAAGATCTTTTTCTGGAGCTAACGCGGCAGTAACAAGGCGCTCTAGAATTTCCTTCTTGTCCAGCTTTCCTTGGAACTGAACAGTGCCAGTGCTTTCAAACCAGTTCATCACTCCGCCATCCAAACGAAGCACCTTTTTTCCTGGTTGTGTTTCGTCCCATTCACCACCCACATTTGTCAATTTGGCTTTAAGGTCATCAAAGCTTTCTGGAAATATTAATTTCATTTAGTTTCTGTTCCTTCAGGAGTAGGTGTTGGGGGAGTATTGATCACTGAAGCGTTGTAGTGAGAAAGCGCTCCACGTCATCAATCATGCCCCTCACATCCGCGGCCGTGAACTCCTCTGGCTTACCATGGGCGGCACTGTTGCGGATGGCAGCCAATGCGGTGATCCGCTTTTTCTGGCTGGCGTTGTATGCGCCTGTCTTAGCTAGGTCATCGTTCATTTTGTTTAGACTACCGTGCTCTAGCTCATGGGTAGAACACAGATCGCGCAGAGTCGTCTCAAGGACAACACCTGCGATTACCGCTGCAGCTGTTGCATACCCTGATTTGAGCAGTTCCTCGGCTTGCTCCAGTTCGCTGGAGAACACTTCTGCCTGCACCAGGTTGCGAACGCTGTTGAGGTAGCCACCTTCATAATCTTCTTTGGCAGCCAGGAAGACGGCCTTAACTCGCTGGAGCGTTTCGAAGTTGTTTGAGTATGCGCGCGGCTTCTCCGCTTCGATGAAAGTGGCCAAGTGAAGCGATTTTTCGCCACACGCATTGGATAAAAGCGACTTCGCTTTGACAGTCCAGTTAAGAATTAGGTCGGCCTTAATGTGCGGGTATGGGGCTCCACTCAAAGCGCCTTGCTCCATCCGCTTGGTTGCCTCGATGGCTTCGAGTTGCACCTCAAGTTCGCCGAACCGTTTTTCCAAAAGCCTCGTCATGTTCAATTCCCTTTCCGTCTTGGCGATTTTTCTGCATCGATACTCGCTTGCCTTCCTGTGTATTAGCAATAGCGTTGAATTTTCTAGCTGATGTTGATTGTAGGAACGGAACCCTTTTACGACCCTCTCGCAAAACTACCGGGATTTCGGTAGATGCCACGCAAACCCGTGTTATCTCTGCCGGGCAGATCCCCCAGATTTGGGGGCAGCAAATATTTTGCATTGCTCGCTTGTGTCAGCACTAACAGCGTGGCATTATCCTTTCGCGTCAGCACTAACAGGTGAGAGGGATGGAAGATTCGAACAGCGCGGCTGGCAAGAGGACCGGTGCGGATCGGCAGCGGGACTTCGCCGAACGGCAGAAGGCTGCAGGCTACAAACGGACAACGGTCTGGATTCACGAAGAGACGGCAAAGGAGGGGATTAGGGCAGCAAGAGCAGGAAAGCCACTGGAACCGATGGAGTCGAAAGACCCGCTGAGCTGGGCAGCAGGCTGGATCAGCGAGAAGGGCAAGCAGTAATCGGCTAAAACCTTAGCCGATCGAATCGATGGTCCAGATTTGGGCCATCTCAGAAGAGGTGCCAGGCCGCTGCGCTAACAGCCGCCTGGCGATCACACGACGCAACCTTGAGAGACACGTCATGCGACTTTACCAAAATATCAGTAACGCCCTGAAAGGCCAAGATAAGTCCGAACTTGAAGGGGAGGGCTCGGTAGGCACTGAGGTAGGCGACTCTAGCGCCTTACACCTGCCCCTCTTCGACGAGAAGCAACGAACCTTAGTGGTAGAGCTCATCCTGGCAGATCGTCGCCACGCTACCCGGTGGTGGACGCACCTGAACGAGATGCGGCGCCGCAAGGAGCTCCCTGAGTGGGTTGCGGCGGACATTGGCACTCACGATGAGCATGACCGTCTGCTTGAGAGTAGGAAGGCCGTCAATCAGGCCCTGTTCGGCTCGGATGACCTGGGCGGCGATCAGCCTTACCGCGCGGTGGTGTTGGAGTAGGGCTGATAAGCAACGAAACCTTCGTAGCATCAAGGGCACTACCCCGTCACAGGGTGGTGCCCTTTGCATTCTGCTTGTTTCGACTCTTCATGCAGCGTTATGTGATTGATTAGTCAGCTCGCGAATTGATTACTCGCTTTCGAGGAAAGGCAATCAACACACATCCTCCTGGCAAAATTCGGCGATTACCGGCAGGGCGAGTTTTGCGGTCGTCCTTGGAGCCGATCTGAGCAAACGCGTATTCCCATGATTTCATAGCAGACCTCTTGTCGAGCGCACAACGTGCGCAGCTGTGCTTACGTCTCATTGATTACCATTGATATCAACACTTACCGCTCCTTGATACCCATTGATTTCCATTGAAGTACCTTGAAAACCATTGATATCAACATCAAGGCCAAGCAAACGGTTCATTCCCTGAACAAACCGCTCCGTCAGACCCTGTTCGGTGGCGTACCAAACAGTGGTTTTGGCGGTTTTCGGTCTATAGACCAGTCGATAAACACCTATCAGTGATGGGTCATTTAAATCTCTGACTGCTACGCCTACCAACGGTAAGAATTTCTCGATCTTGCTTGCGAAGCCTGCCCCTCCATTAGCGTCAAAATATGGGAGGAGACCATAAGTGGCTTCTTTCGTTAGGTCGTTCAGAGGGTAAAGTAGCTCCGATTCATAATCGGATGATTCAACCATATAGGTAGCTTGCTCAATCAGCCCCATCTTTAAAAGAGGGTTCAAAACCGTCCATGCACCCTGATTTCCGTCTTCATCTTCTAGTCCATTGCAATCGGCGAAAATTCCCTTAGCTGTGGATGTGGTCTCGGCCGCTTTATACCCGTAGGCGACGAGCGTTCCGATTGGGCATATTTTCTCTCGTGAATAGTTTGTGCGTACCAACGTTCGGGGTAGTCCACCGTCAGCCGTCAGGTCCTGTATGCCATAAAGCTCGATGAATCGACGGAAGAGGAATAGCTCTCCTCTCTCTCTAAGCCGACGGAGAGGCGGTACCTCGCTGCCTGCGCCATCAATGAGCTCGTTAGGTAGCCAAAGGAAATCTGCTGTCTCTTTAGGCTTACAGAGCTTATAGCGGGGTTTCTTTCCTGCTTTTGTCACAACCACAAGGTTCGCGTCGATTAGTGCATCAATCGCTTCGGATGCTCGCCTCCATGCCATCCCCGTATAATTAAAGACCGCTTGGGCGCTCCAGGCAGTTGTGGAATGGTCTTTCAGGGTGCCTCGGGCAAGAACAAGGAATGCTACAGCCGGCCGAAGCCCTAATTCACAAGCCTTTGAGAACTCAGCAGACCCAACTGCAAAAAAATTACCCTGACTCATTCAGTTATTCTCTTCCTTAATGTTCGGTGGACGGATAAGCATGACCGACGATTTAGGATCTCATAAAAAAGGCCTCTACTGAGTGAGGCCCGCTTGTTCAGCTCTTTTTAGGAAGCTTCACGCATCAATATGTATTTGGCCACTCTGTGAGGTGGTCTGCCTGGCTCAGTAGACTGATGTGTCCAATAGGTGCGGATCTCAAAACCCTTTTTCCTGAGGCGGCGGATCGTGTTTGGCGGTTGGACTATATCCAAGTCCTTTGCAGCTTCTATGGTTGATACTGGGCCGTTTCTCAGCGCCTCAATCATTTTGCGGTCTTGCTCGGTTGAAGAATGGCGTGTCATAGTTTGCCCTTCACGTTGGTGCTATCCAGTGTGTTTTCGCTAAGGCGGTGTTCGAGCACCGCCTTGGCAATCCCTCGCGCAGTCCTGCGCATTACTTTCCCTTTGGTTTTTTTGCGCCTCCCTGAGCAACCATCCCTTACTGCGTGATTTAGGGTGATGCTCATACGCTTGGCTCATCAATAAAACGGCTCAGCACAAGCCATAGCGCAGCGGACTTCTCCTGATCCCAGCGCTTGCTTAGGCGTTCATATTCGGTGGTGTTTGTATCCATCCCCTGCATAGCCCGGAATGTGTCGCAGGCTAGCTGGAGCATCAGGTGTTCGTTGTCGGTAAATTCGATGGTCATCTAGCGCCATCCTTTGCAGCGCGTTCAATCCAAGCTTTGAGTTCGGTCATCAGGATCAGGCGGCGCCTGCCCACTTTGAAGCTTCTGATTTCACCCTTTGCAATCAGCTCATACATCGCTGAACGGGAGCAGCCGACCTGGCGGCCACCCTCTTCAACACTTACAGATAGGGGGGGTATTTGGACTGTTTGGTTCATTACTGCTCTCCAGTATTTGGGAAAAAAGGGGGCTGGCATGAGAAGACTAAGATTATAAAGCGTTAAATGCAAGCTATTGCGGCACACAACCGCATTCAATGGGATTGACAGGATAAAGCTGTCGCAGCAAAGTGCCCGCCATTCAGGAGGCGCACGAATGGCTAGACCCAAAAAAGCAGAACAGCCCACCGTCAACGTTTCTCTCCGGATCGAGCCGAAGATAAGATTTGCGATTGATTTGCTTGCGCGCGAACAAAAAAGGTCGATTACTGGTGTGATCGAGTGGTCGGTGATGCAGGCGTTGAAAACGCAGAGCATCAAGACTCCCGCGGGTGATGAGATATCGCTCTATGAGCTGATGGATTTAGCGTGGTCCCCAGACGAGGCGGACAGGATTACTTCTTTGGGTATGCTCTCTCCCCATACACTGAATCATGAGGAGAATTGCATTTGGACGCTGATCAAGTCGTCCGGAATTTTCATGGTGCTTGGAGACGGTAAGGCAAGCACTGTCCTGAGCGACTTTGTCCCGAACATCCCTTTGATCAAAATGTGTTGGCCGTTGATCAAAGAGAGGGGGGTGGAGTTGTCAGAATGGCCACGGCGCGGCCTTAGCACCGTGATCACGGAGGGGGACATACAACATTATTTTGGCGATGACTTTTTGGCTGATCTAGAGGCTTACCGTTAAATCAGCTCCACCGCAGCAGCCTTCGTTCCTAGTGCCAGGTGCGCATAGCGTAACGTCATCTTGATATCGGCGTGCCCTAGCAGATCCCGTACCGTGTTGAGCGGTACGCCAGCCATTACCAGGCGTGAAGCGAAGTCGTGCCGCATATCGTGCCAGCGGAATCCGTCGATCTGCGCCCGCTCAAGCAACTTGAGCCAGGCGCTTTTGACGTCCTCAAAGCGACCGCCGCCCTGACCTGGGAAAACATACGGCGACTTGCTCACCAGCTTCTTCCAGGCTTCCAGCACACCAATAGTCTCCTTGTTCATCGGGATGTGGCGCGTATCGCTTGTCTTGGTGGTGGCCCCGGCGACTGTGATTGTCTTCGTGTCGAAGTTCACCGCTGACCATTTCAGGTCGAACAGCTCTCCGCGCCTCATGCCGGTATTCAACGATACCAACACCATTGGTTTCAGGTGATCGGTGAAGGGCAGTTCCAGCAGGCTTGGCATCGGCTCTCTGTGGCGGTCCGTCCGCCAAGTGTTCGCACTCTCGCGCTCGACTCTCATTTCATCCTGTCGAGCGTCCAGGGTGTCGCGTAGACGCTTGGTCTCGTCAGCAGCAAGGTAGCGAATCACCCCCTTTGAATCGACTTTGAGCTGTTTCAGCTTGGCCAGCGGGTGTGTATCGATGTACTCCCACTCAACGGCACGACTGAAAACACCACTGATCGAGCCCATTTTTCTATTCACCGTCGATGCTTTGTTGCCGGCTTGCATCCAGGCGGTACGGATTTGCTCCAGGTCTCGCCCGGTGATCGCGTCCAGGCGCTGGGACATGATTGCTTCAAAGTTATTGCTGAGGGTGTGTTGTGTCTTCTCGTGGCCTTTGTGATGAGCCTTGAACCACGGCATATAGGTGTCGTCGATGAAATCGCGCAGCGAGGGCAGGGCTGACCCCTTGCGCCCCTGGGCAATGGCCAGGGGTTCGCCGTGGGCGTGCGCATCGGCTAAGTACTGGGCGGCCTCGGTTCGGGCTTGGTCAAGGGTAAGCACGCCGACACGCCCGAGGGTGGCGTTCTTGTTTCGGCCCCAGGTGACCATGTAGGACTTGTGACCGCTGGGCAGCACGCGAATGAAGAAGCCGGGTTGCACTGTGTCATGCACGCGGTATGCTTTCGCCTCGGCGGCTAGGCTGCCAATTAGCTTCTGAGTGATTTTGGATTTCAAGGGTTCGTCCGTGACAGCAGGGTGGCAGCAAAACGCACTATACCGCTCGATGTTCACGGACTCAATGGGACTAAAAGGCCCAATAATACTGGGCTTGTGGCTGTACCCATTGGGTCTAAATTGACCCTCCTAAGGGGAAGGTTGGCCGTTCGAACCTGCCCTGGGACACCACCTTCCCAACCAGGGACTCAGCGAACTCAAGGCTCCTTCTCTGTGCTTTCAGTCGCGCAAATGATCAATGGCTTGAACTCGCTGGGCAGGCTTCACGTGGCCACTTCAACCCATTCCATTTCCTCAATATTGTGACTGAGTCCCCATTTTTTCTCCGAATCGTTAACGAGCGATTCGATCGCGCGAAACTTCTCCTCCCCTTCGCTATCTGACCGTCTCGGTACGTTGTAGGACTTTTCCTTCGCTACGGGCGGACACGTACCTCTTATTTTATCTGAGTCGGTGCCACTGCCATCCCCGGCGGCCTCACCCGGCGTGTCTTTGATTCAGGCCACAAGGATGTGACATGCACCCAGCCGCACCCAGCCGAACGCGTAAACCGAGCACCGCTCGCCGTCTTGTCGACGGGACTCGTTCATCCCCACAGTACGCCATGCGTCTCGCGCTTCTTTTGGTGGCCACGTGGACGGCGGCTGGAGGCGTTGCACAGGCCGCCGGGCCTGAAGAGGAGTTGCTGCGCCAGCGTGAGCGCGACCGCGTTCTGCGTGACCAATTGGAGTCTCGGCCGGACGTACGCCTTCAGACGGCGCCGATGACCGAGGGGGCCGAACGCTTGCCCACCAAGGAAAGCCCCTGCTTTGCCATCAACGACATCCGCTTGATTGGCGAGGCGTCGGAAAAATTCCAATGGGCATTGCGCGCCGCCAACCCCAAGCATGATCCCGCCATCGGCCATTGCCTCGGTGGCGGTGGGATCAACTTGACGATGAAGCGCATGCAGAACGCGATCATCGAAGCCGGTTACGTCACCACCCGCGTACTCGCCGAAGCCCAGGACTTGAACAGCGGGGTTTTGGTATTGACCTTGGTGCCGGGGCGTATTCGCGAGATTCGTTTCGAGGAGGGTACCGGCGCCCGCGCCAATGCCTGGAACGCGATGCCCGCCAATCCTGGCGATCTGCTTAACCTGCGCGACATCGAACAGGCGCTGGAAAACTTCAAGCGTGTGCCGACGGCCGAAGCCGACATCAAGATCGCGCCTGCCCGTGCCGCCGACGCCAAACCCGGTGAAAGCGACGTGGTGATCGCCTGGAGCCAGCGGTTTCCCGCCCGGGTGAGCCTGTCGGTGGACAATTCGGGCAGCAAGAGCACGGGCAAATATCAGGGCAACGTGTCGTTGTCCTTGGACAACCTGCTATCGCTCAATGATTTGTTTTACGCAAGCGTCAACCATGACTTGGGTGGCGGTGAGTCTGGTCATCGTGGCTCCGATGGCCGCACCCTGCATTACTCGTTGCCGTTCGGCTACTGGCAGTTGGGGTTCACCAGCAGCGAATACAACTACGAACAGTCTGTTGTCGGCGCTAACCAGACCTATCAGTACAGCGGCGAGAGTCGCAACAACGAGCTGCGTCTGTCACGCCTGCTGTACCGCGACGCCGTTCGCAAGACCACCGCCTGGGGCAGCCTGTGGACGCGTTCGTCGGAGAATTTCATTGACGACACCGAAATCGGCAATCAGAAACGGCGTATGGCCGGTTGGCAGTTCGGGCTGAACCATAGGGAGTTCATCGGCCCCTCGATTCTTGACTTGGGCGCTGCCTATCGTCGTGGCACGGGTGCCCATGACTCCCTCAGGGCACCTGAGGACGATTTTGACGCTGGCACCTCACGCTCGCAGATCATCACCGCCGATGCCCAATTGCAGGTGCCGTTCCAGGTTGGCGATCAGCGCCTGCGCTACATCGGTGGCTGGCGCGCGCAATGGAACCGTACGCCTCTGGTGCCCCAGGATCGTTTCTCGATTGGCGGGCGCTACAGCGTGCGCGGCTTCGATGGTGAAAACATTCTTTCCGCCGACCGTGGCTGGACCCTGCGCAACGAAGTCGGCCTGTCCTTGGGGCAGACCGGCCAGGAACTCTACACCGGTATCGACTATGGCGAGGTCAGCGGCCAATCCAGTGAGTTCCTGATCGGCCAACGCTTGGCAGGGGCCGTGGTGGGTATACGCGGCGGTTACAAGGGCCTGTCCTATGACTGGTCGCTGGGGACGCCGTTGAAGAAGCCCGACGGCTTCGAGACGGCCAATGTGACCAGCGCCTTCACCGTCATCTGGTCATTCTGAGGTGATCCCATGCAGTTCGAGACGCTAGACATTATCGCCCCCGGCCTGATCGACGAGCCTTGGAATGAGGCGGCCGTGCTTGGCTCCGTCACCTGGTTGTGGATGCACTCCAAGGCCCATCGCGATGCGCCGTTGCACACGTTGCCGACGCTGTTATTGCCCGCCCTCAAGCATCGTCAGTTCGTGCTCGGCTCTGAACAGGGCAAGCCGGTGTTCTACCTGTCCTGGCTCAACCTCGACGAAGCGGCAGAGCAACGCTACTTGCAGCAATCGCCGCTGGCGCTGACGCAGGACGACTGGAATAGCGGCGAGCGCCTCTGGCTCAACGATTGGGTCGCTCCTTTTGGCCACACGGCGGCATTGAGCCGGTTGTTGCAACGTCAACTTTTCACCAATCGCTGCGCCCGTGCCCTCTATCACCGCGGCGACGAGCGTGGCCTGCGGGTCAAGACATTCCAAGGGATCGGGGTTATCCCCGAACAGGCCAAGGCCTGGTTTGCCGCCCACCCGATGGCGATCGAATCGTAACTCCAACCACTGGTATCGCGGGCTGGCTCCGCAAATGGAATTGCTATGAACAAGCATCTGTACCGAATCGTTTTCAATAAGGCTCGCGGCCTGTTGATGGTCGTGGCCGAGAACGTCACCAGCCAGGTCAAGGCGCCGGGGACCGGCTCCGGCCCGACGACGGGGGCACCGGCTTGTACGGCTACGCTCGGGGCCTTGCGCTTTGCATTGATGACGGCGATTGGGCTGGTGTCCCTGAGCGTGACACCGGCTTGGGCGGGCACCATTGTCGCCGACCCTGGCGCCCCGGCCGGCCAGCGACCGATGGTGATCGAAAGTGCCAACGGTACTCCACAGGTGAATATCCGGGCCCCGAGCGCCGGTGGTGTCTCGCGTAACACCTACAACCAGTTCGATGTCGATAGCCGTGGCGTGATCCTCAACAACGGTACCGCCAATAGCCAGACGAAACTGGGCGGCTGGATCGAAGGCAACCCGATGTTGGGCAATGGCAGCGCGCGGGTCATCCTCAACGAGGTCAATGCCAGCAATCCCAGTCAATTACGCGGTTATGTCGAAGTCGCCGGTCAACGCGCCGAAGTGGTGATCGCCAACCCGTCCGGCATCACCTGCAACGGTTGCGGCTTCATCAACGCTGACCGTGCCACCCTCAGCACCGGCCGGGCGCAGTTGGAGAACGGTCGCATCACCGGCTACACCGTGCAGGGTGGTGCTATCAACATCGAAGGCAAAGGCTTGGATGCCCGTGAGGCCGACTACACGGATCTGATTGCCCGCTCAGTGCAGGTCAACGCCGGGGTATGGGCCAACGACTTGAAGGTCACCGCCGGACGTAATCAGGTCAATGCCGACAACACCCAGGCCACGCCGCTACCCGGCACCGAGGGAGAAAAACCCACCGTTGCCATCGACGTTGCCAAGCTGGGCGGTATGTACGCCGGGAAGATCATGCTGGTGGGCACGGAGTCCGGCGTCGGTGTGCGCAATGCTGGGCAGATTGGCGCGATGGCCGGGGAGGTGGTGATCGGCGCTGACGGCAAACTGCAAAATCAGGGCGCTATCAGCAGCGCTACGGCGACCCGAATCAATGCTGCCAGCGTTGAAAACAGCGGCACGCTCTACGCCAAGGGCGACCTGAGGCTCGACAGCGTCGGTGATATCGACAACAGCGGCACCGTTGCCAGCCAGAGCCACACGACACTGACCGCCAAAACCATTCGCAGCACCACGGCCTCGAGCCTGGCGGCGGGTGTCGGTGCGGACGGCAAGTTGGGCAACAGTGGCAACCTCGCGCTGCGGGCCACGGCGGTCACGGCGCAGGGCCAGAACCTCGCCGATGGCGATGTCAGCGTCGAGGCCGATGAGCTGGACCTGAGCAGCAGCCAGACCCAGGGGCACAACGTCACCGTGACGGCCAGCACCGGCGACGCCAACCTCAGTGGCAGTCAACTCGATGCGACCCAGGTGCTGGCCGCCACGGCGGCCAAGACCTTGCGTACCGATGCGGCCAAGGTCACCGCCGGCAACCTGCAATTGAGTGCCCGCGATCTTTCCAATGTCGGCGGTGAACTGGTGCAGACCGGCACCGCAGACTCGTCGATCAAAGCCAGCGCCACACTCGACAACAGCGGCGGGCGCATCGCCTCCAACGCCGACAACCTGAAGCTTGGCGCCAGTCGCCTCGACAACAGCAAAGGCAAGGTCGAACACGCGGGTAAAGGCACCCTGGACATCCAGGCCAACCAGTTGGCCGGCAGCAAAGGCACCCTGGCGAGCAATGGCACGTTGAGCGTCAAGGCCAGCGACGTGGTGATCGATGACGGCCTGACCCAAGGCCAACAGATCACGCTCGACACCACGATCCTGTCCAACCAGCGTGGACGCATTCTCCAGACCGGTGCGCAACCGTTGCAGGTCACTGCCCGTGAACGCTTCGACAATCAGGCCGGGCAAGTCAGCAATCCCGGGGCGGTGGTCCTGAAGGTCGGTACGTTGAACAACCAGGGCGGCAAAGTCCTCGCCACCGATAACGGTGCGTTGACCGTCACGGCCGACAAAGAGGTCAATAACGGCGGAGGGACGCTGGCCGGCAGCGGTACGACAAAGGTCAGCGGCGAGGTGCTGGATAACACCCAAGGCACGGTGAGTGCCGGCGGTGAGCTGCATGCGACGTTCGACCAGTTGAACAATATCGGCGGCACGCTCGCTGCTACCCAGCGCATGGAGATCATCGCTGGGCAGTTGAACAACACCAACGGTGTGCTGGGTTCGGTGCAGTCCGGGCTGCTGGTCAGCGTCTCGGCGGATGCGCTGAATAACAGCGGCGGGCGCCTTGAAGCGCTGGGCGATATCGAGCTGTCGGCCCAGGGCCTGAATAACCAGAGTGGCGTGATCAGTGGCCGGGCCCTGGACCTGAACAGCCACGGCCTGCTGATGGACAACAGCCAGGGCACGCTCAATGCCGGTGCGACACTCGACCTGCGCAGTGGTGAACTGCGCAACGCGGCGGGCTTGATCCAGGCCAAAGGCAAGCTGTTCATCGACACCGGCAGTCAGGCGCTGAACAACATTCAATCGGGCACCACCCAAGGCATCAGCGGGCAGGCTGACGTGCAGATCCACAGTGCCAACTTCAACAACAGTAGCGGCTTCCTTGGGGCCAAGGGCGCTCTGGTTCTAAAGACCACCGAGCTGGGCAACGGCAGCGGCGGCCAGATCATTGGTGAGAAAACCGTAAGCGTTGAAGGCGCCCGGCTGGATAACCGTGGCGGCCAGCTACAAGGTCTCGGCGATGTCGACCTGATACTGGGTGATGCGCTCAACAATCAGGGCGGCTTGCTCCGCAGCGCGGGAACACTGGATGTGAGTGCCAGCGTGCTCGACAACAGTGCCACCCAGGGCGTCAATCAGGGTCTTGAAGGTCGTGCCATCAGCCTGGCAGTTGACACCTTCGGCAACCAGGCCGGTGCTGTACGCGCCGACGAAGGCCTGTCCATTGGGGTCAGCCAGACGCTGGACAACCAAGGCGGACTGATCTCGTCAGGGGCCGGCCTGACCATCACTGACCGCGACCCGGCGCAGCGTCGCCAGTCGGTGCAGAACCTCGACGGTACCTTGCTTGCTGGCAGTCTGTTATCCCTCAACGCGGCCTATTACAGCGGTTCCGGTCGGGCCCTGAGTCTGGGCGACCTGACTTTCAGGCTGCAAGGCGGCCTGGCGCTGAGCGGGCAGATTCAGGCCAACAACACGGTTGACCTGAGCACCGAGGGGGCTTTCAACAACAGCGGAAAACTGTTGGCAGGCAATCTCCTGCGGGTGCGCTCGCAGACACTGGACAACGCCGCCAGCGCAGAAATCAGCGCCGGCCAGGTTCGCCTGACGGTCAATGACAGCCTGGCCAACCGAGGTCTGATCGATGGTCAGCAAGTGCGTATTCAGTCTCTCTCGCTCAGCAATCTGGGCACCGGACGCCTTTACGGTGACCGACTGGCGATTGCCACCTCGGCGCTGACCAACCGTGATGAAAACGGCACTGCCGCGACCATCGCCGCCCGGGAGTCGCTGGATATCGGCGCCGGTACCCTGGACAACCGTGAACAGGCGCTGATCTTCAGCGCCGGCAACCTGGCCATCGGCGGAGCGCTGGACGCCAACGACAAAGCCCAGAATCGCGCCCAGTTGCTGACCAACGCCAGTGCGACCATCGAGGCCCTCGGCGACCTGTCGCTGAACGTGCAGAGCGTGCGCAACACCAACGAGCACTTCAGCACCCAACAGGTGGAAGTCAGCCGCACTGCCTTGCAGGAGTTTCAGCTCACCGGTTCGTCGAACCGCTATCAGGGCGACCAGATTTCCCTGCACAACGACGAGGTCCTTTATCTGACCACTCCTGAGGGCCAGCAAGACAACTGGAACCGTTACGACTACACCCGCGTGGTGCAGGAAACCCAGATTGCCACCTCGGCACCGGCGCAGATTCTTTCCGGCGGCACGATGCAGATCAGCGCCGGTGATGTCCTCAACGACAAGAGCCGCATCATAGCCGGAGGGTTGTTGCAGGCCGACATTGCCAGTCTGACCAACACCGAGCTGACCGGCCAGCGCACCACCACAGACAGCGGCACCGCCAGCCACTTCTATCGTATCCAGCGCAAAGGGCGCGATCGTCAAGGAACAGCCGTCACGGCCTACACGCCTGCACCTTTGATTCAGGACATCTCCCTGCAACCCACCGTGTTTGTCCAGAATGCCGCCGGCAACGGTACCGGCACCCAGATCAGCGCTCGCGCCACTCAGAGTGTCAGTGATCAAATCACTCGCACGGGGGCGGTCAGCGCCCCGGTCGGCAGAACCCATCAAGTGGCGCCCATCGTTCAGGTGGCCGCGCAAACCACACTGAACACCAAAGGCGTCGCCGAGCAGATTCGCAGCGGTGGGCCGTCCCTTGAATTGCCGAACAACAGCCTGTTCAGCACCACGCCTCAGAACACCAACGGCTACCTGATCGAAACCGACCCGCGCTTTGCCAGCTACCGCACCTGGTTGTCTTCGGACTACATGCTGCAACGCTTGCAAGTCGACCCGGCACTGACCCAGCAACGCCTGGGTGACGGGTTCTACGAGCAGAAGCTGATTCGTGAACAGGTCGCGCAACTCACCGGTCGCCGCTTTCTCGATGGCTACGCCAATGACGAAATGCAGTACCGCGCGCTGATCGACAACGCCGTTACCATCGCCAGTCAATGGCAATTGGTGCCTGGCGTGGCCCTGACCTCCGAGCAGATGGCCCAGTTGACCAGCGACATCGTCTGGCTGGTGCAAAAGCAGGTCACCCTCGCCAACGGTGAAACCCGCAACGTGCTGGTGCCGCAAGTGTACGTACGGGTTCAGGAAGGCGACCTCAATGGCTCCGGCGCCCTGATCGCCGGGCAACAACTGAACCTGAACATTGCCGGCGACCTGATCAACAGCGGCAGCCTGGCCGGGCGCAGCGTCATGGCGATCACGGCGCAGAACATCGAAAACCTCGGCGGCCGGATCCAGGCCGACAAGGCCTCGCTCACCGCGCGGGAGAACCTCAACAACCTCGGCGGCCTGATCGGCGCCGTGGACAGCCTGTCGCTCAAGGCCGGGCAAGACATCAACGTCGTCTCCAGCACCCGGGACAGCAGCAGTGATCAAGGCACCCGCACCAACCTGTCGCGGGTCGCCGGGCTGTTCGTCAGCGGCGCCCAGGGCACGATGGGCGTGAGCGCCGGCAACGACCTCAACCTCACCGGGGCCCAGGTGGTCAATGCCGGCAAGGGCGGCAGTACGTTGCTGGAGGCGGGCAAGAACATCAACCTGGCCACCGTCGGCGAAGCGCACGAGCAAGCGCTGACCTGGAACAGCAGCAACTGGCGCAAGGACGCCAGCCAGACCGAAGTCGGCTCCCAGGTCCAAGGGCAGGGCGACGTGCGCTTGAGCGCGGGCCAGGACCTCAACGCCCGCGCCGCCCATGTCACCAGCGAGCAAGGCGCGGTATTCGCCGACGCCAAGCGCGACGTCAACCTGACCGCCGGCCAGAACTACCAGTTCGCCGATGAAGCGCACAAGGTCAAAGGCAGCAACGGGATGTTCTCCAGCAAGACCACCACCACTCGCGACACGATCAGCCAGACCTCCGCCGAAGGTTCCACTCTGAGCGGCGAGCAGACCTATGTGCAGGCCGGTCGCGATATCAACCTGAGGGGCAGCAACGTGGTGTCCACCACCCAGACTGTTCTGGTGGCGGACAACAACGTCAACATCGAAGCGGGCACTGCCAGCAGCAGCGAGCGTCACGACAAGTCCGTGAAGAAAAGCGGCCTGTTCAGCGGCGGTGGCATCGCCGTCACCCTGGGGACCCAGCAACAGAGCGTCAAGGACCTCACCACCGAGCACACGGCAGTGGCGAGCACCGTTGGTTCGACCACCGGCGATGTGCTGATCGAAGCGGGCAAGGGCTACCGCCAGGTGGGCAGCCAGGTGTCGGCCCCGCAAGGCAGCATCGACGTCACGGCGCAGACCATCGACGTCGTCGAGGCGCGCAACACCCGCGAGCGCGAGCGTGAAACCCTGTTCAAACAGACCGGGTTCACCCTCACCGTGACCAACCCGGTGATCAGCGCGATCCAGACGTCCCAGCAAATGAAACAGGCGTCGGAGAAAACCGACGACGGGCGCATGAAGGCCCTGGCCGCCGCCACCGCCGTGCTGGCAGCCAACAACGCGGCGACCGCCGTGGCGATGGACCCGGGTTCGGCGGGCGGGATCAACATCAGCCTGTCGCTGGGGACCAAGAAAAACGAAAGCACCACCACCTACACCAGCGACAGCGCGGCCGGCTCGACCATGACCGCCGGCGATGACATCCGCCTGCGCGCCACGGGCGCGGGGGCCGCCAGCAACATCACCGTGCAAGGCAGCGATATCAAGGCCGGACGCAACGCCAGCTTGCTGGCGGACGGTGACATCAATCTGCTCGCTGCTCGCAATACCGACAAGCAGGACACCGACAGCAAAGGCAGCAGCGCGAGCATCGGCATCGGCTTTTCCCTGGGCGGCACCCGCAACGGTTTCACTCTAGACCTGGGGGCATCCGGCAGTCGCGGCCAGGCGGATGGCGATGGACTCACCCACACCAATACCCACGTCCAGGCGGGCAACCAGCTGCTGCTGGCCTCCGGCGGCGACACCAACCTCAAAGGCGCGGTGGCCAGCGGCAAACAAGTCTTGGCCGATATCGGCGGCGACCTGAACATCGAAAGCCTGCAAGACACCAACACCTACGTGGTCGATGAGAAGAGCCTGGGCGTTGGCATCAGCCTGTGCATTCCGCCGTTCTGCTACGGCATGAGTACGGTCAGCGGCGCCAGCGGCAGCTTCGGTGCCACGGATATCGATTCCAACTACGCCAGCGTGACCGAGCAATCGGGTATCAAGGCCGGGGACGGTGGCTTTGACATTCGCGTGGGTGGCAACACCGACTTGGTTGGCGGCGTCATCGCCAGCAGCGACAAGGCGGTGCAGGACGGCAAGAATCGCCTGGTCACCGCCAGCCTCACCAGCCGCGACATCAAGAACAAGGCCGAGTACGACGCCAGCACCGTCAGCGTCGGGGGTGGCTATCGCGAAGTCGGCAAGGACCAGCAGGGCAACGCCACCAGCGGCGGCACGAAAACCCCTGGCACCGACCTGCCGAAGAACGATAACGACCTCAGCGCCACCATGCCGATTGCCATCAGTGCCAGCGACGACGCCAGCAGCGTCACCCGCAGCGGCATCAGCGGCGGCACCATCGTCATCAGCAACGACGCCGAGCAACAGAAGCGCACCGGCAAGAATGGCGAGCAAACCGTCGCCAGCCTCAACCGCGATGTCTCCAGTGACCGCGACACCACCAACACGCTCAAGCCGATCTTCGACGAAGACGAAATCCGTGCCGGTTTCGAGATCGTCGGGGCGTTCGCCAACGAAGCCAGCACCTTGCTCGCCAACAAGGCCAAGGAAGTCGACGACAAGCGCAAACAGGCCAAGGAGGCTCAGGCAGCGGCCCTGGACCCCAACGCCCAGCTCACCGACACCGAACGCCTGGCGCTGCTCGGCAGTGCTCAGCGCCTCAATGCCGAAGCCAGCGGCATCGCCGACAAGTGGGGCGCGGGTGGTACCTACCGGCAGATCACCACCGCCCTGGTGGGCGCGGCCAGCGGCAATATCAGTGGCGGCAACGGTGCGTTCGTCCAAGGGCTGGTGGTCAATTACGTGCAACAGCAGGGCGCCGGCTACATCGGCGACCTGGTGGCGGACGGCAAACTCACCGAAGGCTCGCCACTGCACGCCGCGCTGCACGGCATCGTCGCCTGCGCGGGTGCCGCCGCCAGCAGCCAGAGCTGTGGCAGTGGGGCGGCAGGCGCGGCGGCGTCGAGTCTGCTCACCGGCCTGTTCTCCGAAGCCAGCCCCGATGAAAGCGAAGCCCAGCGCGAAGCCAAGCGCAACCTGATTGTCAGCATCGTCACTGGGCTGGCCACCACCAGCTCTTCGCTGGACCCGGCCACCGCCAACAGCGCGGCTGGCGCTGCGGTGGACAACAACTGGCTGGCGACTCAGCAATTGGTTCAGGCGGAGAAGGAGTACAGCGAGGCTGACCTGCTGGGCAAAACTAAGGTGGTTGCCAAGTGGGCGTACATTTACCAAAAACAAGAAGTACTGACCCGATTCGGCATTGGCAAAGGCTTGGCGCAGGCGGGTTGGAGCGATGTCGAAGGCTTGGCGCAGTTCCTCCTCAATCCGGTTGAAGGGATCAAAGGTATCAAAGCCTTGATCGACGATCCCGAGGCGCGCCAGAAACTGGGCGACGCCCTGGTCAATGACGCCAACGCCAAAATCGTGCGCATTCAAGACGCCCTGGAACACGGCGGCGACGACCGTGCCGTGCAACTGGGCCAGGATATTGGCGAACTGGTCTGGCAAGTCGGCACCATCGCCACGGGCGTGGGGACGGCGGCCAAGGGCGGCTTGACCTTGGCGAAAGCCGGGATCAAGGTGGGGGCGGAAGGGCTTGAAAAGATGGCCGATATGGCCAAAATTGCCAAAGCTGAAGCGTCGGCTGGTAAGCCGATGAACTGGACCAGTGTAGAGGGGGCGTATAGCGGAAAGCTTGAGGGGGGGTATGGCTCTGGGACGACCACTTTTAATGGGAAGGTTGTCGAGAATCCTGGGGAGTACCGTGTTGGTGCAAAAGGGGGCGTGCCAGCAGCAGAAGCTAATAACACCCTCAGTGCTGCGAAAGGAGTTGTTGCCTCGCGAGTAAATGTCCGAACGGGCTCTGCTAACGCCACAGGTAGTGGACTTGAGTACGCGTGGAAAAAGCATGGTGGCGCTTGGGGTGAGAATAAATCGGCATTTACGATTTCCAAGGATGAATTGAAGGTTGTTCTGCAAACTCCACAGGTCGTCAAGACACCTGCGTACCAATCACCAACGTCTGGTAATTTTATTCGAACAGTTGATATGGGCCGGCCTATAGGTGTTGATGCTAAAGCAGGAGGGCAGTCTACTAATTTCATGACCGTGATTACTGACTCAAAAGGCAATTTGGTGAACACATTTCCTGGAAGGACTTTCTAAAGCATGTATTACTTAGTTATGTGGGATAAAGATTTAGCATCCGTTGGGCAGGATGGGTGTCTTGATAAGGTTGGAATTCCTTTAGATGTAGCAAATTTTTTCTTTAAGCTGGATGTCGAGCAGTTTCCAATTCTTTCTAACTTAAGCTTTGATGACTACGACATGTTTTCTGATTCGCAGATTGACTCACTTGTGGGTGAGTTGTTAGCTGCCGCCAGCTTAAATCCGCCAATTTTTGAGCTGGTAAAATTAATGGTGAAATTTATACTTAAAGCGAAGTCTTTAAGAAAAAATGTTTTGTTTGATCCGTTTAGGGCGAATTAGTTGGAGCAAAAGCAACAGTAGATAAGCCCGTTCGTGCTTTGGAGCAGTTACTGCCTGATGGCAAGGTTCCGAGCGTCCGAGGAGGGGAATTCAATCGTTGGTTCGATGGATTATCTTCGGCAGAGTTGGACGTTTTGTGGCAAAACAAGGCAGCCCGTGACGCGATAGAAGCAAGGATAAGGCAACCAGGAGGATTGCATGAGTGGTGTATGGTGTGTCGAACTCCTGACTTCAAAAAATGGGGAGTGCCGATGGAAGAGATCCAACATGGGAGGGAAAAGGGGACGGATTTGAATGGCACTTACTTAACCGCTAACCACTTGAGCTGAAAGCAAAAAATGAAGAAGGGCTGGTCTTGGTCTACGGTGATAGTTGCGAACACACCCCGACAAACCAAGGACACAGCCCCAAATGGATCGTAGACGTGAAATTCTTCAGCATCAACTGCAACGTTTTCATCGACACGCTTCGGACTGTGATGCCTATGCGTTTTTTAATCTCCTCACGTCTCCCGAGCTCTTGCAACGCGTCGAGTCTGCACTGCCAGAACATCGGGAACGCCTGTTTCCGCCGACTGAAACGTTGTCTATGTTTCTTGCTCAGGCAATGAGCGCCGACCGTTCCTGCCAGAACGCCGTCAACGACTTGTCGATTAAACGATCATGTGGCGGCATGAGGCCCAACAGCACTCGCACGGGCGCTTACTGCAAAGCCAGAAAACGCCTGCCTGTGGAAATGGTTTCCACGCTGGTCAGGCACACCGGTGCTTCAATAAGTGATAACGCACCCTCGTCGTGGCGCTGGATGGGACGGCCTGTACGCCTGGTGGACGGTACGACGGTCAGCATGCCCGACACTGCTGCCAATCAGGGCGCCTATCCGCAATCTCGCGGCCAAAAAGTCGGTCTTGGTTTTCCGTTGTGTCGCGTGGTGGGCATCGTTTGCCTCTCCAGCGGCGCCGTTTTAGATGCTGCCCTTGGGCGTTTCCGAGGCAAGGGAGGCGATGAGCAAACGCTGCTCAGATCAATGCTCGACACGCTGAAAACAGGCGATATTTTATTGGGCGACGCTTACTACGCTACATACTTCTTGCTGTGCGAGTTGCAACGAAGAGGTATCGATGGCGTGTTCGAACAATACGGTGCTCGACGGCGCAGTACGGACTTTCGCCTAGGTCAGAGTCTCGGTTCGGAAGATCACCTGATCGAATTGAAAAAGCCTGTAAGAAGACCGCCGTGGATGAGTCAAACCGATTACGAACAGGCGCCTGAAAGACTGACCGTGCGAGAGTTGAAGGCGGGTGGCAAGACTTTGGTAACCACGTTGCATTGCCCAAAGCAGACACCCAAAACAGCCCTCAAATCGCTGTACAAGGGTCGATGGCATGTCGAACTGGATCTGCGAAATCTCAAAGCTACGCTAGGATTTGGAAAGTTGAGCTGCAAAACCCCAGGCATGGCAGTCAAGGAGTTATGGGTCTATCTGTTGGCGCACAATCTGATCCGAATGCTCATGGCGCAATCGGCTCTGTTAGCGGACTGCTTGCCTCGCGAACTGAGCTTCAAACACAGCCTTCAACTATGGCTGGCGCTACGACAATATGGCAGCCCCGATGACGAGGTAAGCCTGTCGAATTTATTGATGCTGATTGCTCAGAGGCGCGTCGGGAATCGGCCTGGTCGTATCGAGCCGCGAGCGATAAAACGAAGACCTCAAGCCTACCCTTTGCTGACCAAACCGCGTCGTTCAGCAAGGGCAGATGTCAGAAAAAATGGACACCCAAAACATGTTAAGTAAGTGCCATTCGGAACAGATTTATTTGATCACTCCTGGTTTTAAATAGATCTTTCCCTTTTCTGTAAAGGTGGAAACTGATGAGTGAGCAGGGGCTGTATCAAAAAATTGGCCAGCTTTTATTGGATGCTGGTCCCTCGGAGGCTCAGAAAATAGTTGTTAGAGCTAGACTTTTTGCCGAGGGCGATGGAGGAAGTTATGAGTTTGATTATTTCGATAAGACAAACCGCTCAAGCTGGTTTGATCCAGACAGCAGGGCTGTGGGAGATTTGACAGAGTTGTTGGTTGAGCTTCGGCGCTATTATGTTGAAAATGGATTGTGCCAAAATGGAAAGGCTTGGTCCTCGTGTGCAGTTACGTTGGATGTAGAGAGGATGAAAATTAGTATTGACTACAATTATGATGATTAGGTTTTTTGTGGAGGTAGGGACCGAGGATATTGCTTTGATAGGAAAGGGGGCAGGTATTATCTAATTGCTCTTAGATAGATCTGTCCCTTTCTTTTCAGAACTACTCAGAGGAGCGCCGGCAAGTTGAGGGATGAAGATTTCCAGTGTTTCATCAGCGTGATGGGGGAGGCCACATCTCATCGACAGGTGTCTGACTCCCAAATTGCGAAATATCGTGAGGTGCTGCCTGACGTATTGCTTGACTATTGGCAAGAGGAAGGTTGGTGTGGATATGCCAATGGCCTTTTCTGGACAGTGAACCCGGATGAGTATAAATATCTGCTCGATATGTGGCTCGCGGGTACTGAATTTCCACAGATAGATAATTACCACGTTATTGCAAGAAGCGCGTTTGGGACACTTTACGCTTGGGGGGAGAAATACAATCAGAAGATTGTTGTTTCGTGTCCGACAGGATCTATCGTCGCGTTGATGAGTAAGCTGAAAACACCTAATAAAGATCCGGATCTAGCCCTTCAGGCATTTTTCGCTATGTCTGATAAGGAACGTTATGATCTGGAGGATAGGCAAGGTGAGTTTCTATTTGAACGGGCGCTCGAGAAGTTGGGTGCGCTTGATGAGCGTGAGATCTATGGCTTTGAGCCTGCATTGTTTTTTGGAGGGACGGCTTCGCTGGATCAGTTGGTTAAGTGCAATTTAGAGGTTCACTTAACGATCCTTCGACAGATGCGGTCCTGAGTGAGCACGGTAAGCGGAAGGACGTCGTACTGGTGTAAAAGGAGTGTATCGGAATGGATGAAATCAACGTCCGGCTTGATCAGCACCGTCGTTGGCTTTCCCAGTCGGTAGGCCTGACGGCTCAAGAGCTTGGCTATATTGATGAGGATCTTGCCAGCGACTCATTAAGCGGATTGAACAATGTGACTGACTCGTTGGGGGTGCTGGCGACATATTACGGTATTCGGGGCGAAGTCGCGGTCAGTGATGGAGAGGCTTCTGGTTGGGAAGACGTCTCGCGCTCGATGATGTACCGTTATTGGGCGTTGATGCTCAACGCCAAGACTTTCTCAAAAACGAGTTTTCTTCAAGGCATCAAAACCGTCCCCAATTTGACTAACCAATTGAGCATTGCAGGATGCTTGCTGGCCGGATTGATAGTGGCTGATCGTCGAGATCTGGCCGCGTCCGTAGCCGATGTGCTGGCCGGAATGCTGACTATCAATGGCGCCGTGGATTCCAGCTATCTTGAACAGCGTCGATTCGAACCTTTCATGCTCTGGCTTTATTCAGTCTATTCGCAAGGAGAGACGCTTCCAGAGATCAAGTCGATGGATCTGGGGATTTATCAAAACGTGATAGACGAATGGACAGATGAGCAAGGGCTTGCTCATGCTCTGGAAGAGCTATGTCAATATCACCTCACCCACGCGGAAGACACTGGTGGGGTCTGGGACCCTGAATTCAAATATGCGCCTTTCGATTTGTTGCCTTTGGAGATCCACGCGATTTTCCAGGTCCGACAGCAACTAGGTTTGACAGCTCCAGCGGTGTCGAGTCCTTTGTTGTCCACAGAGACGGCTGCGCAGGAAAACCTGGTCATCATTTCTGATCAGCTTGCGGTCCGGGTGGCGACGGTCTACGAGCGTTTCTTCGGGTTTTAGACGTAGGCGTGACCCTTTTTTCAGTGAAGCAACGACACGCGGTGAGCTGACATGAAGTATTACTTGTGGCGGGAAGATGTGCAGTTTCCTGAACGCTGGTATTTGGGAGATATAAAGCACTGCAACAACTGGCTCTTCATCGACCCCCCTTCTGAGTACATGGAACCGTGTACCTACGCCCTTGAGGTTCGTGAGGAAGGTGTGAGTCTGGATTTTTCCTTGGCTGGGTATGCCTCTGTGCCGGTCTTGAGTGAAAAAGCCAGGGATGCATTGTTGGGCGTTCCCGACGTTGATGAACCGTATATGAATGTCGTGCTCGAGCCTGTGGCGGTTGCAGGCGAGCAAGCTCATGATCGTTACTATGTGATGATTGTCGAGACCCAATTGGATTGCGTAGACGAATCACGGTCGGCTTTCAAAAAATATGAGGTCAATGATCCCGTACGACCTGATCGAGCTGGCGAATACAGCGTTTTTCTGAATCTCGTCATTGATCCTGCCAAGGTCCAGGGAAAACATATTTTTCGTATCAAGAAACACTTGGGGACATTGATCGTTAGCGAGGATGTGAAGCTTCGGCTGGAGCGTGCTTGTCTCAGAGGGATGCTATTGGAGGGGGTGAATGGTGAGGGTGAAGTTATTTGCTGATTGTTTGAGGGATGAAGCCTGACATCATCCTTTGTGGCGAGGGAGCAAGCTCACTCGCTCGGCTAAAGGGTGTCCTTTTTCGGCTTCTTTTCGGCTTTTCTACCGCCAAAGGTTAAGCAATGATTATGCGTTTAGAGATGGTTGAGAAGAACCTCGTCGAAAAACTAAAAATCTCCAGCGAAGAGCAGCGACGAAGTGCGGTAAAAGTAGCCTGTGAGCTTGCTTTTCAGGCCTGTCCGGTAGAAGTGCCTATTGTTACCGAATCCCTTAGGCAACTATGTCTTGGTAATAAGCTCACGGCTGAGCAGGCTTCTGGGCTAGATATTTTGGTTGCGCAGTTAGATGAACAGTATTTTGACTTGCAAGATAGCCTGGATGATGGGCAAAACTTAGATGTAAAAGTCCTTCGGTTGTTTAGCCAGGCGCGTGTTGTATCGGCGCTGTCCTTGGCCGGTGGAGAAAATTCGCTTATGACAGCGACCGAAGCGATATATGAGGCATCATCAGCTGTTGATGATAGGATGTATATTTTTAAATCCGTATCTTCGGTTTTGTCAGAATCTTAATGTTAATTGTTAAAGCTGTCTCCTTTTTGCGAGGGGAGCCGGGGACAGCCCACGTTTCTGTATAGTTTTTTAAAGAGAAAACGTGGTCTTTTCCTGTTTTCTTCTTTGAGAAAAATTCTACAGGTGAGTTTGTTGCGCCTCGGAGTGCTTTGCAATGAAGTTGAAAATTGAATTTCCCAAGAATTTGGTTACGGATGAGTTGCTTCGGCAGAAGCGCATTCCCTGTGTATGCAAGATAGCCAGCGAGTTTAAGATTTTTTTTGCGGAAACTATTCCTGAATCGTCTGGAGTGGTGTTGGGATGGGATCGGAAAGAATTGGAGTTAAGAGCTGTTGCAGGGGCGGGTGGTCAGTATACGCATCATGCCTCTGGCCTGATTACTCTGAAGGACATTGGGGATGGGGTTTATGAAATAATTGATCTTGAGATGTTTTATAGGAGTTTTGGTTGGTGCGCTATCTTGAGGGACGGTGAATATGCACCACCAGGGGAATTCTGGGACGAAGAGTAATGGTTGCGAGGATTTATTGCCGCCTTCACCAAAAACTGGCGAGAACTAAACATGAATTCTTTGTTGTCGGACTGGTGTGCCTTCTGTGAAGATAGGGCAGTTTTCGATAAATCTCACTTTTCGGGATTATTGAAAGCGCACAGTGGCTCCGAGGAGATTCAACGTGTATTTAGTTATTTTCCGTCCTCGGAAGAGTTGGTTGATAGAATTGAGCGCGTTCTTGTCTCTGGAGATGTGGAAACGTCTCTGTATCTCTTGCCAAGACTTAAAGTTGGAAGTGATGAGTTAATTCAGCTAGGTCGGGAGTGGCTCAAGGAGCAAGAAAGAGTATGTGGGGTTCTCGGTGACTCCGAAATCCTCAGTATTTGTGAAGATGCCAGAGTGCTTTTTGTTAATGGTCACGATATGGATCACTGGCTTCAGCAAGATATTCCTCATTATTGGGTTTTTGATGAGGTCGGGGATGCGACCAGAGGAAGCCGGGTTTCTGATACTGAGAAAATTTATGCGCTGTTTGAGGCGCTTTATGGATTGGCTGCGGATTATTATCTTGCTTGGTATATTGGGTGGCCGTTGTTTAAGTTCGATATTGATTTGGAACCCTATTTTAGATTCTGGCGGGCTGGAGGAAGGTGTGCTCTCACCGAGAGTGGGTTCTTTGTAACTAACTAGAGCTAGCATGATTGAGGTAAAGGGACGGATTTATTTAATTGCTCTGTTCTTAAATAAGATGTACCCCTTGCTTTCATGTTTCCTTTCTTTCTTTTTTACGAGCGAAACACCACCTTGTCCAGCACTGGTTAGGATACGCACCCGACGGTTTCGATAGAACGAAATATCTTGTATTGGGACGTTTCCCATTGACTTGCAGGACATTTCCTAGAAAATCCCAACCCCTTGCGCCTGCCGATTCCGGTGCCTAGTCTTTGTTCGCCGCTGCCAATCCAGCGGTCGGGTTTAGCAGCTCGGAATCACGTTAGGCGCATGGTAACTGCCATTCAGTGCGGGCATTTTATTGCTCGAGGTTTTATGGCTGCTGTGCGCAGGGCATCTTCGGGTGCGCCGGTTTCCTAACGTACCGGTCTGCTAACCTGCGCATGGCTGCCACCCATTCGTTTAGCAGCGAACGTGGCGGCTCCCACATACGTTAGGGGTATTCCATGGACAAGCTCATACCAGACCCACCCGTTCCCCCGCTGCATCTGGACATCGCGGCCGACGCCAACGCCGAACGTGTCATCGATTCCTATCTGAACCCAAAACCCGCCCAGCCTGACAAGAAGCCATCCCCCGACCAGCTATTCACTGTCGTGGAGGGCATTGATGCTGAGAGCCTGCTGGCCAACCTCAGCGAGACCCTGGCTTCTGCCAATGTCATGGCCAATGACTTGGCGTTCGAACTGGAAGGCTCTCGATGGCATTTCGCCTTGGGGCTGCAACAGCTGATTGAACTGGGGCAGATGTTGGCAAACCGGGCGCTGGATGTCGTAGACCCCAGATAGGTGCTGAGAAAAGCGGATTTGATCAATGTTGACCGATCAAATCCGCTTTTGGGTAGGAGCGGTCGAGCGAAGCCAGGCTGCGGTCTTTCTCCTGAAAGTTGAATTTCAGGCGAAGATCAAAGGATCGCAGCCTCGCTTCGCTCGACAGCTCTTTATTAAAAGCTGAACCGCCCAACCATCCTGTTCAAGTTCACGACCAGGCACAGGTTAACCATGTCCCCGGTCCAACTGTTCTATGCCCGACAGGTAGCCGATAGGTCCCGGAACCTGTCCGCACAATCTCTTAACGGAACGCCATTTCCTGCCGATACCCTGATGAGCCCTGGTTTCTCCAGCGTTTCGGCGCGCGGAAACGGCTCGCAATGTGCGCCACGACACAGCCAGAGCAAGAGGTTTGGAAAACCCTTGCTCGTGAGTAGCTGGTGGCTATCATCTGCGCGCCACACCGGGCTGTGACACGGCGTTTCGTTGTTTTGCCATTGGGTTATCTTCTTACTTGCCTGGACATCCTCGATGCTGGCGTACCACCAAAAAAGTTTTCTGATCGTCGATGATTTTTCGGATTTCCGCAGCTCCGTTCGGTCCATGTTGCGTGAGCTGGGCGTCAAGGATGTGGACACCGCTGACACCGGTGAAGTGGCGCTGCGCATGTGCTCGCAGAAGCGCTATGACTTTATTTTGCAGGATTATCACCTGGGTGATGGCCGCAAGAACGGCCAGCAGGTGCTGGAAGACCTGATGGTCGAGAAGCTGATCAGCCATGAAAGTGTGTTTCTCATGGTGACGGCTGAAAGCAGCCAGGCGATGGTGCTCAGTGCCCTTGAACACGAACCCGATGCGTACCTGACCAAACCGTTCAATCGCTCCGGCCTGGCTCAGCGGCTGGAGCGACTCGAGCAGCGCAAGACTTTGCTCAAGCCGATCCTGCAAGCCCTCGATCGGGGCAAGCCGATGGAAGTGCTCAACGCCTGCATCGCACTGTGCAAGCAGGATCCGCGCTACGGGCCGTTGTGTCTGCGTTACCGGGCCGATGCGCTGCGCGACCTGAATCAGAACGAAGCCCTGGAGCGCCTGTACAACACCATCCTGGCCGATCGACCGTTGCCGTGGGCCTATGTCGGCCTGGGCAAATTGATGTTCAAGCGCGGGCAGGTGGGGCAAGCCAAGGCCGTTTTTGAAAAGGCCTTGAAAGTATTTCCGATGATGCCCGCGTTGTACGACGGCATGGCCGAAGTACTGGTGGCCGAAGGCGACACGAAACAAGCGCAGCACGTGTTGGAAGAAGCCGTGCGCCTGTCGCCACTGGCGGTGCGTCGGCAATCGCTGTTGGGCAAGCTGGCGATGACCAACGAGGATTACGAAACAGCGTCCAAGGCCTATCGCCAGGCGGTCGGGCAGGGCGCGCAGTCGCGCTTCAAGGATCCGGAAAGCAACCTCGGGCTGGCCCATGCGCTGATCAGCAAGGGTAGCGAGAAAGGCCTGGATACCCGCACCCGGCTGGAGATCAATACGACCCTCAGCGCCGTGGCGAAAGAAAACCTCAACGATCCGGGACTGCAGGTGCGGGCGCGGCTGATGAAGGCCACGAGCCTGCTGCTCAATGACGCCGAAACCGCCGAAAAGCTCACCGAACAAGCCATGCAGCGCCTCGACGGCATGGAGCAGTTCATGAGTGCCGAAGCCGCGTTGCTGGTGGCCAAGCAGCTGCAAATGCTCGGTCAGGCCAGTGCCGGCGAATCGATGCTCAAGAACTGCGCGGAAATCTACGGCGACGACCCGACGGTGATGCAAGGCATCGCCAAGCTGACCGATGATCCGAACATCCTCAATCAAGGCAATGCCGCCGCCGAACTGAATCGCGAAGGCGTGCGCGTCTACAAGACTGGCGCCTTGCCGGAAGCGCGGGAGCTGTTCCGCCGTGCCCTGAAGATGCAACCGAAGAACATCAGTATTGCCCTGAACATGGCGCAGTCACTGCTGCATGGCACCGATACCAGCGTGGAATCGGAGCTGCTGCAGGAATGCCGCGCCTGCCTGAAACTGGTGGGCATGATGCCCGATACCGATGCGCGTTTTGCGCGTTATCAGAAACTGCGAAGCAAGGCATTTGGCGATGAATGATAGCGAACAGGCACTCGATTTCTCCACGGTGATCGCGTCTACCGTGCACGACATGAAGAACTCCCTGACCTTGCTCATGCAGGCGCATACGCAATGGCTCGAGCGATTGCCCGACCCCGAGCGGCAGGGCTCGGAGCAGGGCGTCATGGAGTTCGAGTTCGCCCACCTCAACGGTTTGCTGGTGCAATTGCTGGGGTTGTACAAGCTGGGGGTCAACCAGTTGCCGTTGCATCCGGCCTACCATGAGCTGGATGACTTCATCGAGGCGCAACTGGCTGGCCATCAGGAGGTGTTTCGTAGCCGCGGGATCATGGCCACCTACGAAGTCGATCCGCTCAGTCCCTTGGGCTTTTTCGACCGCGAGCTGATCGCTTCGGTGCTCGATAACAGCATCAACAATGCGATTCGCCATGCGCGCCAAACGTTGCTGATCAGTGCGAGCGATGAGGCTGGGCAACTGGTGCTGACCATCAATGATGACGGCGAAGGTTATCCGCCTGAGATGATCGAACGTCAGGCCGAGTATGTGCAGGGCATCAACCACAGCAGTGGCAGCACGGGGCTGGGCTTGTACTTTGCAGCTCGGATTGCCGGGCTGCATCAGCGTGGCGGTTTATGCGGGCGTACCGAGATTGCCAATGGCGGCGTGCTCGGCGGTGGGGTGTTCCGGCTTTATCTGCCCTGAACCTGCGCTGCGCCAAAGTTCCATCAACACTAAACCTTGTGGGAGCGAGCTTGCTCGCGATAACGGTGCATCAGTCAATTCAATATTGGCCGACCTGACGCTATCGCGAGCAAGCTCGCTCCCACAGGTGCATGTACTTCCCTGAAGGTTTTATTGTCTTGGGGTGCTTGATATTCCGAACAGCCGAAGCCTATTTTGTACGGGTTGCCGTTCGCGGCTCGCACATAACAAGGATTGCGTCATGACGACCGATGGCCAGCGTTCACTCGCGCAGCGACTGACGGGCATTGATGAGATTGAATGTGTTACGCCGGATTTGAATGGTGTGCCGCGCGGCAAGGTGATGACGGCCGAGGGTTTCCTCGAAGGTCGGCGGTTGCAGATGGCGCGAGGGGTGCTGCTGCAATGCATCATGGGCGGTTATCCGCCGTCGCGTTTTTATGGCAGTGACGACGGCGACCTGGCGATGGTGGCCGATCCGAAACAGATTCACCGCCTGCCTTGGAGCCAACAGCCGCGTGCCCTGGCGATTTGCGATGCCGATGAACTGACCGGCGAAAGCTCACGACTTTCCACTCGCGGCCAACTCAAGACCGTTATCGCTCGCTATGCAGCCCTT
The DNA here is from genome assembly GCF_030064125.1 of Pseudomonas sp. G2-4. Classification (NCBI taxonomy): domain Bacteria; kingdom Pseudomonadati; phylum Pseudomonadota; class Gammaproteobacteria; order Pseudomonadales; family Pseudomonadaceae; genus Pseudomonas; species Pseudomonas sp. G2-4. The sequence continues at coordinate 4,959,963 of NZ_CP125957.1, read as the reverse complement.
GGCCTGGCGCCGGTCGTGGCCACCGAGCTGGAGTTCTTCGTGTTCGCGCCCAACCCGGACCCGACCCAGCCATTCCTACCGCCGGTAGGCCTGGATGGACGGCGCGAGGACGGCCACTCGGCGTTCAGCATCAGCTCCAACAACGGCCTGCGACCGTTTTTCAGTGAGGTTTACGAATGCATGGCGGCGCTGGGTTTGCCCCGCGACACGTTCATGCATGAAATGGGCGTGAGCCAGTTCGAGATCAATCTGCTTCACGGCGACCCTCTGTTGTTGGCCGACCAGACATTCCTGTTCAAGCACCTGCTCAAGGAAGTGGCGCTCAAGCATGGCCTGACCGTGGTTTGCATGGCCAAGCCCTTGGCCCATACACCGTGCAGTTCGATGCATATCCACCAGAGCGTTGTCGAGCTGGACAGCGGTCGCAACGTGTTCAGCGACGCCGCGGGCGAACCGACTGCGGCCTTCAGGCATTTCATCGGCGGGCAGCAGGCTGGCATGGCGGATTTCACGGCGCTGTTCGCGCCGAACGTGAATTCCTACCAGCGCCTGTGTCATCCGTTTGCGTCACCGAACAATGCCTGTTGGTCCCATGACAATCGTTCGGCCGGCTTGCGCATCCCCGCCAGTTCGCCGGCGGCCCGTCGGGTCGAGAACCGTTTACCCGGGGCGGATGCCAACCCCTACCTGGCGATTGCCGCCAGCCTGGCCGCCGGGCTCCACGGCATTGAAAATCGCCTGGAACCGAGTGCGGCGATCCAGGGTGAATTCGAAGTGCCAGATAATCTGTCGCTGCCATGTACCTTGCACGCTGCCCTGGAGCGTCTGAAGCGTAGTCATTTGGCGAAGGAACTGTTCGGGGCGGAGTTCATCGAAGGCTACATCGCTTCGAAGACCCTGGAACTGACCAGTTTCTTTGATGAAATCACGCCCTGGGAACGGCGTGTACTAGCGGCCCAGGCATAACGAACCGTCGCATTCGGGCTATCGTCAACGATAGCCCTACTTACCTCAAGGAGCCGCTCGGAACGCCGATGCGCCAAATCTGGAAACCTTTTCGAGCGCTTTATTTCGCCTCGCTGATGATGTTGATCGGCTCCGGCCTCTTGAGTACTTACCTGGCCTTGCGTCTGGCCGCCGACCACGTAGACAGTTTGTGGGTCGGTGCGCTGATGGCCGCCAACTATTTCGGCTTGGTGCTGGGCGGCAAGATCGGCCATCGGTTGATTGCCCGGGTCGGGCATATCCGTGCCTATTCAGCCTGCGCCGGGATCGTCGGTGCGGCGGTGCTGGGCCATGGCCTGGTGAACTGGCTGCCAGCCTGGATTGTGCTGCGGATGATTGTCGGTCTCGGCATGATGTGCCAGTACATGGTCATCGAGAGCTGGCTCAACGAGCAGGCCGATGCCAAACAGCGCGGGGCGGTATTCAGCGGCTACATGATCGCTTCGTACCTGGGGCTGGTGCTCGGTCAACTGATCCTGGTCATGCACCCGGCCCTAGGCTTGGAGCTGTTGATGCTGGTGGCGCTGTGCTTTGCCTTGTGTCTGGTGCCGGTGACATTGACCCGGCGAATTCACCCGGCGGCGCTGCATCCGGCGCCCATGGAGCCGCGCTTTTTCATCAAGCGCGTGCCGCAGTCATTGAGTACGGTGCTGGGCTCGGGACTGATCGTCGGCTCGTTCTATGGCCTGGCGCCTTTGTATGCCTCTCAGCAGGGGCTGTCGACCGAGCAGGTGGGTCTGTTCATGGGTAGCTGCATCTTTGCTGGGTTGCTGGTTCAGTGGCCCCTGGGCTGGCTGTCCGATCGATATGACCGGGCGCTGCTGATCCGCTGCTTTGCGCTGGTCCTGACGGTCTGTGCGCTGCCGCTGGCGATCCTGCCGACGGTGCCGTTGGAGGTGCTGTTCGTCGCGGGGTTCTTCTGTTCGCTGGTGCAGTTCTGCCTGTATCCGCTGGCGGTGGCGTTTTCCAATGACCACGTCGAAGCTGATCGAAGGGTATCCCTGACCGCGATGCTGCTGGTGACCTATGGGGTTGGCGCCAGTATCGGACCGCTGGTAGCAGGGGTGCTGATGAAAATGTTCGGCAGCCAGATGCTCTATGCCTTTTTTGCCTTCTTCGCCTTGGTGCTGGTGTGGCGAATCCGGCCGAAGGCGGTGACCAACCTGCACCAGGTCGACGACGCACCGCTGCATCACGTGGCGATGCCGGACAGCATGTCCAGTTCGCCTCTGGTGGCGTGCCTCGATCCCCGGGTGGACGAACAAGTGGTGCAGGAGCAGATGCACGTCGATCCTGTGCCGACGGAAGAGCCGGTCGACGAAGAGCCGGTCATGGCGGAAGCTGCCGCTGAAGAGGCAAGCGACGAGCCGACGAGCCCCGATTTCACTCAGGCTAGGCCTTGAGTCAGCCATAAAAAAACGGGCAGTCGCCGCAAGGGACTGCCCGTTTTTTAGGGGGCGAAGCAGATCAGAGGTCGTCTTTATCGAAACGCCGGGCTTCGCGCTGCAACTGGTAGACGAAACGCTCGACCTGGCGCTGCACCAGGCCACTGATATTGTGGAAGCGCACTCCGGCGAAGGTGGTGTTGATCCTTTCCTCGAAGTGCAGGTAACGCAGTTCAACCGGCGCAATCATGTTGCCAAAGGGCAGGGCTGCGATGAAACGCTCATAGACTTGGCCCAATTGCAGGCGCGCCGTAATGTCGCCTTCAAAGCGCAACTTGCAGCCGGTGGCGGAAATATCCAGCAGCTTGCCGTTTACAGGTGACTTGAGCTTGTCGCCGCCCAGTTCGACGTCCACCAGTTGCGCCAGTTTCAGGGCAGCACGGAAGGCGTTGCGGCGTTGGTGATAAACCACTTCATCGGGCATGGCACCGCGGTAGCAGCGACCGTCACTGGACTCGGCAATGGTCAAGGGGCCGTTGCTTTCCCACGCGATACGTACACCGTCATGAAAACCTTCTACACGAAACGGTTCGCCCGCCAGCAGGAAGCGTTCACCGTCCCGGGGGATCATTTCGTCCAGGGAGATGGTGTTGCTCTCACGATCGACGTTTACCAGGTAGCTCTGGAAGCGCTGGGTGCGTTCGTGGAAGGTAATGATCAGCGGGTCGTGGCTATCTTGCAGCATCCGCAGGTTGCCGGCGATTTCCAGGGGCGTGGTGAGGACCATGGGTGGCTGCGGAGCATCATCCGCGTTTGAGTCATTGAACACGGTGGGTCAATCTCCAGGCAAAATACGACTACAAATAGCCAGCATTTTGCCAGCATGTGGCGCGCGTTGATAGGGCGCAGGCACTGTTCGTTTCATGCCTGGCTGAGCGGGCGATGCTTTACCATCCTGGCGGTCGAGCCGCGGGCGTCATACAGCGTCGGGATTTCGCCGCCATTGAGGATGCGCAACTGGTTGGCTGTGGCGGCCTGCTGGGTCTGGATCGACTGGCCATTGCGCGCGTTGGCGGCCTGGCACTGGGCGAGCAGGTCATTAAGCACCTGGCTCTGGGACAACAGTTGGTCGCCAACCGATGACTGGCTGGCCAGTTGTTCAAGGCCGCTGTTATTGGCGGGCAGGTTGAGGCTGGCGAGGATCTCGCTGCGCTTGCGGCCATGCTGATCGAGCAAAATGATCAATGCCTGTTTCTGCGCCAGAATAGTTTCCAGCAGGGGCATGTCGCGACCGTGCAGTGCCAGTGATTCGGCCCGCAACAACTCCAGCAATTGTTGCGCAGGAGCGAAGTCGTCGGTAATCAGTTGCAATAAATTAGTGTCGTGCATGGCTGGCCTTGGGTCTTAGCGTCCAAAAGCCTGGCGCTGGCGTTGGCCTAGCGCTGGGCTTCGAAGTTGAGCAGTTTGCTGGCTACGCGGTTGCTATCGACTGTATAGCTGCCATCGGCGATTGCTGCTTTCAACTCGGCCACGCGGGCGTTGTCGACGACAGGTTGATCGCGCAGCTTGTCAGTGACCTTCTGCAACTGCTGAGCCTCATTGCTGAGGTGTACCGACTCCCCGTTGTTGACAGTGCTGGCCTTTTCGACCGGTACGGACTTGTCGGCTTCGGCAGTTTCCTGGCTGGCCTTGGGACGCGTAGTGCCTGTCAATGGTGAAGAGCTGTTTAGACGATTGAAATCGATGACCATGGTAAAAAACCTCTGGGTATTTGGACGCTTGCCATGTTTTCGGCCATCCCCAAAAAAACTTTAGGCTCATTTATTCAATGAACGTGCGCACGTCTGCGCTTGCCTTTGTGTAAGGCACAGTCTAGGGAACACCCGGGTCAAGCGCCAGCTCTCTGCCCATTTCTACCCGATCGCTACATAGCCACTTCCACCTGGCCAGGGGCTATTACCTGCGCTTTGATAACGCGTTGGGAATTGAGGTTTTTTACCCGGATCTGTTCATGCATGCCGCCTTTGGACAGGGCTTCGCCCGGCATCCGCACGGCCAAGGTCCCGCTGCGGGCGGTGATGACCACTTGGTCGCCCTTGCGGATCACTTCGGCCTGTTCCAGGTGCACCAGGGTAACGATCTGATCGGCGACCATTGGTCGGACAAGTTTCTGTCCGATAGCCTGATCGACGGAGGTCAGGAAGCCCTGGGTGATCTGGCTGATGTCCCGTTCCCGCAGCATTACGTCCTGAGGCTCGACAATCCCGGCTCGCTTGAGCGGACGGGTGGTAGTGACAATTTCGCGGAACAGGCGCACTTGAGCGGGCACGAACACCGTCCAGGGCGCGGCGCTGTCGCAACGAACCTTCACTGTGACTCGGCCCAGGGGCCTGGCCGGGCTCTCCAGCGACGCAGTCAATTCCTTGTCGCACATTGGCATGCGCAGGCGCGGGTCGAGTTGATTGACTTCGATTTCGTAGCGACCTTCGGTTTGACTGGTAGCCAGATAGTCTTCTACGGTGAATTCAAGAAAGCCCTGAGTGACGCCGATAAGGAGATCAGGCAAGGTAACCGGAACAGCCGCAAGGGCAGGACCGCCCGAAGTGAACAGGCAGACAGCCAACAGTGCACCGAGCCAATGGCGGCAGTGAGTGTTCAGGCGTCGAGAAAATGTCGTTTGTGCGTTCATGCCGGTTGAATAGCAAGCCCCGTGCCGTTTAGTGATGAATGCGCGTCGGACACATTAGCGTTAGGTAGGAGTCAGGGCATGGCGGGAGTAATGGACTCGGTAAACCAGCGTACACAGCTGGTCGGTCAGAATCGCCTGGAGCTGTTGCTGTTCCGTCTCGATGGGCAGCAATTGTATGGAATTAACGTATTCAAGGTCCGCGAGGTGCTGCAATGTCCTAAGCTGACCCTGATGCCCAAGTCCAATCCCGTCGTGTGCGGCGTAGCGAATATCCGGGGGGCGACTATCCCGATCCTCGACCTGGCCATGGCGACCGGTTCCGGTCGACTGCTGGACCAGAGCAATCCGTTCGTGATCATCACCGAGTACAACACCAAGACCCAGGGTTTCCTGGTTCGCTCGGTGGAGCGGATCGTCAACATGAACTGGGAAGAGATCCATCCACCTCCCAAGGGCACTGGTCGCGATCACTACCTGACGGCGGTGACCCGGGTCGATAACCAGTTGGTGGAAATCATCGACGTGGAGAAAATCCTCGCCGAAGTGGCGCCGACCACGGAGACGATTTCCGTGGGGGTGGTGGATGCTGAAACCCAGCACAAGGCGATTTCGCTGCGGGTACTGACCGTCGATGATTCTTCGGTGGCACGTAAGCAGGTCACCCGGTGTCTACAGACGATCGGCGTCGAAGTGGTTGCACTGAACGATGGACGGCAGGCGCTGGATTACCTGCGCGCGATGGCCGATGAAGGCAAGAAGCCGGAAGAGGAGTTCCTGATGATGATCTCCGACATCGAGATGCCGGAGATGGACGGGTATACCCTGACCTCGGAAATCCGCAGCGACCCGCGTATGCAGAAATTGCATATCATCTTGCACACTTCATTGTCGGGGGTTTTCAACCAGGCGATGGTCAAGAAGGTCGGTGCCGATGATTTCCTGGCCAAGTTCCGGCCCGATGACTTGGCTTCCCGGGTCGTCGACCGGATCAAGGCAGCAGAATAAAGGTCGGGCGCGCTGTGCGCCCGGCAAGTCAACACAATGAAAGAGGCGGTATTTTGTCTACGGGTAATTTGGATTTCGAACAGTTCCGGGTCTTCCTGGAAAAAGCCTGTGGCATTTTGCTTGGTGAAAACAAGCAATACCTGGTGTCGAGCCGTCTCAATAAATTGATGGAGCAACAGGGCCTTAAATCGTTGGGCGAACTGGTGCAGCGTATCCAGACCCAGCCGCGCAGCGGTCTGCGCGAGATGGTGGTGGACGCCATGACCACCAACGAAACCTTGTGGTTTCGTGACACCTATCCGTTCGAGGTGTTGAAGAACAGAGTGTTGCCGGCGGCCATCAAGGCTAGCCCGGGTCAACGCCTGCGGATCTGGTCGGCGGCCTGTTCCTCGGGGCAGGAACCCTATTCGCTGTCGATGAGCATCGACGAGTTCGAGCGGACCAACATCGGCCAGTTGAAAGGCGGCGTGCAAATCGTCGCCACCGACCTGTCCGGAACCATGCTCAATAACTGCAAGACCGGCGAGTACGACAGCCTGGCCATCGGCCGCGGCTTGTCGCCTGATCGTCTGCAACGTTACTTCGATCCGAAAGGGCCGGGACGCTGGGTGGTCAAGGCACCGATCAAGAGCCGTGTGGAATTCCGCTCGTTCAACCTGCTGGACAGCTATGCCAGCCTGGGCAAGTTCGACATCGTCTTCTGCCGCAACGTGCTGATCTACTTTTCCGCCGAGGTGAAGAAAGACATCCTGCTGCGTATCCACAGCACCCTCAAGCCTGGCGGCTACCTGTTCCTTGGTGCCTCCGAGGCGTTGAACGGTTTGCCGGATCATTACCAGATGGTCCAGTGCAGTCCGGGGATCATCTATCAGGCGAAGTGATTCGCAGAGGTTGTCAAAAAACGGGAGTCCTCAGGGGCTCCCGTTTTTTTTTGGCGTGCTTTTTATCCAGATTCCCCCAATCAAATGTGGGAGCGAGCTTGCTCGCGATAGCGCAGGCACCTGCAACATCAATGCAAGCTGACACACCGCCATCGCGAGCAAGCTCGCTCCCACAGTGGAGTGGCATTTGTCCCACACAAGCGGCAGAAAAGCGGCAGCCAGCGGAAGCCGATTGCCGCTTTTCTGGCATTGCCGCGTTGCCGATGCCCGCAAAGCCCCGGTTTACGGGGTTTTTCAAAGTGGCACGCCGCTTGCTAAGTTCATCGTACGTAAATTCTGGTCACCCAAAGGTTTCCGACATGAGCATCAGCTTCGATAAAGCGCTCGGTATCCACGAACAGGCCCTGAGCTTCCGCGCCCAGCGTGCCGAAGTCCTGGCCAACAACATCGCCAACGCCGATACCCCGAACTACAAGGCTCGGGACCTGGACTTCTCCAAAGTGCTCGCCGAGCAAAGCGAGAAGACCAAGAACGGCCACTTCGCCCTGAACATGACCAACAGCCGTCATATCGAAGCCGAAGGCCTGGGCAGTGGCGACGAATCGCTGATGTATCGCACGCCGATGCAGCCCTCGATCGACCAGAACACTGTGGACGCTCAACTGGAACAGTCCAACTACGCGGAAAACTCCGTGAACTTCCAGGCCAGCTTCACCCTGCTCAACAGCAAGTTCAAAGGGCTGGTATCGGCCCTGCGCGGAGAGTAAGCCATGTCGATCGCGAGCGTATTCAACATTGCCGGCAGTGCCATGAGTGCCCAGACCACTCGCCTGAACACCGTCGCCAGTAACATCGCCAACGCCGAGACCGTTTCGTCGAGCATCGACCAGACCTACCGTGCCCGCCACCCGGTGTTTGCCACCATGTACCAGGGCGGGCAGACCGGTGGCAGCGACTCGTTGTTCCAGGACCAGGACGCCGCTGGCCAGGGTGTACAGGTACTCGGCGTGGTCGAAGACCAGAGCAACCTCGACGCACGTTACGAGCCGAACCATCCGGCCGCTGACGCCAAGGGCTACGTCTACTACCCGAACGTCAACGTCGTCGAAGAAATGGCCGACATGATTTCCGCCAGTCGTTCGTTCCAGACCAACGTCGAGATGATGAACACCGCCAAAACCATGATGCAGAAGGTCCTGACCCTCGGTCAGTGATAAGGGGCGAGTCACATGAGCGTTACCAACACTACCAGCGGTTTGAGCCTCAACGAGGTTCTGGCCAACTCCTCGGTCAAGACCAACACCACCTCCGACAGCCTGGCCACGGTGACGGGGGCGGCGAGCGGAAAAAAGGAGCTGGGCAAGGATGCGTTCTTGCAATTGCTCGTTACCCAGCTGAAAAACCAGAACCCGCTGGAGCCGCAGGATAACGGCGAGTTCGTGGCCCAGCTGGCGCAGTTCAGCAGCCTGGAAGGCATCACCACCCTCAACGAGACCGTGAGCGGTATCGCCGGCAACTACAACTCGTCCCAGGCCTTGCAGGCCTCGTCACTGGTAGGTCGCTCGGTCATCGCCCCAGGCGACAAAGCCGTGGTCGATACCTCCAAGAGCCTCAACGGCACGGTCATCGTACCGACATCAGTGTCCTCCGTAGCGGTCAAGATCGTGGACAAGGACGGCAAGACCGTTCGCACCATCGACTTGGGCAGCCAGAACGCCGGCAATTCCGCTTTCATCTGGGACGGCAAGAACGACGCGGGCACGACGGTCGAGTCGGGCACTTACACATTCGCTGCCTCGACCACGATTGACGGCAAGGCGACATCGCTGATCACCAACCTGCCGGCCACCGTCAGCAGTGTGACGATCAGTCAGACAGGGGGCGAGCTGATGCTCAACCTCGCCGGGCTGGGCAGCATTGCCCTGTCCAAAGTACAAACTATTGGTATGTAGAGCCGACTAACCCGGCAAAAAGGAGTGCAATATGTCTTTCAATATCGGCCTTAGCGGTCTCTATGCAGCCAACAAACAGCTGGACGTGACCGGCAACAACATCGCCAACGTGGCGACCACCGGTTTCAAATCGTCCCGCGCGGAATTCGAAGACGTCTACTCGGCCACCAAGCTGGGTTCGGGCAGCAAGACCGTTGGTAACGGCGTACGCCTGGCCAACGTTTCCCAGCAGTTCAGCCAGGGTGACGTCAACAACACCGGCAACGTGCTGGACATGGGTATCCAGGGCTCCGGCTTCTTTGTCCTGAGCAACGACGGTTCCTTGAGCTACACCCGTGCCGGTACCTTCAAGACTGACAAGGAAGGTTACGTCACCAACAGTGATGGTACTGCGCGTCTGCAGGGCTATGGCGTGGATGCCAACGGCAAGATCCAGAACGGGATCCTGACCGACCTGCGCATCGACACCTCCAACCTGCCGCCGAGTGCGACCAGCCTGATTTCGTCGACGATCAACCTGAACTCGACGGCGACGGCGATCACAGCAGCGTTCAACCCGACTGATACGGCCACCTTTACCAAGCAGTTCACCACCCCGGTCTACGACACCCAGGGCAACCAGCATTCCATGGACCAGTACATGGTCAAGACTGCCGGTAATACCTGGAATGTCTACACCTTGATCGATGGTCGTAACCTGGACGGTAGTTTGCCGACTACGACAGGCGCGACTGCGCCGATTCCTTCGACCATGAACTTCGATTCGAGCGGCAAGTTAGCCTCGGTCACCACCCCTCCGGCGTCCACCAGCAGCGATTTGGTACTGACCGGCTGGGTGCCAGGCACCGTAACCAACGGCGTATGGGCCGCCAACGGCGCCGCGAGCGCGCCAACCATCACGATCTCGATGGGCAATACCACCCAATTCAACGCCGACACCGCGCGGTCGATTCCCGCCCAGAACGGTTACGCCACCGGCCAGATCACCAACCTGACCATCGACGGCAGCGGTGTCTTGCTGGCCAACTTCAGCAACAACCAGACCAAGCCGATCGGCCAGCTTGCGCTCGCCAGCTTCACCAACGAGCAAGGCCTGCAGCCGATAGGCGGCACCAGCTGGAAGGAAACCTTCGCCTCGGGCATCCCGGGCTACGATGCCCCGGAAACCGGCACCCTGGGTTCGATCGTCTCCAACTCCCTGGAAGAGTCCAACGTCAACCTGACCAACGAACTGGTCGAGCTGATCAAGGCCCAGAGCAACTACCAGGCGAACGCCAAGACCATCTCCACCCAGAGCACCATCATGCAGACCATCATTCAGATGGCTTGATGTCGACGGTTGCTTGACGCTGCACAAGGAGCCCCTCGCAAGAGGGGCTTTTTCATGGGCGAAGGTTTTGTCGTGCCTGTTCCGGCCTCGTCGCGAGCAAGCTCGCTCCCACAGGATCCTGTATACGCAGCTCAAAAGGTGGGAGCGAGCCTGCTCGCGATGAGGCCAAGCAAAGCGCTACGTTTATTACAGGCAAAAGAAAACCCCCGATAAACCAGCGGTCTATCGGGGGCTTCTTCAGCAGGCGTCTTTACACGCCCACCCACTCAGCTTATTGGCAAGCTTCGCAATCCGGCTCGTCAATCGCGCAGGCTTTTGGCACTGGCGCCGGACCCGCTGGAGCCGCCAGGACCGAATCGTCACCGTGGTTGCCGCCGCTGGAAACAGCGTTCAGCTTGCCGGTGTTGATGGTCGACTTCTCGGTGCTGGTGGCGGCCAGGGCACGGAGGTAGTAGGTGGTTTTCAGGCCACGGTACCAGGCCATGCGGTAGGTCACGTCCAGCTTCTTGCCCGAGGCGCCGGCGATGTACAGGTTCAGCGACTGAGCCTGGTCGATCCACTTCTGGCGACGGCTGGCGGCGTCGACGATCCACTTGGTGTCCACTTCGAACGCGGTGGCGTAGAGCTCCTTGAGTTCTTGCGGGATGCGCTCGATCTGCTGCACCGAACCGTCGTAGTACTTCAGGTCGTTGATCATGACCGAGTCCCACAGGCCGCGAGCCTTGAGGTCGCGAACCAGGTACGGGTTGATCACGGTGAATTCGCCCGACAGGTTCGATTTCACATACAGGTTCTGGTAGGTCGGTTCGATCGACTGCGACACGCCCGTGATGTTGGCGATGGTGGCGGTCGGTGCGATGGCCATGATGTTGGAGTTACGGATGCCTTTCTGCACACGGGCGCGAACCGGTGCCCAGTCCAGGGATTCGTTCAGGTCAACGTCAATGTACTTCTGGCCGCGCTGGGCGATCAGGATCTGTTGCGAATCCAGCGGCAGGACGCCTTTGGACCACAGCGAACCCTGGAACGTCTCGTAGGCGCCGCGCTCGTCGGCCAGGTCGCAGGACGCCTGGATCGCGTAGTAGCTGACCGCTTCCATGGACTTGTCGGCGAACTCGACCGCAGCATCGGAACCGTACGGGATGTGCTGCAGGTACAGCGCGTCCTGGAAGCCCATGATGCCCAGGCCGACCGGACGGTGCTTGAAGTTGGAGTTCTTCGCCTGTGGTACCGAGTAGTAGTTGATGTCGATCACGTTGTCGAGCATGCGCACGGCGGTGTTCACGGTGCGTTGCAGCTTGGCGGTGTCGAGCTTGCCGTCCTTGATGTGGTTCGGCAGGTTGATCGAGCCCAGGTTGCAAACGGCGATCTCGTCCTTGTTGGTGTTCAAGGTGATCTCGGTGCACAGGTTCGAGCTGTGGACTACGCCCACGTGCTGCTGCGGGCTGCGCAGGTTGCATGGGTCCTTGAAGGTCAGCCATGGGTGGCCGGTCTCGAACAGCATCGACAGCATCTTGCGCCACAGGTCTTTGGCCTGGACGACTTTGAACAGCTTGATCTTGTTGTACTCGGTCAGGGCTTCGTAGTACTCGTAGCGCTCTTCGAAAGCCTTGCCGGTCAGGTCGTGCAGGTCTGGCACTTCGGACGGCGAGAACAGGGTCCACTTGCCGTCGTCGAAGACACGCTTCATGAACAGGTCAGGGATCCAGTTGGCGGTGTTCATGTCGTGGGTGCGACGACGGTCATCACCGGTGTTCTTGCGCAGCTCGATGAACTCTTCGATGTCCATGTGCCAGGTTTCCAGGTACGCACAGACCGCGCCTTTGCGCTTGCCGCCCTGGTTGACCGCGACCGCGGTGTCGTTGACCACTTTGAGGAATGGCACGACGCCCTGGGATTTGCCGTTGGTGCCCTTGATGTACGAGCCCAGCGCGCGAACCGGTGTCCAGTCGTTACCCAGGCCGCCGGCGAATTTCGACAGCATGGCGTTGTCGTGGATCGCGCCGTAGATGCCCGACAGGTCGTCCGGCACGGTGGTCAGGTAGCAGCTCGACAGCTGTGGACGCAGGGTGCCGGCGTTGAACAGAGTCGGGGTCGAGGCCATGTAGTCGAAGGACGACAACAGGTTGTAGAACTCGATGGCGCGGTCTTCGCGTTGCTTCTCTTCGATCGCCAGGCCCATGGCCACGCGCATGAAGAAGATCTGCGGCAGTTCGAAGCGGATACCGTCCTTGTGGATGAAGTAACGGTCGTACAGGGTTTGCAGGCCCAGGTAGGTGAACTGCTGGTCGCGCTCGTGGTTGATCGCCTTGCCGAGTTTTTCCAGGTCGAAGGAGGCCAGGACCGGGTTCAGCAATTCGTATTCGATACCCTTGGCGATGTAGGCCGGCAACGCCTTGGCGTACAGGTCGACCATTTCGTGGTGGGTCGCGCTTTCGGCGACTTCCAGGAAGCTCAGGCCTTCGGCACGCAGGGTGTCCATCAGCAGGCGGGCGGTCACGAAGGAGTAGTTTGGCTCGCGTTCCACCAGGGTCCGCGCGGTCATCACCAGCGCGGTGTTGACGTCCTTGAGGGCGACGCCGTCATAGAGGTTCTTCAGGGTTTCGCGCTGGATCAAGTCGCCGTCGACTTCTTCCAGGCCTTCGCAGGCCTCGGTGACGATGGTGTTCAGGCGGCCCATGTCCAGCGGCGCGAGGCTGCCGTCGGCGCGGGCAATGCGGATCGACGGGTGAGCCTGGACCGGTGCGTCGGCCGGGGTGCGGATGGCGCGTTCCTTGGCCCGGGAGTCACGGTAGATCACGTAGTCGCGGGCCACTTTCTGCTCGCCGGCACGCATCAGGGCCAGTTCGACCTGGTCCTGGATTTCTTCGATGTGGATGGTGCCGCCCGATGGCATGCGACGCTTGAAGGTCGCGGTGACCTGTTCGGTCAGGCGGGCGACGGTGTCGTGGATTCGCGACGAAGCGGCAGCGGTGCCGCCTTCAACTGCGAGAAACGCTTTGGTGATGGCGACGGTGATCTTGTCATCGGTGTAAGGAACGACAGTGCCGTTACGCTTGATCACACGCAGTTGGCCCGGCGCGGTGGCGGACAGATCCGGGTTCGAATCGGCGGCCAGCGGCGCGGTGCCCTGCGGGTTCTCGCGAGTTGTGTCGGTGTGCATGGGTGTCTCCACGTTCTCTATGTTTGTTTGGGCGCCATTACGGTGCCCACCGTTCCGTCCTGAAGCACTACAACCGGCTGGCGCCGGGCATAACAACTTCGGGACAGTAGGAAGCAGGCGTTTAATACCGCTTCCATCCGAAGTTCTGGGGTGGCAGGCAATGGACTGCAACACCCGTACCGTTTTGGTCGTTTTCGACCTTGAAACAGCTGCCATCCGCTAGGGCGGTCTGGGCTTGGGGAAATGCGGTGTTTCAGGTGAACAGAAGCACGAAAAACGCTTGAATTCTCTGTCCAACTTGTGTTTGGTTTTTGGCCGAAAACCCTACATGTAGGGTTTTTTACGCGGCGGGCTACAAGATAATGCGTTTTGGGGGATGATTGCAACGTACTACCTGTGGATAAGCCTGTGCGTAATTTGTGTGCGAAACATGGAACGGCGCTGTAGGCCGCGACCTAGCTGGAGCGAACCTTTTTTCACCGTTTTCGACGATCTGAAAATAGCCTGGTGGTTTTTGCGGGCGCGGACGTTACCACACAAAATCCACCCGACCGAACGCATTTGTCCGCTTGTTTTCTATGGGGGCGACGTTTATACAATCGGCCGGTGCATGGGCATGTTTATCCTCCTTTGATATGACAAAAAGAGGGGGGCTGTATTCGAATCTCTGGAGTGAACACTGTTGTGGCGAGGGAGCTTGCTCCCGCTCGATTGCGCAGCAATCGCAAAAAGCAGGGGCTGCTTCGCAGCCCAGCGGGAGCAAGCTCCCTCGCCACGGGGTAGTGATCCTTCTGCAAGGGTTGTGGCCATCCGGTCCTTTATATTCACAACAAAACGAGGCCCCCATGGAGCAAGAAGCCTGGCAGGTATTGATCGTCGAAGATGACCAGCGTCTGGCCGAGCTGACCCGGGAATACCTCGAAAGCAACGGGCTGCGCGTCGCCATCGAAGGCAACGGCGCCGTGGCGGCGGCGCGGATCATTGCCGAGCAGCCGGACCTGGTGATCCTCGACCTGATGCTGCCCGGCGAAGACGGCCTGAGCATCTGCCGCAAAGTGCGCGAGCATTTCGACGGACCGATCCTGATGCTCACCGCCCGCACCGACGACACCGATCAGATCCAGGGCCTGGATCTGGGCGCCGACGATTACGTGTGCAAACCGGTTCGCCCGCGTTTGCTCCTGGCGCGCATCCAGGCCCTGCTGCGGCGCAGCGAGCCCGAACCGTCCGCGCCGCAAAAGCAGCGGCGCCTGGAGTTCGGCCCGTTGGTGGTGGACAACGCCTTGCGCGAAGCCTGGCTGCAGGGCAACGGCATCGAGCTGACCAGCGCCGAATTCGACTTGCTGTGGCTGCTGGTGGCCAATGCCGGACGCATCCTGTCCCGGGAAGAAATCTTCACCGCCTTGCGCGGCATCGGCTATGACGGCCAGGACCGCTCCATCGATGTGCGCATCTCACGCATTCGCCCCAAGATCGGCGACGACCCGGACCATCCACGGCTGATCAAGACCATCCGCAGCAAAGGCTACCTGTTCGTTCCCGAAGCTTGTGTAGATACCGCGCCGTGAACTCGATCTTCCTGCGCATTTATGGCGGCATGTGTGCGGCCCTGGTGCTGGTGGCGGTGCTCGGCGTGTTGGCCCTGCATCTGCTCAACCAGACCCGTAGCGACCAATATCGCGAACGCCTGGCCCACGGCACCTTTTCCTTGATGGCCGACAACCTGCGTCCGATGAACGACACCGAGCGTCGGCGGGCATTGGCCGTGTGGGAGCGTCTGCTGGGCATTCCCCTGGTCTTGCAGACGTTCTCCCAGACCGACCTGGACCTCGGCCAACGCACGCGCGTGCTGCGCGGCCAGGCGCTGGTGGAACAGACCGGGCCCCATGCGGCGAAGGTCTATCGGCTGGTCAGCGATGGCGAACAGTTGATGCTGGTGGGAGAGGTCCAGCAGATCAGTGAACAACTGGCCCGGGCGACCATTTATCTGCTGGTCGACGAGTTGGTGCGTTACCCGGTGGGCGAACAGCCCGAACGGCTGGCACAACTCAAGCAGGAGAAAGGCTTCGGGTTTGACCTGCAACTGATGCCCGTGGTCCAGGCGGACATGGACGAAGACCAGCGCCGCCGGGTATCCGAGGGCGACACGGTGATGGCGCTGGGCAAGGGCGGCGATTCGATCCGGGTGTTCGCCGGCATGGTCGGCACGCCGTGGGTGCTGGAGATCGGCCCGCTGTATCAAATGAACCCCTATCCGCCGCAATGGTTGGTGCTGATCGCGGCGCTGGGGCTGAGCCTGATCGGCTTGATCGTCTACCTGTTGGTGCGCCAGTTGGAGCGGCGTTTGCGTGGCCTGGAATCAGCCGCTACGCAAATCGCCCAGGGGAGCCTGGAAACCCGGGTACCGGCCCGGGGAGCCGACTCGGTGGGGCGACTGGCCGCCGCGTTCAACGGCATGGCCGAGCATTTGCAGCAACTGTTGGCGATCCAGCGTGAGCTGGTGCGGGCGGTGTCCCACGAATTGCGTACCCCTGTGGCGCGCCTGCGTTTCGGCCTGGAAATGCTCGGCAGCGCCACCACAGCCCAGGCCCGGGACAAATACCTGGCGGGCATGGACCATGACATCGAGGACCTGGACCGGCTGGTGGACGAGATGCTGACCTACGCGCGGCTGGAACAGGGTTCTCCGGCGTTGAATTTCCAGCGGGTGGATCTGGATGCGCTGGTCAATCAGGTGATCGATGAGCTGGGACCGTTGCGAGCCGGAATCACGGTCGAGCGCGGTCTATGCCTGTCGGCCGCCGACTGTGATGGCGCCTGGGTCGAGGCCGAGCCGCGATTTCTGCACCGTGCCCTGCAGAATCTGGTGGGCAATGCCATGCGTCACGCCAGCTCCCGGGTGACGGTCAGCTACCAGGTGGGCCAGTTGCGTTGTCGGGTGGACGTGGAAGACGACGGGCCCGGCGTGCCGGAGGCGGCGTGGGAGCGGGTGTTCAAGCCTTTTCTGCGCCTGGACGACAGTCGCGCCCGTGCTTCGGGCGGTCATGGCTTGGGGCTATCGATCGTGCGGCGGATCATCCACTGGCATGACGGCCGGGCGCTGGTCGGCAAGAGCAAAAGCCTGGGTGGGGCTTGTTTCAGCTTGAGTTGGCCGAGGCATCAGGATAGGTCTTGAGAGGTGTCGTGCCTTTATCGCCGCCATCGCGAGCAAGCTCGCTCCCACAGGGTGGAATGCATTCCAAATGTGGGAGCGAGCTCGCGATGAAGGCCTCACAAACGCCGCCCGCCTCAGGCCTTGATCCCCACCAAACTCAATAACTGCCCATCCTTCACCCCAAACTGCGCCTGCAGTTCGCTGCCATGACGCCACTCGGCCGACAAGTCCGTCAGCAGCCGCAGCCGCACCTGTCCGCCGTGTGTCCATTCCAGCACTTCGGCATGCTCGAAATAAAAGCGTTGGCCAACGATTGGGTACAGGGCCTTGAACAGGCTTTCCTTCACTGAAAAGGTCAGGGTGACCAGCAAGGCCCGGTCGTCATGCGCAAGCGTTGCCATGCGCAGCAGCTCCGGCGGCGTGAGGATTTCACCGGCCAGGCGCTCGGCGCGTTCGGCGTCGAGCAGGTTTTCCAGGTCCATGCCCAGCCCGCGCCAGTGGTCTTTGTGGGCGACGATGGCCGCTGCCCGGCCGGTGCTGTGGGTGATCGAGCCGCTGACATGGGCCGGCCACACCGGGGCGCGATCCTCGCCGATGGCCGGCACGCAGGTCTGGCCATCCAACTGGCGCAGTGCCGCCCGGGCGCAGATCCGCCCGGCGAGGAATTCAGCCTGACGCTTGGCCACCGACCGCTGGATGCTCGCCGGGGGCTCGATAGCGCTGTGGGGGAAGTCATTGCCGGTCAGCAGCAGTGGATCAAAGCAGGTGCTCAGCAGCACTGTATCGGACAGGGCTTCGGGCAACAGCCATCGATCATCCAGAGGCGTGCAGCAGGCGGGGAGGTCGGGGAGTGCGTTCATGCCCGGCATTTTGCCGGGTTGGCTTGAGGCTGGGTAGTGGGGCGCGCTTCATGGATAGACGGGAGAGGGCTTTTGTGGCGAGGGAGCTTGCTCCCGCTGGGCTGCGAAGCAGTCCTGAACCTGACAGCTCGGTGTCTCAGGTTGAACGCGTCGCTGCTGTTGGGGCTGCTGCGCAGCCCAGCGGGAGCAAGCTCCCTCGCCACAGGGAATGTTCCGGCTGAAAGTCAGCCAAAGATTTTCTTGAAGAACTTCTGCATATCCGCCCAAGACTTTTCATCGGCTTTTTTGTTGTAGCCAATATCCGGCCCGCCATGTTCACCGTGGCTCAGGCGGTCGGCGTCCGGGTTGCTGAAGCCGTGCTTGGCGTCTTTCAGGCTGACGAACTTGTAGTCGGCACCGGCCTTGTCCATTTCACTTTTGAACGCAGTGACGTTGTCCTCGGTGACCATACTGTCCAGCGCTCCGTGCTCCACGAGAATCTTGGCCTTGACGCTGCCGGGCGTGGCCGGGGTGTTGGTTACCAGTGCGCCGTGGAAACTCACCACGCCGGCCAGCGGTACACCCTGGCGCGCCGCGTCGAGCACTACCTTGCCGCCGAAGCAGTAACCGATGGCGGCGATTTTGTCGGGGTCGGTCTGGGGTTGTTTCCTCAGCAAGTCGAGCCCGGCCTGGAAACGTGCGCTGGCCGCCTTGCCGTCCTTGAGCGCTGCCTGCATGAACGCCATGGCGTCCTTGGGGTGCTCGGTGTTCTTGCCGTCGCCATACATATCGATGGCCAGGGCGCTGTAGCCCAGGCCGGCGAGGTCACGGGCGCGGCGCTTGGCATAGTCGTTCAGCCCCCACCACTCATGCACCACCACCACGCCCGGTCGCGGGCCTTTGACGGCGTCATCGTAGGCGTAGTAGCCGATCAGCTTGGTGCCGTCGGCAGTGGTGTAGGGGATTTCCTGGGTCTGGATGGCGGCGTGGCTCGCACCGCTGAGCGCCAGAAGAAAAACAGCAAGCAACCTGCGCATGACGGATCTCCTTAAAAAGTGGTCCGCTCAGATTAGCCGATTCATTCAGCGCAGGTTCAGAGAACGTTCAAGGGGTGTTCAGGGACCGCTGGTTAACGTGGCTTCGACTTCACACATCATCCACGCTTCAAAGGAACTTGATCATGACTACCATGAAAAAACTGCTGTTGGCATTCACCGTGTTGGGCGCCACCGCCATGGCCCACGCCGACGACAACTTCGCCAGCCTGACCCTTGGCCAGACCAGCGACAAGGTCAAGAAATCCGATGCCCTGAACGATAACCTGAACCACCCGAACGCCGACGGCATCATCGGCAAGGACACCACGTATGGCGTGCGACTGGGCAAGCAAAACGACCAGGGCCGCTACTACGCCACCTACGACAACGTCTCAGGGACCCACAACGGCATCAAGTTGCGCCAGGAAAACCTGCTGGGCAGCTACGATGTGTTCCTTCCGGTCACCAGCAGCACCAAACTGTTCGGTGGTGGCACGGCGGGCCTGACCAAGCTGACCCAGGATTCCCCTGGCTTCAGCCGCGACAGCGACATCGGCTATGCGGTGGGCTTGCAGGGCGGTGTCCTGCAACAAATTTCGCAAAACACCTCGGTGGAACTGGGTTACCGTTACCTGCGCAGCAACGCCAGCACCGAGATGAGCCCACCCGGTGGCGCCAAGGTCGGCTCGTTGGACCTGACCAGCAGCGCCCAGACTTACCTGTCCGCCAACTACACGTTCTAAGCGGCCAAGGATGAGGGCGTCCAGCCGGATCGGACCAAGACGATCCGGCGTCTTTCGTTGGGGCGCGCCGCACTGGATTGTTTGATTGCCTGGAGAAAGGCTCCATGAAATTACTGGTCGTCGAAGACGAAGCGTTGTTGCGTCATCACCTGCAAACCCGTCTCACCGACAGCGGGCATGTGGTACAGGCCGTGGCCAATGCCGAGGAGGCCTTGTACCAGGTCCGGGAATTCAACCATGACCTGGCGGTGATCGACCTGGGTTTGCCGGGCATCAGCGGGCTGGAACTGATCCGCCGGTTGCGCTCGCAGGACAAGACGTTTCCGATCCTGATTCTGACCGCCCGTGGCAACTGGCAGGACAAGGTCGAAGGCTTGGCCGCCGGGGCCGATGACTACGTGGTCAAGCCGTTTCAGTTCGAAGAGCTGGAGGCCCGGCTGAACGCCTTGTTGCGTCGCTCCAGCGGCTTCACCCAGTCGACCATCGTGGCCGGTCCGTTGTTGCTCGATCTCAACCGCAAGCAGGCCTCCCTGGGTGACGAGCCCCTGGCGTTGACCGCCTACGAATACCGCATCCTCGAATACCTGATGCGCCATCACCAGCAAGTGGTGGCCAAGGATCGCTTGATGGAGCAGCTTTACCCCGATGACGACGAGCGAGATCCCAATGTCATCGAAGTGTTGGTAGGGCGCCTGCGCCGCAAACTGGAAGCCCCGGCGGGCTTCAAACCGATCGACACCGTGCGGGGCCTGGGCTACCTGTTCAATGAGCGCTGCCAGTGATTCGTTCGCTACGGCTGCGGTTGATGCTGGCCGCCATGACCCTGGCGGTGTTGTTCATGCTAGCGCTGTTGCCGGCCATGCAAGGCGCGTTCAGCCTGGCTTTGCAGGAATCCATCGAGCAACGCCTGGCTTCGGACGTGACCACGCTGATTTCCGCTGCCCGGGTGGAAAACAACCGACTGAAGATGCCCGCGCAGTTGCCCGATGAGCGCTTCAACCTCGCCGATGCCCGCTTGCTGGGGTACATCTATGATCGCGAAGGCCGGTTGGTCTGGCGGTCGAAGGCCACCCAGGAAGAGAACATCAATTACACGCCGCGCTATGACGGTCAGGGCAATCAGTTCGCGCGTATCCGCGAAAACAATGGCCAGGAGTTTTTTGTCTATGACGTCGAGATCAAGTTGCTCGGCGGCCAGAGCGCGGCGTTCAGCATCGTCACCCTGCAACCGGTTCGCGACTACGAGGTGACCCTGCAGGGCCTGCGGGACAATCTCTACCTGGGCTTTGGCGCCGCCTTGGCGGTGTTGCTGGCCCTGTTGTGGATCGGCCTGACCTGGGGCCTGCGGGCGCTGCGACGGTTGAGCCAGGAGTTGGACGAAATCGAAAGCGGGACCCGGGAAAGCCTCAGTACCGAGCATCCCCGCGAACTGTTGCGTTTGACCGGTTCCCTCAACCGCTTGCTGTACAGCGAACGTGAGCAGCGCAGCCGTTACCGCGACTCCTTGGATGACCTGGCCCACAGTCTGAAAACCCCCCTGGCGGTGTTGCAGGGAGTCAGCGAGGACATGGCCAGGCGTCACGAGGACCGTGGACAGGCCTGGGTGCTGCAAACCCAGATCGAACGCATGAGCCAGCAGATCGGCTACCAGCTGCAGCGCGCCAGCCTGCGCAAAAGCGGGCTGGTGCGTCATCAGGTGCCCTTGCGCCCGGTGCTGCAAAGCCTGTGTGACACCCTGGACAAGGTCTATCGCGACAAACGGGTGAATGTCGGTTTCGATCTGCCGGAGCACTGCCAGGTGCCGATCGAACAGGGCGCCTTGCTGGAAATGCTCGGCAACCTGCTGGAAAATGCTTATCGGCTTTGCCTGGGGGAGGTGCGCGTCAGCGTGCATCAGACCCTTGGCGGCACGGAGTTGTGCATTGAGGACGACGGGCCGGGCGTGCCACCGGACCAACGTGCGCGGATTCTCCAGCGGGGCGAGCGGCTCGATCGCCAGCATCCAGGGCAGGGCATTGGCCTGGCGGTGGTCAAGGACATCATCGAGAGCTATGGCGCGCGGTTGACCCTGGGGGATTCAGAGCTGGGTGGGGCGGCGTTTCGGATTCATTTTCCGGTGGTGTGACTGGGATGTTCTCGGTGTGTTTGCGGGTCTCATCGCGAGCAAGCTCGCTCCCACATTGGATTTTCGGCGCTCACAAATCCCTGTGGGAGCGAGCTTGCTCGCGATGAGGCCCGTCAGCACAGCACAAAAAACCAATCAAGAAATCAGTTCTCCAACTCCCTGTAAGCCCCCGGCGTCACCCCCGTCCACTTCTTGAACGCCCGGTGAAACGCCGACGGCTCCGAGAACCCCAACTGCTCGGCAATCTGCTGCAACGACAAATCCGCGCGCCCCAGATGATAGATGGCGATATCCCGCCGCAGCTGATCCTTGAGTTCCTGGAAGCTGGTGTCTTCCTCGCGCAAATGCCGGCGCAACGTCTGGGGACTGATGTGCAGGTGGGCGGCCGCGGCTTCCAGGTCGGGCCAGCGTGCGGTGTCGCGGCTGAGCAGGCGGCGCAGCTGACTGCTCAGGCTGTGGCCATCGTCGGGTCGCGACAGCAGGTCGGCGGGGGAGCGTTCGAGGAAGTGCTTGAGGGTTCGTTCGTCCTGCAGCAGCGGCATATTCAGGTAGCGGCTGTGAAACAGCAGGCTGCTGCTGGGCGCTTCGAACACCAGCGGACAGGGAAACAGCAAATCGTATTCGGCGCCGTGGGCTGGCTTGGCGTAACCGAAGGTCGCCTGTTCCAGGCCGATCCGCTGGCCGATCAACCAACTGGCGAGGCGATGCCAGACCACCAGCAGGCTTTCACTCAGGAAGTGATCCGGGTCCCGTAGCGTCGAGTCGTTCAGCACCAGTCGCACCCGCTCGCCGTCAGCCTCCAGGGTCAGGCTTGGGGCGTCGGGGAACAGGCTGTAGAACAACAGGCCGCGTTGAAGCGCCTTGCCCAGGGTCGGGCAGTGGATCAGTGCGTGACACATCATCGCGAAGGTCCCGGGTTTGCTCGGGGCCAGGCCGAACCCCAGGTATTCGTCGCCCAGGTTTTGCCACAACGCCTGTAACAGACGGGTGAACTGTTCCGGCGCAATTCGCGCGCGCGGTTCATCCAGCAGCTCAGGGCTGATGCCCAGCTGTTGCAGCAGAGGAAAATAGTCGAATCCTTGCCGACGTGCGCCGCCCAAGGCTGCGCGGGCGAAGTGACTGGCGATCGTGCGTTGGCGCATGGCAGATGTCCGTCCGTTAAGCGGGCGATGGTAGCAGGGCACGGGGACTCGACAAGGCGGATATCCGCCAAATTCCGGAACGAGAAACTCGCCACGGGCGGAAATCCGCCACCTTCCATGCCCGTGTTTAACCATGAGTAATGCCAGAGCCCTTCTGCATTAAGGCCTGTAGGAGGTTTCTGGAAAATGGCACGCGCCTTGCGATACAGCACGCAGGTCTGCAGCGTGCAGCCGACAAAAACAAATCCCTCCAGTGCAGGAGGGTTCGCAAAATGAGGTGCCGTAGACAACAGGTGGATGTTGTCACACGGGACGCTTGAGGAAGGTTTGCCATGACGACTCGTCAGCCACTGTACAAATCCCTGTATTTCCAGGTGATCGTAGCC
Organism: Pseudomonas sp. G2-4; assembly: GCF_030064125.1. Classification (NCBI taxonomy): domain Bacteria; kingdom Pseudomonadati; phylum Pseudomonadota; class Gammaproteobacteria; order Pseudomonadales; family Pseudomonadaceae; genus Pseudomonas; species Pseudomonas sp. G2-4. Next base: position 4,937,127 of record NZ_CP125957.1, on the reverse strand, counting down.
ATTGCCATCGGCATTTTGCTCGGCCACTTCTACCCGCAGACCGGTGTTGCCCTCAAACCATTCGGTGACGGGTTCATCAAACTGATCAAGATGGTCATTGCCCCGATCATCTTCTGTACCGTCGTCAGCGGTATCGGCGGCATGCAGAACATGAAGTCGGTCGGCAAGACCGGTGGCTACGCGCTGCTCTACTTCGAAATTGTCTCCACCATCGCCCTGCTGATCGGTCTGGTGGTGGTCAACATCGTGCAACCGGGCGCCGGCATGCACATTGACGTATCGACTCTGGACACCAGCAAGATCGCCGGCTTCATCAGCGCCAGTAAAGACCAGAGCATCATTGCCTTCGTGCTCAACGTGATCCCGAACACCATTGTCGGTGCGTTCGCCAACGGCGACATCCTGCAAGTGTTGATGTTCTCGGTGCTCTTCGGTTTCGCCCTGCATCGCCTGGGTGCCTACGGCAAGCCGGTGCTGGACTTCATCGATCGCTTCGCCCACGTGATGTTCATCATCATCAACATGATCATGAAGCTGGCGCCCATCGGTGCCTTCGGTGCCATGGCGTTCACCATCGGCGCCTATGGTGTCGGTTCGCTGGTGCAACTGGGCCAGTTGATGATCTGCTTCTACATCACCTGCGTGGTGTTCGTGCTGGTGGTGTTGGGTGCCATCTGCCGCGCCCACGGTTTCAGCGTCGTCAAGCTGATCCGCTACATCCGTGAAGAACTGCTGATCGTGCTGGGCACCTCCTCGTCGGAATCGGCCCTGCCACGCATGCTGATCAAGATGGAGCGCCTGGGTGCCAAGAAGTCTGTCGTAGGCCTGGTGATCCCAACTGGTTATTCGTTCAACCTCGACGGTACTTCGATCTACCTGACCATGGCAGCGGTGTTCATCGCCCAGGCCACCGACACCCCGATGGACCTGACTCACCAGATCACCCTGCTGCTGGTGCTGCTGCTGTCGTCCAAAGGTGCTGCTGGCGTGACCGGTAGCGGCTTCATCGTCCTGGCGGCCACCCTGTCGGCCGTGGGTACCTTGCCAGTGGCCGGTCTGGCGCTGATCCTGGGTATCGACCGCTTCATGTCCGAAGCCCGCGCCCTGACCAACCTGGTGGGCAACGCTGTGGCCACGATCGTGGTTGCCAAGTGGGTCAACGAGCTCGATGAAGACCAGTTGCAAACCGAACTGGCTTCCGGTGGTCGTGGTATCTCCGACGTTCGTGAAGATGACGAGCAGATCGCGGCGGCGCAGATTGCAGCGGCTGAGACCTCTGCTCCAGGCGCTGTGAAGTAATCTTCAAGCTGCAATGAAAAACCCGCTTCGGCGGGTTTTTTATTGAAAGCATCCTTCAGTCCAGGCGGCTTCTGTGGCGAGGGAGCTTGCTCCCGCTGGGCTGCGCAGCAGACCCCTGCCTTCTATCTGAAGCACTGTGGTGGTAGATACATCTTGGGGTTGCTGCGCAACCCAGCGGGAGCAAGCTCCCTCGCCACGGGGGGCTGAGCACAATCGTCATGCAAAGTGACAAATCCAGTGATTGCCCCGTCGCCAACCCCTGCCTAGTCTTTCAGCCATCAGTCACTGGAGATCCCCCATGCAAGGCCCACTGGCATCGCTCAAGGTTCTGGACTTCTCGACCCTGCTGCCAGGCCCGTTTGCCTCGCTGTTACTGGCGGACATGGGCGCTGAGGTGTTGCGCATCGAGTCGCCGAGCCGCCCGGACCTGTTGCGGTTTTTGCCGCCCCATGACCAGGGTGTCTCGGCCAGTCATGCCTACCTCAATCGCAACAAGCGCAGCCTCGCGTTGGACCTCAAACAGCCGGCGGCGCTGGAGGTGATCGAGCAATTGCTGGGAGACTACGACATTCTGCTGGAACAGTTCCGTCCCGGTGTGATGGCGCGGCTGGGTTTGGGGTATGAGGCCTTGAGGGCGATCAATCCCCGGCTGATCTACGTGTCGATCACCGGCTACGGCCAGACCGGACCCTACAAGGACCGCGCCGGTCACGACATCAATTATCTGGCCCTGGCGGGACTGGCCAGCCACACCGGCCGTGCCGACAGCGGCCCGGTGCCGCTGGGGATCCAGGCAGCGGACATTGCCGGCGGTTCACTGCACGGGGTGATCGGGCTGTTGGCGGCGGTGATTGCCCGCCAGCAAACCGGGCAGGGCCAGCACCTGGACGTGAGCATGACTGACTGTGTGTTCAGCCTGAACGCCATGGCCGGTGCCGGTTACCTGGCCTGCGGTGTGGAACCGGGTTGGGAAAACCAGATGCTCAACGGTGGCAGCTTCTATGACTATTACCGCACCCGGGACGGGCGCTGGATGTCGGTGGGCAGCCTGGAACCAGCTTTCATGCAGGCGCTGTGCGGGGCGTTGGGGCGACCGGAACTGGCGGCCCAGGGGTTGTCGCCCCAACCCGAGCAGCAACACGCGCTCAAGGAGGCTCTGCAAGCCGAGTTCGAGAAGCATGACTTCGCTGAGCTTTGCCGCTTGTTTTCCGGGATTGATGCCTGCGTCGAGCCAGTGCTGAGCCTGGACGAAGCCCTCAGGCATCCACAACTGCAGGCCAGGCAGGTGGTGACCCAAGTGCCCCGGGGCGATGGTTCCAGCCAGGCGCAGATGGCTTGTCCGTTGAAATTTTCACAAGGGCTGCCCGAGCCTCGGCATATGGGCGCGGGGCTGGGGGCGCATTCCGATCAGGTGTTGGGGGAGTTGGGGTTTAGTGTTGAACGGATAGCTGAATTGCGTCGCAGCGGGGTGGTTTTGTAGCGTCTGTCAGGCAGCCATCGCGAGCAAGCTCGCTCCCACACTGGATCTATGGTGTTCACAAAACCCCTGTGGGAGCGAGCTTGCTCGCGATGGGGCCAGCCCGAATACTACGAAAATTTACTCCACCCGGGTTTCCCCACTGAACACCAAGGTATTGCGACAACTACGGCACAAATACCGCCGCCCCTGGCGCACCAGGCTATGGCGCTGGGCCGAGAACGGGAAGTCGCTGCCGTCACAGGGGCATTTGTAGATGTAGCGGGTCACGCTACGGCGTTTGATTTCGTAGGTGTGGCAGCGGTTGGGCGGCAGTTCGTACACCCCACGCATGATCAACTGCCACTCTTCGCCATGGGGCTGGATGCGTTCGCCAAACAGTTGATGGGCGATCAGGTGTGCGACTTCGTGGGCAACGGTCTGCTTGAGAAAATCGTCGGCGTTTTCCCGGTACAACTGGGGATTGAAGCGCAGCAGGTTTTCATGCAGGTGCGCGACACCGGCCTTCTGGCCACGCAATTTGAAGCTGACCACCGGGCGTTTGAAAGGACGTTTGAAAAAGGATTCGGCTTGTTGGTAACACTCTTCGACGCGGGTATTGAGTTGCTCGAGCATGCTTTACGGGTCTCCAGAATCACGAGTATGCCGCAAGCGTCGACCGTTGCGAATCGCTCAGGCGCCCAATGGTCGTTTCGACTGCTCCAAACGCAGGAAGGCCGCCTTGCGGCGGCCTGTGTTGGCAGATCCTGCTTTTTTATGGAGGAGCGCTATGGAGCTTCAATCGTCAATTGGTATACACCGGGCCGACGCCCAGCCCCCAGACAATCACCGTAAACGCCATGATGGCCACCAGCACCACCAGGCCGACGGCGAGCACCGAACTGGAAAATAGAAAGCCTTCGTCCTGAGGAATGTTCATAAAGGTTGGCAGGCCCACATACAGCAGGTAGACCGTGTAGCAGATTGCCGCCGTGCCGACGATCATCCCCAGCCACATGTGCGGGTAGAGCGCCGCGAGGCCGCCGATGAACAGCGGTGTTGCGGTGTAGGTGGCGAACGCGATGCAACGGGCCAGGCTTGGGTTAGCGTCGTAGGTACGGGCCATCCAGTGGATGAATGCGCCCATGACCGCCACACCGCCCAGCATGGCCAGGTACGACATGATGGTCATCCACAGGGCGCTTTCCTGGGTCAGCATGACCGGTGGACGACTGCCGATGACCCATCCCACCTGCGTGGTGCCGATAAACGCCGATACTGCGGGAATGGCCGCCAGGATCAGCGTGTGGGTGAGGTACATGTGGCTGATGCTTTCCTCCTGATCGCCACGGATGTCTTTCCATTCTTGATCAGGGTGGGTAAAGAGCCCCACGACATGATGGATCATAGTCAGTCACTCCTTTGTTATTGCCATCGCCCCCCAACGGAGCGCCTACACGGGCCAAGGTGGCCAAGTAAGTAAAGGTCTGAATATGTGTGCGACCTTATGTCGCAGTATAGAAAGGAGTTCTCGCCAGGGGGATGGGGGGCTTAGAGCAAATCGCGCTGTAAAGGAACAGGCTAATCGCGGCTTGATCTGTGCGCGCAATTCTCAGGCGAAGAGATTCATGGTGGCGAGGGAGCTTGCTCCCGCTGGACTGCGCAGCAGGCCCCTGCCTTTTATCTGAAGCACTGTGGTGGCAGATACATCTTGGGGTTGCTGCGCAACCCAGCGGGAGCAAGCTCCCTCGCCACAGGGGGACGGTGCCATACGGGAGGTTTTTTGCGTAAAATGCCGGCCTTTCGTCACACCTCACGGATTTCGCGTCATGGGCACTCTTACGGTCAACCAGAACAAACTGCAAAAGCGCCTGCGCCGCCAGGCCGGTGAGGCGGTCGCCGATTTCAACATGATCGAGGATGGCGACAAGGTCATGGTCTGCCTGTCCGGGGGCAAGGACAGCTATACCTTGCTCGATGTGCTGATGCATTTGCAGAAGGTCGCGCCGATCAAGTTCGATATCGTCGCGGTGAACATGGACCAGAAGCAGCCCGGGTTTCCCGAGCATGTGTTGCCGGCCTACCTCGAATCGCTGGGCGTGGAATACCACATCGTCGAAAAAGACACCTATTCGGTGGTCAAGGAATTGATCCCCGAAGGCAAGACCACCTGCTCACTGTGTTCACGCCTGCGTCGCGGCACGCTCTACACCTTCGCCGACGAGATCGGGGCGACCAAGATGGCCCTGGGTCACCACCGCGACGACATCGTCGAGACGTTTTTCCTGAACATGTTCTACAACGGTTCGCTCAAGGCCATGCCGCCGAAATTGCGGGCCGATGATGGGCGCAACGTGGTGATCCGTCCGCTGGCCTATTGCAGCGAGAAAGACATCCAGGCCTATTCGGATTTCAAGCAATTCCCGATCATCCCCTGCAACCTGTGCGGTTCCCAGGAGAACCTGCAGCGCCAGGTGGTCAAGGAGATGCTCCAGGAGTGGGAACGCAAGACCCCAGGCCGTACCGAGAGCATTTTCCGTGGCTTGCAGAACGTCGTTCCATCGCAACTGGCGGACCGCAACCTGTTCGACTTCACCAACCTGCGCATCGACGAAAACGCCACGCCACGGTTCGTCAACGTGGTGAACCTCTGACGAGGGCAAAGGCTCCTATTCACGGCGCTCGCGAGCGCCGTTTTCATTTCCGACCCCAGGAGAGGGCATGCGCGATTACAAGTGGCTGCACGAGTATTGTCTGAACCGCTTCGGTTCGGCGGCTGAACTGGAAGCCCACCTGCCGGTCCCCAAGACCCCGGCGCAACTGCGCAAGATCAGCGACGACCGCTACCTTTCGACCATGGCGCTACGGGTCTTTCGTGCCGGGCTCAAGCACAGCCTGGTGGATGCCAAGTGGCCGGCGTTCGAAGAAGTGTTTTTCAAGTTCGACCCGGAAAAAGTCGTGCTGATGAGTGCCGAGCACCTGGAGCGGTTGATGCAGGACGCACGGATCATCCGGCACTTGGGCAAGCTCAAGAGTGTGCCGCGCAACGCCCAGCTGATTCTCGACGTGGCCCATGAAAAGGGCAGCTTCGGTGCGCTGATCGCCGACTGGCCGGTGACGGACATTGTCGGTCTGTGGACCTACCTGAAAAAACACGGCCACCAACTGGGCGGCCTGTCGGCGCCACGCTTCCTGCGGATGATGGGCAAGGACACCTTCGTGCCCAGTTATGACGTGGTGGCGGCGCTCAATGCCCAAGGCATCGTCGACAAAGTCCCCACCAGCCTGCGGGACTTGGCGACGGTGCAAAATGCTTTCAACCAGTGGCATGAAGAGAGTGGGGGAAGGCCGATGTCGCAGATTTCGATGATGCTGGCTTTTACCGTCAATCATTGAGACCGCGTCGCGGCCATCGCGAGCAGGCTCGCTCCCACAGAGGAGTGCATTTCAAATGTGGGAGCGAGCCTGCTCGCGAAGGCGGCCTATCAGGCGACGGAGATATCTCCCTCACCCGCCAACCGCCGGTTCAACTGGAACCGCCAACGCACATAGAGCAAGGCCGAGCAGAACACCGCCACGCTCGCGGCCATTTCCAGCAGGCCGAACAGTTGTCGGTTCGGGTCATAGGCCGCCAACGCGCCCTTGATGAAGTACAGGTTCACCACGAAACACATCCACGAATGTCCGCGGGCGCTGCCGGAGAGCATGCCGGGTGCCAGTATCAATAGCGGCACCAGCTCGATCAGCAGAATCACCCAAGGCCGCGCGCCGTGCAGGTCGGCGATCAGCAGGTAATACCCGCTGAGCAACCCCACCAGGCCGATGAAGCACAGCAGGCTGATGACGCGGGCAATGCGTACGCGTGGTTCCAGCCATTGGGTAGAAGGCAGGATTTTCGGCTTCTTAGCCACGGCCGTTCTCCAACAGTTGCGCGGTTTTCGCCAGGCGTGAACCCAGGGCCCGGCACAGCGCGACTTCATGTTCGTTCAAGCCGCTTTTACCGTCGGCCCCGGCGTGATGACTCGGGCCGTACGGCGTGCCGCCGCCGACAGTATCGATCAAAGCCGATTCGCTGTAGGGCAGGCCGGTGATCAGCATACCGTGGTGCAACAGCGGCAGCATCATCGACAATAGCGTGGTTTCCTGGCCGCCGTGCAGGCTCGCGGTGGAAGTGAACACCCCGGCCGGCTTGCCCACCAACGCGCCGGTCAGCCAGAGATTGCTGGTGCCGTCGAGAAAGTACTTCAGCGGCGCGGCCATGTTGCCGAAACGGGTCGGGCTGCCCAAGGCCAGGCCGGCGCAGTTCTTCAGGTCATCGAGGGTGGCGTACAGCGGGCCTTGTTCAGGGATGTCCGGTGATACCGCTTCGCACTCGGAGGAAATCGCCGGCACCGTACGCAGCCTGGCTTCCAGCCCGGCCTGCTCGATGCCCCGGGCGATCTGCCGGGCCATTTCGTTGGTGGAGCCGCTACGGCTGTAATACAACACCAGGATGTATGGCGTGCTCACGGCAGAATCTCCAGGATTTTCTCCGGTGGACGGCCGATCATGGCCTTGTCACCGGCTTCGAGAATCGGCCGCTCCATGAGTTTCGGGTGGGCGGCAATGGCTGCGATCAACTGGGCTTGGCTCAGGCTCTGGTCGGCCAGGTTCAGCTCGGTGTATTCCTCTTCGCCGGTGCGCAGCAGCTGCCGGGCGGAGATGCCGAGCTTGCCCAACAGGCGTTCCAGCTGAGCGGCGTCGAGTGGGGTTTCCAGGTAGCGGACCACGGTGGGCGCCAGGCCCCGGGCCTCTAACAGTTCCAGCGCACCGCGGGATTTCGAGCAGCGCGGGTTGTGATAAAGCGTCAGATCGGTCATGAGCGGGTCGCATCTTGCGTAAGGTGGCGGCTATTCTACTGTGCTGCGAGGCGCCCGGCACGTTGAGAGAGGTCGATGGGCTGCGCCAGCGTTTACATTCAGACAAGGATCGGCATATGGCAAGGCGATTGACGGCGACACTGACATTCATCGGCATTCTGTTGCTCGCCGGCTGCGGCAACGACTACGGGGTGGACCAGAACGGCCAGGCCATCGATTCGCAAAGGCTGGACAAGCACTGGCTGGTGCTCAACTACTGGGCCGAGTGGTGCGCGCCGTGCCGTACCGAAATCCCGGAATTCAATGCCTTGGCCGAACAGCTCAAGGGGCGCAATGTCGGCGTGTTCGGGGTCAACTTCGATCAGGTCCAGGGTGAGGAACTCAAGAGCGCCAGCGACCAGATGGGGATTCGTTTCACGGTACTGGCCCGCGATCCGGCGGAGATCTTCGACCTGCCTCGCAGCGAAGGACTGCCGGTGACTTACATCATCGATAACCAGGGCAAGGTACGTGAGCAATTGCTGGGGGAGCAGACGGCGGCGGGGGTGATGGCGAAGCTTGAGGCGTTGCAGGCGTTTAAATAATCCCTGTGCGGCTGAGGGCTTGTATGTGGCGAGGGAGCTTGCTCCCGCTGGACTGCGCAGCAGGCCCCTGCGTCCTGTCCGACACCGCGGTGATAGATACATTTTGGGGCTGCTGCGCAGCCCAGCGGGAGCAAGCTCCCTCGCCACATGGGGGCTTCAGCTGCCACTGGGCTCGTCAGCCTCAGCCTTCCTCCAACCACCACCGCAACGGTTTGCCCTGGGCCGGCCAGAAGCGCACTTGCTCGATGGGCGAGATGTCCCAGCGTTCGACCTTTTCCAACGCCTGCAAAAAGCGCGTCTCTTGCTCCATCACCGCCGGGGCACAAAGCTTGCGCGTGCTGCCGATCTTGCCGAAGCTCAAGCGGTGGCCTTCAAGGGTGTAGGGCGCGAACCAGTGGTTGCAGCCGCCATTGCCATACGCCCGGCCGTCGTCACCGAGGGTAATGGTCAGGTGGCTGTAGTCCATCAATGGCCGTTCACCGATCCACTCCAGGATGTAGCTGCGGTTATGTTGCAGTTGCACCGACTCGGTGGCGCAACCCATCAGGCCGACGCTGATCAGCGCGGTCAGGGCCAGGCGTTTCATCAGGCGGCTTCCTGGCATTTCGGGCACAGATGTTTTTCACCGACAGTGGTCCAGCCCAACTCGGCGATGCGCGCGTTGGCCACCGGTTTCTGGGCCTTGACGCCGAGCTTGGCGTCGACGGCGAATTCGAAGCTCAGCTCCTTGGCGCAACCGTCGCAGTTGACCTGCCAGGTATGGATCGCCAGCTCGCCAAACACCGGGCCGGTGGTCATGGCGGTCCATTGGCCCATGGGCTTGAGCAGGTGCCGCACGGTGTCCACGGTCAGGCGCATGGACAAATCCTTACTGCCCTTGAGCGTGACGAGCAGCACATCGTTGGCCTGGATCGAACCGCCATTGCCAGTAACCTGATAGCGGCCTGGCGCCAGAGCGCGGACTTCGGTCAGGGTGTGCTGGGGATTCATCAGGGTGTAGCGGAAATCGTGTTCGGCCATGGGTCCTCCAAATAGGCGCGACATGCTAGCACGGGGCATGGGTGGTATGGTCAACCACGAATCTTGCCGACGAAACTCCACCCCCCTGTGGGAGCGAGCTTGCTCGCGATGGCGGCAAATCAGGCAGTATTGATGTTGACTGACAGACCGCTATCGCGAGCAAGCTCGCTCCCGCAGGAGGTGTGTTGGCTCAGGTTTAGCGGTCCACCAGGTTCTGCGGCGTGCCGGCCGCCCAGGCAGCGATGTTGTCCAGGGTGGTCATGGCAATCGCCGCCAACGCTTCATGGGTCAGGAAGGCCTGGTGTGCGGTGATCACCACGTTGGGGAAGGTCAGCAGCCGTGCTAGCACGTCGTCCTGCAAGGGCAGGTCGGAGCGGTCCTTGAAAAACAGCTGGGCCTCTTCTTCATACACGTCCAATCCCAAGTAGCCTAACTGGCCGCTTTTCAACGCGTCGATCAACGCCGGTGTATCCACCAGGCCGCCACGCCCGGTATTGATCAGCATGGCGCCGCGTTGCACCGTGGCCAGCGATTGGGCGTTGATCAGGTGGCGGCTTTGTTCGTTCAGCGGGCAGTGCAGGCTGATGACCTGGGCTTGCCCCAGCAGATCGGCCAGGGGCAAGTAGCGAGCCCCCAAGGCTTCGACCTGAGGGTTGGGGTACGGGTCGTAAGCCAGTAAATGGCAGCCGAAACCGGCCATGATCCGCGCGAACGTGGCGCCGATCTGCCCGGTGCCGATCACGCCGACGGTCTTGCCCACCAGGTCAAAACCAGTCAGTCCATGAAGGCTGAAATTGCCGTCCCGGGTGCGGTTGTAGGCGCGGTGCAGGCAGCGATTGAGCGCCATGATCAACGCCACGGCATGTTCGGCCACGGCGTGGGGCGAGTAGGCCGGCACTCGGACGATGCTCAGTCCCAGGCGCTTGGCGGCGGATAGGTCAACATGGTTGTAGCCGGCCGAGCGCAGGGCGATCAGCCGGGTGCCACCGTTCGCCAGCCGTTCCAGCACTGGGGCGCTCAGGTCATCGTTGATGAACGCACAGACCACTTCATGCCGTTCGGCCAGGGCCACGGTGTCCAGGTCCAGGCGGGCCGGCTGGAACTGCAATTCAAGGCCGGCGGGCGCGGGGGCTTTGCTGAAACTGTCACGGTCGTAGGTCTGGCTGCTGAAAAGAATCGCGCGCATGGCGGCCTCCTGGCTCTGGAATGAACTCAGCTTAACCGCCATCGTCCGTGTCGCCATTGCCCTGGATCAGGCACTGATACGTGCCTCGCTGGCCAGGCGGTTGATGGCGCGCTCCAGGTCTTCCAGGGCTGCGGCGGCTTTCGGGTCCTGTTGCTTGAGCAGGGTTTCGCTGCGCTGGCAGGCGGCGCGTAATTGTGGAACACCGCAGTAGCGTGTGGCGCCATGCAGGCGGTGGACCCGTTCGATCAGGGCGTTGTGATCGTTGGCTTCGTTGGCCTGGCGGATCGCTTCGCGGTCGGCTTCCAGGGAGGCCAGCAGCATCGCCAGCATGTCCGCCGCCAAATCGGCCTTGCCGGCGGCCAGGCGCAGGCCTTCTTCGTGGTCGAGCACCAGCAGTTCGCTGCCGCCATGGGCATCGCCGCTGCGCTCCGGCGACTGATTGCGCAAGGCTAGGCCGGTCCATTTAAGGACCACCTGGGCCAGTTGTCGTTCGCTGATGGGTTTGGTCAGGTAGTCGTCCATGCCACTTTGCAGCAGGGCGCGCTTTTCGTTGGCCATGGCGTGGGCAGTGAGGGCAACGATCGGCAGTGGCGTGCAATGCCGCTCGCTTTCCCACTGACGGATCGCCTCGGTGCTCTGGCGACCGTCCATGCCGGGCATCTGCACGTCCATCAAGACCAGGTCGAAGGTTTCCTTCTGCACGGCCTTGACCGCCGCATAACCGCTTTCAACGGCCAGCACCTTGGCGCCCATGTCTTCGAGCAGGGTTTGCACCAGCAGCAAGTTGGCCGGATTGTCGTCCACACACAGGACCTTGGGCGCGCGGCTGGCCACCGGTTCATGGGGTTCGCTGCGGGTGGGGCGCGGGTTGACCAAGTCGGAAAGCGAGCGACGCAACTTGCGGGTGCAGGCCGGCTTGGCTTGTAGCTGGCTGTGCGGGTTGGGCACCGAGAGGTGGTACAGCGTCTGTTCGGTGGTGGGGCACAGCACCAGCACTTTGCAGCCCAGGTGCTCGAGGTCCCAGATGTGCTGATTAAGACGCTCCGGCGGCATGTCGTTGCTGGTGATGCCCAGCACGGCCAGGTCAATCGCCTGATCGGTCTGGTGGGCGACAGTGACGCCGTTGGTCAGGTTTTCCAGGGTGTTGAATGGCGTCACTTGCAGGCCGCAGTCTTCGAGCTGGTGCTGCAAGGCCTGGCGGGCCAACTCATGGTTCTCCAGCACCGCCACGCGCCGGCCCAGCAACGGTGGACCGGGCAAGTCCTCGGCGTCGTCGCGGGCCTTGGGCAGGCGCAGGCTGATCCAGAACTCCGAGCCTTCGCCCGGTGTACTGTCGACGCCGATTTCCCCGCCCATTTGCTCCACCAGGCGCTTGGAAATCACCAGGCCCAAACCGGTGCCGCCCGGTTGCCGGGACAGCGAGTTGTCGGCCTGGCTGAACGCCTGGAACAGCGCCCGCACGTCCTGGTTGGACAGGCCGATGCCGGTGTCCTGGATGCTGATGCGCAACTGCACGCTGTCTTCGTGTTCGTCCTCAAGCATGGCTCGGGCGACGATGGTGCCTTCGCGGGTGAACTTGATGGCGTTGCTCACCAGGTTGGTGAGGATCTGCTTGAGGCGTAGCGGATCGCCGACCAGGGACAGGGGCGTGTCCCGGTAGACCAGGCTCACCAGTTCCAGTTGTTTGGCGTGAGCGGCCGGAGCGAGGATGGTCAGGGTGTCTTGCAACAGATCGCGCAGGTTGAACGGGATGCTGTCGAGCACCAGTTTGCCGGCCTCGATCTTCGAAAAGTCGAGGATTTCGTTGATGATCCCCAACAGGCTGTCAGCGGATTTTTCGATGGTGCCCAGGTAATCGAGCTGGCGCGGAGTCAGTTCGCTTTTCTGCAACAAGTGGGTGAAGCCGAGGATGCCGTTGAGCGGCGTGCGGATTTCATGGCTCATGTTCGCCAGGAACTCGGACTTGATCCGGCTCGCTTCCAGTGCTTCCTTGCGCGCCAGGTCCAGTTCGATGTTCTGGATCTCGATGGTTTCCAGATTCTGGCGCACGTCTTCGGTGGCCTGGTCGATGCTGTGCTGCAATTCTTCCTGGGCGTTCTGCAAGGTGCCGGCCATGCGATTGATGCCCGAGGCCAGCTCATCCAGCTCCTGGCTGCCCAGCGGTGGCAGGCGGGTTTCCAGGTGGCCATCCTTGAGTTGCGCCACGGCTTGCTTGATCTGGCTGAGCGGCCGGTTGATCGTGCGGCCCATGCGCAAAGCCAGCAATGCAGTCAGGCCCAGGCCAGCGGCGATCAGCAACAGGCTGGCGAACAGGCTGCGGTAACCGCGCAGCAACATGCCGCTGTGGGACAACTCCAGCTCGACCCAGCCCAGCAGGCGGTCGGCTTCTTCGGGAATCAGTTCACCGGCCAGGTTGCGGTGCTTGCCGAATACCGGCAACAGGTAGCGCGTGGCGTCGTTGCCGGTGCGTTGCAGCAATTGGGCACTGTTGCCCTCTGGCGCCCGGTTGAGCATGGTCGGGCCGGCGTGGGCCAGCGACGTGCGATCGGGGGCGAGAAAGGTCACGGCACGCACGTCCGTTTGTTCGAGGGACTGCGTGGCGACACGTTCAAGCAACTCGGTGTCCTGGCGGCTCATGGCCGGGGCGACCAGCGGGGCAAGCTGTTCGGCGATCATTTCGCCACGTTGCAACAACTGGGCGTGCAGGTCAGATTGCTGCATCCAGATGAAATAGCCGCCCAGGACCAGCGCCATCAGGCTGGTCGGCAAAAGGGTCAGCAACAGCACACGGCCTTTGATTCCCAGTTTCTTGAGCACACTTGTCTCCTGCATCCAGCGTCTGATTGAGCTTTGCGCGCATCCTGCACGCAATACCTGCGCAGTGTAGCGATTTGCGGGCGGGCAATCTTTGTAAAAATCATGTCACGGTCCTGGCACCTTCGCCTGCTCAGGCTTTGGGGCTGCTGTGCAGCCCAGCGGGAGCAAGCTCCCTCGCCACGGGGCCTGCTTATTCCTTACGGGCGCTGCTTATTCCCATAAGCCATAACCACCACACTTTGCGTGATATGGCAGCGCCGGGTTTGCCGGTATGATAGGCGCCCCCGCAGTCCGGATTGCGAATACGCCATGACTTTGCAGTACCCCACTATCGCCGATTGCGTCGGCAACACTCCGCTGGTCCGTTTGCAGCGCCTGCCTGGCGTCACCAGCAATACGCTTTTGCTCAAGCTCGAAGGGAATAACCCGGCGGGTTCGGTCAAGGACCGGCCGGCGCTGTCGATGATTACCCGGGGCGAATTGCGCGGGCAGATCCAGCCCGGCGACACGTTGATCGAAGCGACCTCCGGCAACACCGGCATCGCCCTGGCCATGGCCGCGGCGATCAAGGGCTACAAGATGATCCTGATCATGCCCGACAACTCCAGTGCCGAGCGCAAGGCGGCGATGACTGCCTATGGCGCCGAGTTGATCCTGGTAACCCAGGAGCAGGGCATGGAAGGCGCCCGGGACCTGGCCGAGCGCATGCAGGCCGAAGGGCGTGGCAAGGTGTTGGATCAGTTCGCCAACGGTGACAATCCCGAGGCTCACTACACCACCACCGGCCCCGAGATCTGGCGCCAGACCGACGGCACCATCACCCATTTTGTCAGCTCGATGGGCACCACCGGCACCATCATGGGCACCTCGCGCTATCTGAAAGAACAGAATCCGAATGTGCAGATCATTGGCCTGCAACCGATGGAGGGCTCGGCCATCCCGGGCATTCGTCGCTGGCCCGAGGAGTATCTGCCGAAGATCTACCAAGCCGAGCGCGTGGACCGCATCGTCGACATGGCCCAGAGCGAAGCCGAGGACATCACCCGTCGCTTGGCTCGCGAAGAGGGCATCTTCTGCGGTGTGTCTTCGGGCGGCGCGGTGGCGGGAATGCTGCGCCTGTCGAAGGAAGTTGAAAACGCGGTGATCGTCGCGATCATCTGCGACCGTGGCGACCGTTACCTGTCGACCGGCATTTTCGACGCGCCCAACTGATGGCCAAGCAAGAGAGAGGCCTGCGCTTCCAGCCCAGCGGCGGAAGCCGGGCCCCGCAAGTGCCCACCGGTAAAAAGCAGCGCTTGACCATCGAACGCCTGGCCAATGATGGCCGGGGCATCGCTTTTGTCGACGGGCGCACTTGGTTTGTCATCGGCGCCCTGGCTGGCGAAGAGGTCGAGGCGCGGGTGCTGGGTGCCCATGGCAAAGTGGTCGAGGCCCGCACCGAGCGGGTGTTCCAGCCCAGTGAACTGCGCCGTGCGGCACCGTGCATCCATGCCGGTCGTTGTGGCGGTTGCAGCGTCCAGCATTTGCCCCATGACGAACAACTCGCCCTGAAACAGCGCATGCTTGTCGAGCAGTTGTCGCGGGTGGCCGGGGTAGAGCCGCAAGAATGGGCGGCGCCATTGAGCGGGCCTGAGTTCGGTTATCGGCGTCGCGCCCGCGTGGCGGTGCGCTGGGATCAGAAAGAAAAAAAACTCGAAGTGGGTTTCCGCGCCGTTGGCAGCCAGGACATCGTGGCCATCGGCGATTGCCCGGTGCTGGTACAGCCCTTGCAGCCGATCATGAGCCGCTTGCCGGACATGCTTCGACGCTTGAGCAAACCCCAGGCCCTGGGGCATGTGGAATTGTTTGCCGGCTCGTCCCTGGCGGTATTGCTGCGGCACATGGCGCCGCTGTCGGAAGCCGACCTGACGATCCTCAAGGACTTCTGTGCTTTCCACCAAGCGCAGTTGTGGTTGCATGGGGAGGGCGAGCCGCAACCGGTCGATCCAGGGCAAGCCTTGGGTTATCGCTTGGAAACCTGGGACCTGGACCTGGCTTACCGGCCGGGGGATTTCATCCAGGTGAACGCCGGGGTCAACGAGGCGATGATTGCCCAGGCGCTGCAATGGCTCGCGCCCCAAGCCGAGGAGCGGGTGCTGGATCTGTTCTGCGGGTTGGGCAACTTTGCCTTGCCGCTGGCCAAGCAGGTACGCCAGGTCGTGGCCGTGGAAGGCGTGCAAACCATGGTGGACCGCGCGGCGGCCAATGCCCTCAGCAACAATTTGAATAACACTGCCTTTTTTCAGACCGATTTATCCCAGCCTCTGGCAGGTGCCGAATGGATCGGCGAAGGCTTTTCTGCGGTACTCTTGGACCCACCCCGTGACGGTGCTTTCGAGGTGGTGCGCAAGCTGGCGTCCCTGGGCGCCAAGCGGTTGATATATGTATCGTGCAACCCGGCAACTTTGGCCCGGGACACGGTCGAACTGATCAAGCAGGGCTACCGGTTAAAACGTGCCGGGATTCTCGATATGTTTCCTCAAACGGCACATGTCGAGGCCATGGCGTTATTTGAAGCGAGCCAGGATGGCTTGTCCGACTGACCCGTTCGTGCAAACCCGCCACAGTCCTGGGCGCAAACACGGACACCGAAGGGCAGCGATGTTGACGCATTGAATCTGCGTCGTAGGGAAGGTAAGTAAAGATGGTACAGGTGAGAGCACACCAGCCGATCAACACCGACGGCAGTATCAATCTCGAGGCTTGGCTCGATCACGCGGTCAGTGTCGACACGGCACTGGATCGCGAGGCCTTGAAGGCCGCCTGCGAGTTCGCTCGCGAGGCGGAACAGCAACACAACGCAGCGAAGAATCTGTGGTCCGAAGGCACCTCGAGTTTCCAGACGGGCCTGGAGATCGCCGAAATCCTCGCCGACCTCAAGCTCGACCAGGATTCGCTGGTGGCGGCGGTGCTGTACCGTGGCGTGCGCGAAGGCCAGATCCAGCTGCCGGTGGTCAGCCAGCGCTTCGGCACGGTGGTCGCCAAGCTGATCGACGGTGTGCTTCGCATGGCCGCCATCAGCGCCAGCCTGAGCCCGCGCCAGTCCATGGTCCTGGGTACCCAGGGCCAGGTGGAAAACCTGCGCAAGATGCTCGTGGCCATGGTCGACGACGTGCGCGTCGCGCTGATCAAGCTGGCCGAACGAACCTGTGCAATTCGCGCCGTGAAAGGCGCCGATGACGAAAAGCGCAACCGCGTCGCCCGGGAAGTGTTCGACATCTATGCCCCCCTGGCCCACCGGCTTGGCATCGGTCACATCAAGTGGGAGCTGGAGGACCTTTCCTTCCGTTACCTGGAGCCCGATCAGTACAAGCAGATCGCCAAGCTGTTGCATGAGCGGCGCCTGGATCGCGAGCGTTTCATCACCGACGTGATGACCCAACTGCGGGAAGAACTGCAGGCCACCGGCGTGGAAGCCGACATCAGTGGCCGGGCCAAGCACATCTATTCGATCTGGCGCAAAATGCAGCGCAAGGGCCTGGAATTCAGTCAGATCTACGACGTTCGCGCCGTTCGCGTTCTGGTTCCGGAAATGCGCGATTGCTACACCGCGCTGGGGATCGTCCACACCTTGTGGCGGCACATTCCCAAGGAGTTCGACGACTATATCGCCAACCCCAAGGAGAACGGCTATCGCTCGTTGCACACGGCGGTGATCGGCCCTGAGGGCAAGGTGCTGGAGGTGCAGATCCGCACCCACGCCATGCACGAGGAAGCCGAGCTGGGGGTCTGTGCCCACTGGAAATACAAGGGCACCGACGTCAAGTCCGGCTCCAATCACTACGAAGAGAAAATCTCCTGGTTGCGCCAAGTGCTGGAATGGCACGAGGAACTGGGTGACATCGGCGGCCTGGCCGAACAACTGCGGGTCGATATCGAGCCGGACCGGGTCTACATCTTCACCCCCGACGGCCACGCCATCGACCTGCCCAAGGGCGCGACGCCGCTGGACTTCGCCTACCGGGTCCACACCGAGATCGGCCACAACTGCCGGGGCGCCAAGATCAACGGGCGGATCGTGCCGCTCAACTACAGCCTGCAGACCGGTGAGCAGGTCGAGATCATCACCAGCAAGCACGGTACGCCGAGCCGCGACTGGCTGAACCCGAACCTGGGCTACATCACCACCTCGCGGGCGCGGGCGAAAATCGTCCACTGGTTCAAGTTGCAGGCCCGCGACCAGAACGTCGCCGCCGGCAAGACCCTGCTCGAACGCGAGCTCAGTCGCCTGGGCCTGCCGCAGGTGGACTTCGACAAGCTGGCCGAAAAAGCCAACATGAAAACCGCCGAGGACATGTTCGCCGCCCTCGGTGCCGGCGATCTGCGCCTGGCGCAACTGGTCAACCTGGCCCAGCAATTGGTGGAGCCGGAGCGCGGCAACGAGCAACTGGAACTGATCCCGCGCAAGGCCACCGGCTACAAGCCGGGCAAGCGCGGCGATATCCAGATCCAAGGCGTGGGCAACCTGATGACCCAGATGGCGGGCTGCTGCCAGCCGTTGCCGGGGGATGCGATCGTCGGCTACATCACCCAGGGCCGTGGCGTGAGCATTCACCGCCAGGACTGCGCCTCGGTGTTGCAACTGGGCGGCCGTGAACCGGAGCGGATCATCCAGGTCAGTTGGGGCCCGGTGCCGGTGCTCACCTACCCGGTGGACATCGTCATCCGCGCCTACGACCGCTCCGGCCTGCTGCGTGACGTGTCCCAGGTGTTGCTGAACGAGCGGATCAACGTGTTGGCGGTCAATACCCGCTCGAACAAGGAAGACAACACCGCGCTGATGTCCCTGACCATCGAAATTCCGGGGCTGGATGCGCTGGGGCGGCTGCTGGGGCGGATTTCCCAGTTGCCGAATATCATCGAGACCCGGCGTAACCGGACGCCGGGCTAAAGCTCAGGCACGGTCCAAAAATGTGGGAGCGAGCCTGCTCGCGAAGGCGGTGTGTCAGCCAGTATTGTTTTGACTGATGTACCGCTTTCGCGAGCAGGCTCGCTCCCACAGGGTTTTTTTTGTGGTGGATGAATGATGTACAGCCTCGAAGACCTGCTCCACCTCATGAACCGCCTGCGGGACCCGCAGTACGGCTGCCCGTGGGACATCAAGCAAACCTATGCGACCATCGTCCCTCATACCCTGGAAGAAGCCTACGAAGTGGCCGATGCCATCGAGCGCGGCGATTTCGATCACTTGCAGGGCGAGTTGGGCGACCTGCTGTTCCAGGTGGTGTATTACAGCCAGCTGGCCCGGGAAGAAAACCGCTTCGAATTCGCCGGCGTGGTCGACAGCATCACCCGCAAGCTGATCCGCCGTCATCCCCATGTGTTTCCTACCGGCGACCTTTACGCGCCAATGGACATCCCGCGCCTGAGCGAAGAACAGGTCAAGCAGCGCTGGGAAGAGATCAAGGCAGAGGAGCGTGCTGAAAAGGCTTCGGCACCGGAGCAGTTGTCGTTGCTCGATGATGTGCCCGCGGCCTTGCCGGCGTTGTCCCGTTCGGCGAAGTTGCAAAAGCGTGCCGGGCAGGTCGGTTTCGATTGGCCAGGCCCGTTACCGGTGCTCGACAAGGTCCGGGAGGAACTGGACGAAGTCCTCGAAGCCATGGCCGACAATGATCCGGTTGCCATCAGCGACGAGATCGGCGACCTGCTGTTCAGCGTGGTAAACCTGGCCCGGCATCTGAAAGTCGACCCGGAAACCGCCCTGCGTGGCGCCAACGGAAAATTCGAGCGGCGGTTCCGATTTATCGAACAGGCATTGCGCGACACCCACCGTCCCATGGAAGATTGCACCCTCGAAGAGTTGGACGCCTTATGGGGCGAAGCCAAACGTCAGGAAAAGAATTTGCCCAGCTGTGGCTGAGGCCGTTGCCTAAGTGAGTAAGCACCATGAGCCTTTCCCTTCGCGACCAGTTGCTCAAAGCAGGGCTGGTCAACCAAAAGCAGGCCAAACAGGTCGGCAAAGAGAAACAGAAGCAGCAGCGCCTGGCCCACAAAGGCCAGGTCGAACTGGACGACTCCCAGCAACGCGCGGCCCAGGAGGCCATGGCCGAGAAGGTCAAGCGCGACCAGGAACTCAACCGTCAGCAGCAGGAAAAGGTCGAGCAGAAGGCCCGGGCCGCGCAGATCAAGCAATTGATCGAAGTCTCGCGCCTGCCGAAGCTGACCACCGAGGATTACTACAACTTCGTCGATGACAAGAAGGTCAAGCGCATCTCGGTCAATACGCTGATGCGCAACAAGCTGAGCAGTGGCTCGCTGGCGATCGTCCACCATGCCGGCGGCTACGAAGTGATCCCGCGTGAAGCGGCCCTGAAGATCCAGGAGCGCGATCCCAAGCGCATCGTCCAGCTCAACACCCAGACCGAAGAAGTGGATGCTGATGATCCGTACGCGGCGTATCAGATTCCGGATGATTTGATGTGGTAAGGCGGGCGTGATTCCATTGCGCTGAAACACAAAACCTCTGGGAGCGAGCTTGCTCGCGATAGCGTCGTATCAGTCAACATCTCTGTCACTGATAGACCGCTATCGCGAGCAAGCTCGCTCCCACAGGGTTTCTATCGCCAATTCTTACGATTCTGCCATCTCACGCGAGCGCAACCTTTCTTCGCGCTCCAGCTCAGCCTTGTAACTATGGGCATCCGTCTCGGAGTGGAACATCCCCACCAGCAAATCCTGTTGATGCACATCCCATATCCGGATACCGGCGGCAATGCCTTCGTGGGACATGTGGGCGTCGTCGCGTTCAGTTACTTTCACAGTCATCTTGCAAGCTCCAATCTCTGTTATCTGCAGCAAGGCGTGTGCAGGTCTTTGTTATAGATTTTGGTAGCGTGCTAAGTAAATGCCTGGGCCCGTTAAGAAGTTTTCATGAAAATCGCAACAATCCTGCAGGCCAGGCGGTGCGCGGCATTCGGTCGCAGGGGGCTTTCATGAAGAAGGTTTCATGTTGTAAAGGCAATTGTCTGGTTGAACCCCCATCCTGTGGGAGCGAGCCTGCTCGCGATAGCGGTGTGTCAGTCAGTGGTGAAGTTGGCTGATCCGACGCCATCGCGAGCAGGCTCGCTCCCACAGGTTTATTCCCGCAGGGGTAGATGGTGGGCTTGAAATCCGGGCATTAAAAAGCCCCGCATGTGCGGGGCTTCTTGGTATAAGCGTGGATCAGCTGCCTTTCACAGCCTTGCCGTTGACCGTACCGTCCTGGAGCATGATGTTGTACTCCTTGCCGTCGGTCTCGACCTGTTGCAGGCGCACCAGCAGATAATCCCAGTCCTTGGCAAACCAAAGCACGGTGATGCGTTTGCTTTGTGTCGGATCGCGCACGCGCTCGACCTTGATTGCCTCGATCTGGCCGGCCTTGGTGTCGACCTTTTCCGAACCCAGCACGCGGAAGTCATAAGTATCGATTTCGCCATCATCGACGACCTGATAGCTCATGCTTTTCTTGCCGGCCGCCACGTCGTGCTGCAGGGCCAGTTGATAGGTGGATTTATCGACCATGCCACGGTTGAGCGGCAGCTTGACCGCGTCACCGCGATCGGTGCCGGTGACCATCTTGGTGTTCCAGTCGAAGTCCAGGTCGGCCTTCTTGGCCTTGCCCAGGCCGCCACGTTCGAAGTGGTAGGACTGTGGCAGCAAGGTGTCCTTGTCCAGGGTCAGGGTGCTTTCTTCGGTCAGGCTGGCGATCATCATCGAAGCCTTGAAGCTCAGCTTCCAGGTGCCGTTGGCTTCCTTGGTCAGGCTGCGCTCGGCGGTGCCGCTCATGGGCAACTGTTTCCAGTCGGCGGTGTAGCTGGCGGAGAACGGTTGAAGTTCCGCAGCCTGTGCCAGGGGCAAGGCAAGCAGAGCGCAAGCGAAGAGCAGGGCGCGACGCATAAAATCTCCTAGTATCGAATCAAATGGCCGCTGGCGGCGAGTAACTGGCCGTCCAGTGAGGCTCCGCGATCGTCGAGGGTCAGCCGTCCTTCGGCAAACCAACGCACGGCCATCGGGTAGATCTGGTGCTCGCGGGCGTGAACCCGTTGCGCCAGGCTGTGCGGCGTGTCGTGCAACTCTACCGGTATTACTGCCTGTACGACCAGTGGTCCGCCATCGAGTTCCTCGGTGACAAAGTGCACCGAGCAGCCGTGCTCCGTGTCTCCGGCCTCCAGCGCCCGCTGGTGAGTGTGTAACCCTTTGTATTTGGGCAGCAGCGAAGGATGGATATTGAACAGGCGGCCCTGGTAATGACGCACGAAGCCGGCGCTGAGGATGCGCATGAAGCCGGCTAGTACCACCAGTTGCGGATTGAAGGTGTCGATCTGTTCCATCAGTGCGGCGTCGAAGGCTTCGCGGCCATCGAACGCCTTGTGATCCAGGACGCGGGTGTCGATACCCGCCTCCCGGGCACGTTGCAGGCCGTAGGCATCGGCGCGGTTGGAAATCACCGCGCGGATACGGACCGGGCTGTCGCCGGTCCGCGTACTGTCGATCAGGGCCTGCAAGTTGCTGCCGGTGCCGGACAGCAGCACCACCACGTCACAGGTTGCGGACATCAGTGCGCCTTAAGGTTTTTCAGCTCGACTTGGGCAGCGCCTTCGGCGGCGGTGGCGATCTGGCCAATCACCCAAGGCTGTTCGCCGGCTTCACGCAATACGTTCAGGGCGGTCTCGACGTGCTCCTGGGCCACACAGATCACCATGCCCACGCCGCAGTTCAGCACGCGGTGCATTTCGGTTTCATCGACGTTGCCTTTCTCTTGCAGCCAGTCGAACACCGCCGGGCGGGTCCAGCTCGCCACGTCGACCACGGCCTGGGCGCCTTTTGGCAATACGCGCGGGATGTTGTCCAGCAGGCCACCGCCAGTGATGTGAGCCATGGCCTTGACGGCGCCGGTGTCCTTGATCAGCTTGAGCAGCGGCTTGACGTAGATGCGGGTCGGGGCCATCAGCAGGTCGGCCAGTGGCTTGCCGTCGAGCTGGGTGTTTTCGATGTCGGCACCGGAGACTTCGATGATCTTGCGGATCAGCGAGTAGCCGTTGGAGTGCGGGCCGGAGGACGGCAGGGCGAGCAAGGCATCGCCAGCAGCGACCTTCGAACCGTCGATGATCTCGGCTTTCTCGACCACGCCGACGCAGAAACCGGCCAGGTCGTAGTCTTCGCCTTCGTACATGCCGGGCATTTCAGCGGTTTCGCCGCCGACCAGAGAGCAGCCGGCCAACTCACAGCCGGCGCCGATGCCGGTCACGACTTGGGCGGCGGTGTCGACGTTCAGTTTGCCGGTGGCGTAGTAGTCGAGGAAGAACAGCGGCTCGGCACCGCAGACCACCAGGTCGTTCACGCACATGGCCACCAGGTCGATGCCGATGCTGTCGTGCTTGTTCAGGTTCAGTGCCAGGCGCAGCTTGGTGCCGACGCCGTCGGTGCCCGAGACCAGCACCGGTTGCTTGTAGCCGGCCGGGATCTCGCAGAGGGCGCCGAAACCGCCCAGGCCGCCCATGACTTCCGGACGCGCAGTGCGCTTGGCGACGCTCTTGATGCGTTCGACCAATGCTTCACCGGCGTCGATGTCTACACCGGCGTCCTTGTAGCTCAGGGAGGGTTGCTTGCTCATGATCCAGGCCTTTAGGGGGGATTTCTGGGTAACGACCGACGCCGGGGCCATTGAATAACCGTTGTACGAATTATTCCGGATGCCCAGCCATTGCCGGTCTGCGAAGGCGCGCGATTTTATCAGGCTTGAGGGGCAGCGGCCATCCTCGCGCCGACGGGCAGGGACATATCCACGGAAAAAAACCGATATTTCTTATATTGGTACTGCGTAGCGCGTCTGTATAAGGTGTAGCGGTAACCGGTTATGGTGATGACAGTGCGAAACTTCCATCGGGCGTGTGAATGTTTTGCCGGGTGCTGTGGTCACAGCCATGCTCAATCTTCTTCACACGGCCTGTTCCAGCCGTTATGTCCGGGAATCTTCCATGCGTTTGTTCAAATTCTTGTCTGTGGGCTGCCTGTCGCTGATCAGCCTGGCGAGCCATGCCGAAACCCTCAATGGCCTGTATCAAGTGCTCGAGCCGGTCAGCAACCAGACCCCGGAGGAGCGCAACCAGGCGACTCTGCGCGCGCTGGACACGTTGGTGCTGCGCCTGACCGGCGACGCCAAGGCCGCCCAGAACCCCGGCCTGGCGGCGATCCGCAAGGATCCGCAACAGATCATTCTTCAATATGGCTACGACGCCGGCCCTCCGGAAAGCCTCAAGGTGGACTTCGACCCGGCGAGCTCCGACCGGGCCTTGCGTTCGGCGGGGTTGTCGCTGTGGGGCGCCAATCGCCCATCGATCCTGGGGTGGTGGCTGAACGATTCGGCTGAAGGTTCCAGCCTGGTGGGCGATGGTCAGGCCAGCGCCGCTCCATTGCGGCGTGCCGCCCAGCACCGGGGTTTGCCGTTGCACCTGCCGCTGGCGGATTTGAGTGAGCAGATTGTCGCCACCGCGCCAAACCTGGAAGGCAATGACCCGGCGCCTTTGCGTGATGCCTCGGAGCGATACGCAGCGGACGCCTTGCTGGCGGTCCATGCCAAGGAAGAGGGCGGCCAGTGGCAAGGAACCTGGCGCCTGTGGTTGGGCGACCAGCGCGAGCAGGGCACCGCCCAGGGCGCCGATCCTGCCGCCTTGGCCGATGCGGTGATGTTGGCGGTGAGTCAACGGCTGGCGCCGCGCTTCGTCGCCAAGCCGGGCGTGGCCACCGAACAATTGCTGGAAGTGCAAGGCATGAACCTTGAACGCTACGCGGCCCTTGGGCGTTTGCTCGAACCGTTTGGCGGGCAGTTGCAGCGGGTTGAAGGCGACCGGATCGTCTATCGGGTCAACGGCAGCGCCGATCAGTTGAAAGCGCAACTGGCCCTGGCGAAATTACAGGAAATACCTGCCGGTGAACCTGTCGCGCCAGAGCCTACGCCTCAGCCAGCCGCCGACGGCTCGGTTCCGGTGGCAGCGCCAACGCCTGCGCCAGCGGCCAATCTGCGGTTCCGCTGGTAGGTTTTCTTTCTTTATATAGCTAGGGAGTGGTTCATGGGTGATACGCGGCGTTGGTTCTGGTTGGGTGGGGTCGCCCTGCTGATTGCGCTTATCTATTTGCTGCATCCGATCCTCACGCCGTTCCTGGTTGCGCTGCTGTTGGCTTATCTGTTCGATCCGGTGGTGGATCGCCTGGAAAAACTCGGCCTGTCGCGAACCTGGGGCGTGGTGGCGGTGTTTGCGCTGTTTACCCTGATTGTGAGCGCCCTGTTGCTGGTGCTGATCCCGATGCTTGCCAAACAACTGGTGCGCCTCTACGAGTTGGCGCCGCAGATGCTCGATTGGTTGCAGCACAGCGCGGTGCCGTGGGTGCAATCGAAGCTGGGGCTGGCGGACGGTTTCTGGAAGTTCGACAAGGTCAAGGCGGCCATCAGCGAGCATATGGGCCAGACCACCGACATTGTTGGCGTGGTCTTGAGCCAGGCCACGGCCTCAGGCCTGGCGTTGATCGGCTGGTTGGCGAACCTGGTGCTGATTCCGGTGGTGGCTTTTTATCTGCTGCGGGACTGGGACTTGATGATGGCCAAGATCCGCAGCCTGCTGCCGCGTCACCGCGAAGAACGCATCATGACCCTGACCGGCGAATGCCACGAAGTGCTGGGTGCGTTCGTGCGCGGGCAGTTGCTGGTGATGGTGGCGCTGGGTTTCATCTACGCGGCCGGCTTGATGCTGGTGGGGCTGGAGTTGGGGCTGTTGATCGGCCTGATCGCCGGCCTGGCGGCCATCGTGCCGTACATGGGGTTTGTGATCGGGATTGGCGCAGCGTTGGTCGCCGGGTTGTTCCAGTTTGGCGGCGACCTGTATCCAATGATTGGCATCGTGGCGGTGTTCATGGTCGGCCAGGCGCTGGAGGGCATGGTGTTGACGCCGCTGCTGGTGGGGGACCGGATTGGCCTGCACCCCGTGGCGGTGATCTTCGCGATCCTGGCGGGTGGCGAGTTGTTCGGTTTCACCGGGATCCTGCTGGCGTTGCCGGTGGCAGCGGTGATCATGGTGCTGGTGCGCCATATGCACGATCTGTACAAGGATTCGGACATTTATAGCGGCGCCGAAGACCCCGACCTGTAGGGTAAATCGCGGGCGGGGCGTCAGGGAAACCGACGCCCCGTCCTCTTGCTTCTGCAAACCTTTGATTTTGCTCGTGGTCCGGCGCATTGTGCGGTCCGTGTCACGGGTATAAACTTTGCGAACTTTACACAGAGGCCACTAACGGTTCCTTTGGAACTGTTCAGTCAGCATGAAACCGATTCAGCTGCCCCTAGGTGTGCGTCTGCGTGATGACGCCACCTTTATCAATTACTACCCAGGCGCCAATGCCGCTGCACTCGGCTATGTCGAGCGGCTCTGCGAAGCCGACGCTGGCTGGACCGAAAGCCTGATTTATCTGTGGGGCAAGGACGGGGTAGGGCGCACGCACCTGTTGCAGGCGGCGTGCCTGCGGTTCGAGCAGTTGGGCGAACCGGCTGTGTATCTGCCGCTGGCTGAGCTGCTGGATCGCGGCGTTGAAATCCTCGACAACCTTGAACAGTACGAACTGGTCTGCCTGGACGATCTCCAGGCGGTGGCCGGCAAGGCCGATTGGGAAGAAGCGCTGTTTCACCTGTTCAATCGGCTGCGCGACAGTGGTCGGCGCTTGCTGATCGCCGCCTCGACGTCGCCGAGAGAACTGCCGGTGAAGCTGGCGGACCTCAAGTCCCGTCTCACCCTGGCGCTGATTTTCCAGATGCGGCCACTTTCCGACGAAGACAAACTCCGCGCCTTACAGCTGCGCGCTTCCCGACGCGGCCTGCACCTGACCGATGAAGTCGGGCATTTCATCCTCACCCGTGGCACCCGCAGCATGAGCGCGCTGTTCGAATTGCTCGAACGCCTCGACCAAGCCTCGCTTCAGGCCCAGCGCAAGCTGACTATCCCGTTCTTGAAAGAAACTTTGGGCTGGTAAAACTGTCGCCAGATGATGGCTTAAAGCCTCTTCTCGACGCGGTGAAGCCCGCGGTTTTACTGGGCTGCAGGGCTGTAACCCGCTGAAACCGGGCTTGAGCGCTTAGATGTAAACGAGAAACCGAGAAGTCACATTTGCATCGATTGAATTTGCAAATGAGATTGATAGAAGGCATAGTCTCGCCATCTTTACTACTTCAGCCACGGTCGTGCCCATGCTAAATCGCTTCGCACCCCTCGTGCCTCTCGCACTCGTTACCCTGTTGTTCGGTTGTGCTGCCCACTCTCCAGTGACCCAGCAAGCGCAGCAACCACAGGTCCAGAATTCCGTTACCGCCCAGTCTTCCTCCGTTGCCTTCCAGGAAGAAATGGCCTCCGACAAAGAGCTGGCAGCTTTCGCCGGCAGCAAGCCTTATCAACTTCCAGTGCTGGCCGACAGTATCCTGGAACGTGGCATGTCGTTGATCGGTACCCGCTACCGTTTTGGCGGTACCTCTGAAGCCGGTTTCGATTGCAGCGGTTTCATCGGTTACCTGTTCCGCGAGGAGGCCGGCATGAACCTGCCGCGTTCCACGCGCGAAATGATCAACGTGAAGGCTCCGCTGGTTGCGCGCAATGAACTGGAACCCGGTGACCTGCTGTTCTTCAGCACCAACGGTCGTCGTGGTCGCGTCAGTCACGCCGGTATCTACCTGGGTGACAACCAGTTCATCCATTCCAGCAGCCGCCGCAGCGGTGGCGTGCGCATCGACAGCCTGGGCGACAGCTACTGGAACAAGACCTTCATCGAAGCCAAGCGCGCCCTCGCCATGGCACCGACGGTGGTCACTGCTCGCAAGTAAGCACACAGTTTGTAAGGCAAACTTAAAGTCTTACTTGAAGTTTGCTGCATAGCCGCTAGAATCCTTGATCATTGATTGATGGCAATCCGCCTGCGTATTACGCAGGCGGATTTGTTTTCATGCCCACGGCAGAAAAGCCGCATCCAGATCAGGATTGTTCTGCATATGTCGACGTCGGCCCGCCTCGCTCTGATATTCCTCGCCGCGCTGCTCAGCGCCTGTGCCAGCCGCACTCCGCCGCCGGCCCCCGTGCGGGCTCCGGTGGTCTTTGCTCCTTCACAGACCTTTTCCCCTGCCGCCGAAGATGTGCTCTTTCGGGCGCTGGGTCTGGTGGGCACGCCGTATCGCTGGGGCGGTAATACGCCGGATTCGGGTTTCGATTGCAGCGGGCTGATTGGCTATGTCTACCGCGATGCCGCCGGCATTTCCCTGCCGCGTTCCACCCGCGAGATGATCGGCATGCGCGCCCCGGATGTCGGTAAGGAAGCCTTGCAGAGCGGTGACTTGATTTTCTTCGCCACCAACGGCGGCTCCCAGGTCAGCCATGCCGGGATCTACGTGGGCGAGGGCCGCTTCGTCCATGCGCCGGCCACGGGTGGCACGGTCAAGCTCGACAGCCTGTCCAAGGCTTATTGGCAGAAGGCCTATTTGGGTGCCAAGCGGGTGCTGCAGCCGGAGCATCTGGCGCGTAATCCCTGACCCTTCAACTTTTGCAGTGCTAGAAAGCTTTTGTGGCGAGGGAGCTTGCTCCCGCTCGGTTGCGCAGCAACCGCCAGAAGCTTGGGGCCGCTTCGCAGCCCAGCGGGAGCAAGCTCCCTCGCCACAGGTGTTCACCATGTCCCCGGACCAAACAGGGTTCCTTTACAAGTCTTGGGTGGTGGGTTATTTACCCGACACCCGCCAAATCTTGTTCCCCACATCATCAGCCACCAACAACCCACCCTGTTTATCGATCACCACGCCCACCGGCCGGCCCAGGGCTTTTTCGTCGGCGTTCAGGAAGCCGGTGAGCACATCCACCGGTTGTCCCACTGGCTTGCCGCCAGTGAACGGCACAAAAATCACCTTATAACCACTGTGGGGCTTGCGGTTCCAGGAGCCGTGCTGCCCGATGAAAGCCCCTTCGGTAAACGGCGCAGGCAAGCGGCTGCCATCGGCGAACGTCAGGCCCAGCGAAGCGGTGTGAGGGCCGACGGCGTAGTCCGGGGCGATGGCCTTGGCCACCAGGGCCGGGTTCTGCGGTTCGACCCGAACATCGACGTGCTGCCCGTAGTAGCTGTAGGGCCAGCCATAGAACGCGCCGTCCTTGACCGAAGTAATGTAGTCCGGCACCAGGTCGCTGCCGATCTCATCCCGCTCGTTCACGGCCGTCCACAGGGCGCCGCTGTTGGGTTCCCAGGCCAGGCCGTTGGGGTTGCGCAGGCCCGAGGCGAATATACGGTGACTACCGCTGGCACGGTCCACCTCCCAGATGGCTGCTCGGCCTTCTTCGGCCTCCATGCCGTTTTCCGCAACGTTGCTGTTCGAGCCGGTGGTGACGTACAGCTTGCTGCCGTCCCGGCTGGCGATCACGTTTTTGGTCCAGTGATGATTGAGCGTGCCGCCCGGCAAGTCGACGACCTTGGTCGGTTGCGCGTTGATTTGCGTATCGCCCTCGTTGTACGGGAAGCGGATCAGTCGGTCGGTGTCGGCCACGTACAGGTCATTGCCCACCAGGGTCATGCCGAACGGCGAGTTGAGGTTTTCCAGGAACACCGTACGGGTTTCGGCAACGCCGTCATGATTGGCATCG
Source organism: Pseudomonas sp. G2-4 (assembly GCF_030064125.1). Classification (NCBI taxonomy): domain Bacteria; kingdom Pseudomonadati; phylum Pseudomonadota; class Gammaproteobacteria; order Pseudomonadales; family Pseudomonadaceae; genus Pseudomonas; species Pseudomonas sp. G2-4. The sequence goes on along the minus strand of NZ_CP125957.1, from coordinate 4,908,238 downwards.
CGCAACAGCGTGATGCGATTGGGGCTGGGCACGCCGGCACCCGCGCGGCCCATGACCTTTTTCATCACCCAGCCACGGATACCCTTGGAATCGTCCGGTTTGGGCGGGGCGTTGGTTTCGGCCACCAGCACATCACCATTGGGCAACACGTAGAGCCAGCGCGGATGGTCCAATCCTTCGGCGAAGGCGCCCACCTGCAGGCCCGGGGCCGGGGTAGGCTTGGCGCCCTCGGGCCAGCCGACGGCTTCGGCGATGTTCACGGTGGGGATCAGGGTCTTGTTCGGTTCGGGCAGTTTCGGCGAGGGGCCGGTGCCGTCGGACACTTTCAGCGAGGACGACTCGCCACAAGCGACAAGTCCGGCGGCCAAGGCGACGATCAAAAGATGGGGTGGCTTGAGCATGCTGGCTTCCCTATGAATGCATGTAGTTATTCATAGAGAAGCGTAGACGCGCGATGGTTCAACTGCGGGTAGGCCAGTCTGCCAGGCAAAACCTTGTGGGAGCGAGCTTGCTCGCGATGGCGGCGTGACAGTCAAGATGGATGTTGCCAGGTGCACCGCTATCGCGAGCAAGCTCGCTTCCACAGTTCTTGAATGAGTCAGCCGTGGGCCTGTTTGAACAGCACGGCGATACCCGGGTGATAAAAGCCGGCCTCGTTGCGCAACTTGCGGTAGGCGTAAGGGAAATACCAGGCCACGGCGCAGGTGTTTTCCTTTTGCAGGTCGTCGACCATGTCCTGCAACTCTTCGGGCGTGGTGCTCTGCTGGGCTTTTTGCGGTGCGACGAACAGGCAGCCGAGCCTCAGGTCGCTGGCGTAGCTGATGCGCTTGGCATCGCTGGTGGCTTCCGACAGCGGTTGGGTCAGGTTCAGGTTGTTGACCTTGGGCCAGCGTTGGGTGGCCTGGATGAAGGCCCGCTCCTCGGTGCTGGCGATAAACAGATCGGCGCTGACGTTGCGTTCGCCTTCTTCATTCTGCTTGCGGGTCGGCGCGTTCTGCAGCGTGACCATCTCGGCCATCCAGGCGGCCGCTGACAGCAGGCCAAGGTTGGCCTTTTCATCGAACCAGTAAGGTGTGTCGTTATCGCCACGCACGGCGTTGTAGCGGTCGATACAGTCAAACCAACGTTCCAGTACCGGGCGCAGGAACTCCAGTTTTGGATTGCTGATGATCATGCCTTGCATACCTTGCCCTCTTGTTCTTGTGATATCGGGGTGTAATGTCTCTTTGATATCACTTCCCGTGGCGTGACACAAGATTGACGTCATTCCATTGATCCGGCCAATAACCAGCGCTGGGCCCGTGGCGGCTTTAATTGACGCTCCACCCCCAACCCTCTAACCTTCGCCGCTTGTTTCAGGTGCTCTGTGGCCGTGGCCGACAGAGTGAAACAGGGAAGCCGGTGAGTGCACACGAACCCGGCGCTGCCCCCGCAACGGTAAATGAGTCAAGGTTGCCTACAGGCCACTGTGTCCATGGACATGGGAAGGCGCGCAGCCCGGCATCACGCCGCTCATGAGCCCGGAGACCGGCCTGATTCATCCAACGGCATCACGGTGGGCGATGCCAGGCTTGCTGCCGTCTTTTTTTGTGCCCCGCCCGCCGTTATCCAATCCCAACGGAGAGCTCCCCATGACCGACACCCCTGATCGCGACGAACGCCACCTGGCGCGCATGCTGCGCAAGAAAGCCGTGATCGACGAGCGCATCGCCAACTCGCCGAACGAGTGTGGCTTGCTGCTAGTGCTGACCGGCAACGGCAAGGGCAAGAGCAGCTCGGCGTTCGGTATGTTGGCACGGGCCATGGGGCATGGCATGCAATGCGGCGTGGTGCAATTCATCAAGGGCCGCAACAGCACCGGTGAGGAGTTGTTTTTCCGCCGCTTCCCGGAACAGGTGCGCTTTCACGTCATGGGCGAAGGCTTCACTTGGGAAACCCAGGATCGCCAGCGCGACATCGCTGCTGCCGAAGCGGCCTGGGCGGTATCGCGCCAATTGCTCAGCGATCCCTCCGTTGGCCTGGTGGTGCTCGATGAACTCAACATCGCCCTCAAGCACGGTTACCTCGACCTCGATCAGGTTCTCAGCGATCTGCAAGCACGCCCGCCGATGCAACACGTGGTGGTGACCGGTCGCGGCGCCAAGCCGGAGATGATCGAACTGGCCGATACCGTCACCGAGATGGGCATGATCAAGCACGCGTTCCAGGCCGGTATCAAGGCGCAGAAAGGCGTCGAACTGTGAGTGACACTTGCCTGACAAGCCGCCACTGTCCGGCGGTGCTGATCGCTGCCCCGGCCTCGGGACAGGGCAAGACCACCGTCACCGCCGCCCTGGCCCGCTTGCATCGCAATCAGGGACGCAAGGTGCGCGTCTTCAAATGCGGCCCGGACTTTTTGGACCCGATGATCCTCGAGCGAGCCAGCGGCGCGCTGGTCTATCAATTGGACATGTGGATGGTCGGCGAGCAGGAAAGTCGTCGGTTGTTGTGGGAAGCCGCCGCCGAAGCGGACCTGATCCTGATCGAAGGGGTGATGGGGCTGTTCGACGGCACGCCGTCCAGCGCCGATCTGGCGCGGCATTTTGGCGTGCCGGTGCTGGCGGTGATTGACGGCACGGCCATGGCCCAGACCTTCGGCGCCCTGGCCTTGGGCCTGGCGCGTTATCAGCCGGACTTGCCTTTCGCCGGGGTCTTGGCCAACCGCGTCGGCACCTTGCGCCACGCACAATTGCTCGAAGGCAGCCTGACCGAAGGCCTGCGCTGGTACGGTGCGTTGTCCCGGGAAACCGGCATCGAATTGCCCAGTCGTCATCTCGGGCTGGTCCAGGCCAGCGAGTTGAACGACCTCGACCTGCGCCTCGACGCGGCGGCCGAGGCCTTGGCCGGCAGTTGTGAAGTGGCGCTGCCGCCCGCTGTGGAATTCGCCGCGCCCGAGGTGATCACCGCGCAGCCATGGCTCGACGGCGTGCGCATCGCCGTGGCCCGGGACGAAGCGTTTGCCTTCACCTATGGTGCGAGCCTCGATCTGCTGCGGGCCATGGGCGCGCAATTGAGCTTCTTTTCGCCGATCCATGACACCGAACTGCCCGAGGCGGACAGCCTCTACCTGCCCGGCGGTTATCCAGAGCTGCACCACGTTGCGCTGGCCCGGAACGCGCCGATGCTGGCGGCGATCCGGGCTCACCATGCAGCCGGTAAACCGTTGCTCGCCGAATGCGGCGGCATGCTGTATCTGCTGGATTCCCTGACTGACGTCGAAGGCAACCGCGCCGAACTATTGGGCTTGCTGGCGGGTGAGGCGCAGATGCAAAAGCGTCTGGCAGCCCTGGCCCTGCAATCGGTGGATTTGCCGGAAGGCACCCTGCGCGGGCACACCTATCATCATTCGCTGACCAGCACTGAACTGGTGCCGATTGCCCGTGGGCATAGCCCTAATGGAGGGCGTGGGGCCGAGGCGGTCTTCCGGTTGGGGCGGATGACGGCTTCTTATGTGCACTTTTATTTTCCGTCGAATCCGCGGGCGATTGCCGCGCTCTTTGCGCCTGACCTTGAGGCCGCCTTCGCGAGCAGGCTCGCTCCCACATTTGATCACCTGAACCCTGTGGGAGCGAGCCTGCTCGCGAAAAGGCCATGACCGACAACGCTTTCCCCCAGGCCGAACGCGACGCGGTCTACCGCGCCATCGCCGAGCGCCGTGATATGCGCCACTTCAGCGGCGGCACGGTCGAGCCGGCCTTGCTGCACCGCCTGCTGGAAGCCGCGCACCAGGCCCCCAGCGTGGGCCTGATGCAGCCCTGGCGGTTTATCCGCATCAGCGACCGCGCCTTGCGTGGGAGTATCCAGCAGTTGGTGGAGGAAGAACGTATCCGCACCGCCGAGGCCCTCGGCGAGCGCAGCGACGAATTCATGAAGCTCAAGGTCGAAGGCATCAACGACTGCGCCGAGGTGCTGGTGGCGGCGTTGATGGAGGATCGCGAGCGACACATCTTCGGTCGCCGGACCTTGCCGGAAATGGACCTGGCTTCGCTGTCCTGCGCGATCCAGAACCTCTGGCTGGCCGCCCGTGTTGAAGGGCTGGGGATGGGCTGGGTGTCGTTGTTCGAACCCCAGGCTTTGGCCGACTTGCTGGGCCTGCCCGCCGGTGCCAAGCCGCTGGCAATCTTGTGCCTGGGCCCGGTCGAGGGGTTTTACCCGGCGCCGATGCTCGCCCTGGAAGGTTGGGCGCAGCCGCGCTCGCTGAATGAATTGCTCTATGAAAACCATTGGGGAGAGCGCCCATGAGCGTGGCCTTGCTCAGTGCCGCCGCAGTGGCGCTGGATGCGCTGCTGGGCGAGCCCCGGCGTTGGCATCCACTGGTGGCGTTCGGCGGTTTTGCCGAGCGGATCGAACAACGCTTCAACTCTGGTGGGCGCGGCTGGCGCAGTCATGGCGTGACGGCGTGGATTATCGCCGTGGTGCCGTTGACCTTGCTCGCCACGGCCCTGTCCTGGGCACCCATGGTGGGTTGGTTGGTGGAGATCCTCGCGCTGTACTGCGCCCTCGGCCTGCGCAGCCTCGGGGAACATGTCGAGCCGGTGGCCCAGGCGCTGCGCAGTGGCGATCTGGACACCGCGCGCCAGCGTGTCGGCTACCTGGTCAGTCGCGAAACCCGCGAACTGGACGAAACCGCCGTGGCCCGCGCCGCCACCGAGTCGGTGCTGGAGAACGGCAGCGATGCGGTGTTCGCCGCATTGTTCTGGTTCGCCGTGGCCGGTGCGCCTGGGGTGGTGTTGTACCGCCTGAGCAATACCCTCGACGCCATGTGGGGCTATCGCAACGAACGCTTCGAGCGCTTCGGCTGGGCGGCGGCAAAAATTGACGATGGGCTCAACTATATTCCTGCGCGCCTGGTGGCGTTGACCTATGCAGTGCTTGGCAAAACCCGCTTGGCGCTCAAGTGCTGGCGCACCCAGGGCCCGACCTGGGACAGCCCCAATGCCGGGCCGGTCATGGCCGCCGGTGCCGGTGCGCTGGGTGTCGAGTTGGGCGGGGCGGCGGTTTATCACGGTGAACTGCACCAACGTCCGCCCCTGGGCGAAGGCGTGCCGGCGAGTGCCGATTCAATTGATCGCGGCTGGCAATTGGTCCAGCGCGGCGTATGGTTATGGCTGCTGATTCTCTGCCTGGGAGCTGAGTTTTATGCTTGAGCACGGTGGGCGCTTGCGTAACGCGGCCCGGCAATACGGGATCGCTGAGGTTGACTGGCTCGATTTGTCCAGCGGCCTGGCGCCCTGGCCGTTCGAGGTTCCGGCGATTCCACCGCGGGCTTGGGCGCGCCTGCCGGAAACCGATGACGGCTTGGAACAGGCCGCCTGCGATTACTACGGGGCGTTGGATGTGCTGCCGGTGGCCGGTTCGCAAATGGCCATCCAGCTGTTGCCGCGCCTGCGCCGGGTCGGCAAGGTCGGCGTCTTGTCGCCGTGTTACGCCGAGCACGCCGAAGCCTGGCGCCGCGCCGGCTACATCGTGCGCGAAGTGCTGGAAGCGGAAGTGGATTTCTTCCTCGACAGCCTCGACGTGCTGGTGGTGGTCAACCCGAACAACCCCACGGGCCTGAGCCTGGATCCCGAGCGCTTGCTGGATTGGCACGCGCGCCTGGCCCAGCGCGGTGGCTGGCTGGTGGTGGATGAAGCGTTCATGGACATCACGCCGCACCTGAGCCTGGCGGCCCACGCCCATCAGGTCGGGCTGATCGTGCTGCGTTCGTTCGGCAAGTTCTTTGGCCTGGCTGGGGTGCGCCTGGGGTTTGTCCTGGCCGAGCGCCACTTGCTCAAGTTGCTTGCTGAGCAGGTCGGGCCATGGGCCGTCAGCGGGCCGACCCGGGTGGTGGGCCAGGCGTGCCTGTTGGACACCGCTGCCCATGTCCGCCAGCGACAACGCTGCGAAGCCACCAGCCAACGCCTCGCGCTGATGCTGGAGCGCCATGGTTTCAAACCCCAGGGCGGCTGCGGCTTGTTCCAATGGCTGGTCACCGAGCATGCCGTGGGGCTTCACGATTTCATGGCTCATCGCGGCATTCTCCTGCGGCTGTTCGTGAACAACAGCAGCCTGCGCTTCGGGCTGCCGGCCGATGACGCCGAGTTCTTGCGCCTCGAACAGGCGCTCGAGGCCTACACCAAGGACATTCGATGACCACTGTGATGGTGCAAGGCACCACGTCCGATGCCGGCAAAAGTACCCTGGTCACGGCGTTATGCCGCTGGGTCCGACGCCAGGGTGTCAGCGTGGTGCCGTTCAAGCCGCAGAACATGGCGCTCAACAGCGCGGTGACGGCCGACGGCGGCGAAATCGGCCGCGCCCAGGCGGTGCAGGCCCAGGCCGCCGGGCTCGAACCGCATACCGACATGAACCCAGTGCTGCTCAAACCCAACAGTGATACCGGCGCCCAAGTGATCATCCATGGCCGCGCCGTCACCACGATGAACGCCGTGGCCTATCACGACTACAAAGCCATCGCGATGCAAGCGGTGCTGGCCTCGCACCAACGCTTGAGCGCCGCGTATCCCGTGGTGATGGTGGAGGGCGCCGGGTCACCGGCAGAGATCAATCTGCGTGCTGGCGACATTGCCAACATGGGCTTTGCCGAGGCGGTGGACTGCCCGGTGCTGCTGATCGCGGACATCAATCGCGGCGGGGTCTTTGCCCATCTCGTCGGCACCCTGGAGTTGCTGTCGCCCAGTGAGCAGGCGCGGGTCAAGGGCTTCATCATCAATCGTTTTCGCGGCGACATCGCTTTGCTGCAACCGGGCCTGGATTGGTTGGAAACGCGCACCGGCAAACCGGTGGTGGGCGTGTTGCCCTACGTGATGGACCTGCACCTGGAAGCCGAGGACGGCCTCGACCAGCGCCAGGCCGACAAGGCTGAACAGGTGCTCAAGGTGCTGGTGCCGGTGTTGCCGCGCATCAGCAACCACACCGATTTCGATCCGTTGCGGTTGCATCCGCAGGTCGACCTGCAATTCATCGGCCCCGGCCAGGTCATCCCGCCGGCCGACCTGATCATCCTGCCCGGTTCGAAAAGCGTGCGCAGCGACCTGGCCTACCTGCGTGCCAACGGCTGGGAAAGCGCCATCCAACGGCACCTGCGTTACGGCGGCAAGTTGCTGGGTATTTGTGGCGGATTGCAGATGCTCGGCCAGCAGGTCCACGACCCGTTGGGGCTGGAAGGCGCGGCGGGCTCCAGTGCCGGACTGGGCCTGCTGGCCTTTGAAACGACGCTGGAACATGAGAAACAATTGCGTAATGTCCGCGGGCGACTGGCCTTGGAAAACGCTGAAGTCAGCGGTTATGAGATTCACGCCGGGGTGACCACCGGCCCGGCACTGGAACACGCGGCGGTGTACCTGGAAGACGGCCGTTGCGACGGCGCGCAAAGTCTCGATGGGCAGATTTTCGGCACCTATCTGCACGGGCTGTTCGAGTCCCCGCAGGCCAGCAGTGCATTGTTGCGTTGGGCCGGGTTGCAGGATGTGCAGGCGGTGGATTACCACGGCTTGCGCGAGCGGGACATCGAGCGGCTGGCGGATCTGGTGGAGCGGCATTTGGACACTGGGTTGTTGCGTGAACTCTGTGGGATTTAGGGTGGCTGGGCTGGCTTCTTCGCGAGCAGGCTCGCTCCCACATGGGGGGCAGGGTGTATATAGAATTTATGCTCGCCAGCGATCCCCTGTGGGAGCGAGCCTGCTCGCGAAGAGGCCGGTCGCCACACCGCCAAATAAAGGTAATGACTCATGCTCCAACTAATCCTCGGCGGCGCCCGCTCCGGCAAGAGTCGCCTGGCGGAAAAACTCGCGGTCGAAACAGGCTGGCCAGTGACCTACATCGCCACCAGCCAACCCCTGGACGGCGAAATGAACGCACGGGTCGCCCAACACCGAGCCCGTCGCCCGGCCGAATGGGCGCTGCTGGAAGAACCCTTGGCCCTGGCCCGCGTGCTGCGGGAAAACGCCGCCCCCGGCCACTGCCTACTCGTGGATTGCCTGACCCTGTGGCTGACCAACCTGCTGATGCTCGACGCCCCAGAGCGATTGAACACAGAGCGCGACGCACTGCTGGACTGCCTGGCCGCGCTGCCCGGGGAGATCATTTTTGTCAGCAACGAGACCGGAATGGGTGTTGTGCCCCTGGGCGAGTTGACTCGCCGTTATGTCGATGAAGCCGGTTGGCTGCATCAAGCTTTGGCCGAACGGTGTCAGCGCG